>CAZQJI010000034.1:0-25099 GCA_964593475.1 uncultured Bacteroidota bacterium | reverse complement strand
TGAGGTTGCCCGCCTTGGCTTCACCCATTTTCAGGGTGAAGGACTCTCGGGTAGGTCGCAGAAGAGAAATAACCACCTCTCCCACCTTCGTGTGGGATAGACAGAATTTGGCTTACAGACCCGCACCAGGTTTTTTAAAAATAAATTTAAAGTTTTGTGCCTTGCGAAATAAATGGAAAATATCACCTGTTCAAAATCCAGAAAAAGTTTTAGGTCTTTCAAACGAAGCTAAAATCCCCGAAACTATCGCAAAAATTCTCATTTCACGGGGAATTGACACAAAGGAAAAAATGGAGAAATTTTTTAATCCGAGCTTAAATGATTTGCATGACCCTTTTTTGATGGAGGATATGGAAAAAGCGGTTGATAGAATTCAACGAGCTCTTCTTAACAAAGAAAAAATTTTGATTTACGGAGATTATGATGTTGATGGAACAACAGGGGCATCTATGCTTTATCTTTTTTTGAAAAAGCTCGGGGCAAATGTTGAAGTTTACATTCCGGATAGATTTAAAGAAGGTTATGGTATCTCAAAAGTCGGAATTGAAAAAGCTTATCAGAAAAGCGCATCAATTATGATCGCTGTTGATTGTGGAATTACCGCGATAAATGAGGTAAGGTATGCAAAAAGTTTAGGCATTGATGTAATAATCTGTGATCACCACGAACCCGGTGATTTAATTCCAGATGCTTATGCGGTGCTTGACCCTTTGAAAGAGACCTGTCAATATCCGTTCAAATATCTTTCCGGTTGTGGTGTCGCTTTCAAACTTATCCAAGCTTTGCAAAGTAAACTTGGAGTTGACATTAACCCGTATCAATATCTTGATTTCGTCGCAGTTGCTGCTTCAGCCGATGTTGTGCCTTTAATTGATGAGAATAGAATACTTGTCAAACATGGACTTGATCTTTTGAATTCATCAAATCCAAGGGTTTCTTTCCTTGCACTTCTTGAAAAAGCCGGTTTAAGAGGTAAAAAAATTAACACATGGCATATCGGTTTTATTATTGGACCGAGAATTAATGCAGTCGGACGGCTTGGTGATGCAACAAGAGCCGTGGAGTTTTTAATAAGCAGTGATTATCAATCTGCTTCAAATTGGGCTGATGAATTGCATCGGGAAAACGAGAGAAGACAATCACTTGACAGAACCGCATTTGAAGAAGCCGTCAATATGATTGAAAGCAACGGGATTTTTGAAAAAGATAAGGTCTTTGTGCTTTATAATGAAAAATGGCATCAGGGTGTCATCGGAATTGTCGCATCAAAGATAGTTGAAAAGTATTACAGACCAACAATACTTTTAACTTATGCCGATGGAGTTTTGAAAGGTTCGGCAAGGAGCATACCGAGTTTTGATATTTATCATGCATTGAAGAAGTGTGAAGAAATGTTAATTCAGTTTGGTGGACATAAACACGCAGCTGGTATGATCCTTGATCCGGAAAAACTTGATGATTTCAGAGTTGCGATAAATAAGTTCGCCGATGAGGTCGTAAGCGATGAAATGCTCGTGAGAGAAATAAATATTGACGCAATTGTTGATATTGATGAAGTAATGAGATCAATTTATGAGTACTGGAAATTGTTAAAAAATTTTGAGCCGTTTGGACCCGGAAATCCAGAGCCGGTTTTTCTTGCACAGGATGTTCCAGTTTCTGATGTAAAAATTTTTGGGAACAATCATTTGAAATTTAAAATTAAATCAAATGGAGTGACGATTGACGCAGTTGGATATGGACTTGGTGAACTTTACAGTGAGGTTTTGGGGAAGGATAGGATAAGTGTTGTATTCACATTTGATGAGGGTAACTGGAATGGACAGCAAGTAATACAGTTTAAAATCAAAGATTTAAAGTAAAACTCAGGAGGTGTAAAATATGTCAGGACATTCAAAGTGGCATCAAATAAGACACAAAAAGGCAGTTGTTGATGCAAAGAAAGGGAAACTTTTTACAAAACTTATCAAAGAGATAACCGTCGCAGCCAAGCAGGGTGGCGGTAACCCCGAGACAAATCCGAGATTGAGAATTGCGATTCAAAACGCAAAAGCAGCAAATATGCCCTGGGAAAACATTGAAAGAGCCATCAAAAGGGGAACTGGCGAACTCCCGGGCGTTGCTTATGAAGAGGTTGTCTATGAAGGTTACGGTCCAGGCGGAGTTGCGCTTTATATTGAGTCAACAACGGATAACAAAAACAGAACGGTTGCGGAGATAAGAAATATCCTCAGCCGTCACAACGGAAGTTTGGGTGAAGCAGGCTCTGTTGCATGGATATTTGAAAGAAAAGGCGTAATACAGATTCCAAAAGAATATGATGAAGACACTGTTCTCGGGATCATACTTGATGCTGGTGCTGAAGATTTGAAAACATATGACACTTTCTTTGAGGTTATAACTGCGCCGGAAAATCTTGAGTCCGTCCGTGAAGCGCTTGAGAAAAATAATATCAAGATTGATGATGCCAAGGTTAGAATGTTGCCCAAAACAACGGTCAAAGTTGAAGGGAAAGACGCACAGCTTCTCTTGAAACTTCTTGAAGCGCTTGAAGATCACGATGATGTTCAAAATGTTTACGCTAATTTTGAAATTGACGATAGCGTTCTCGCTGAATACAGCAAGCAAATGGGAGTTTAAAATTTCAAACTTATTCAATGAATTTAAATGATTGTGCTTGGAGTTGACCCGGGAAGTAATATCACAGGATACGGGGTCGTTAAGGTTCTTGAGCAGGGTGGAAAGCCTGATAGAACGAAAGTGGCAGTTGTTGATTATGGGGTTATTAAACTTGAAGGCGATGAAATTTTCCCGGTGAGGTTGAAAAAGATTTACGATAGAATTACGGAGATAATAAATTTACATCATCCAACCGAACTTGCGATTGAAACGGCATTTTACGGGAAAAATTTTCAATCAGCTTTTAAAATCGGACATGTCAGAGGAGTTGTGATACTTTCTGCTGTTAATTCTGGAATTTCTGTTTTTGAATATACACCACGTGAAGTCAAGAAAGCAGTCGTTGGAAAAGGCAACGCCACGAAAGAGCAAGTTCAATTTATGGTAAGAGCAATACTTGGCTTAAAAAGTTTTCCGGAATTTTATGATATATCTGATGCTCTGGCAATTGCAATTTGCCATATCAATAGAACACTTGTGCCTGAATATGTGAGGTTCAGGGACTGGAAAGCATTTTTAAAAGCTCACCCGGAATTTCTCTCTGAGAGCGAAGACATTTTAATAAAGTCAAAGCGAAAGAGGAAATGATTTTTGCCATTGAAGGAAAAGTTGTGAGCAAGTCCCCGACAGAAGTTGTGATTGATGTTGGAGGTGTTAATTATCTTGTTAATATCCCAGTGACTGTTTATGATAAAGTTGGGGAGCCGGGTTCTATTGCAAAACTTTACACATATCTTATCGTTCGTGATGAAGAGATGGCTTTGTATGGTTTCGCAAGCGTTGAAGAAAGGGAATTTTTTAAACTCTTGATCTCGGTTTCTGGAATTGGTCCAAAGATGGCTCAGGCAATTATGTCGGGAATGAACCTTGATGAATTGAAAGAGTCAATCATGCGAGGTGATGTTTCCACTCTTGTCTCAATTCCCGGGGTTGGTAGAAAAACCGCTGAGAGAGTTATAGTTGAACTTAAAGATAAACTTGCAAAAATTGAGTTTGCCGGCAAAAAAATTGAATTCATCACCACTGATCAAGTTGAGGTCAGGAATGAGGCGCTTCTTGCTCTGGTATCGCTTGGTTTCACAAGACAAGTTGCGGAAAAAGCCATTCGCCTTGCTCTTAAAGAGAGTGAGAAAAGGGAATTTACAGTTGAAGAGCTTGTAAAACTTGCTTTAAGGCATGTTACATCGGTAAAATAAATCCGGCTAAATTTAATGCGGAAAATCTTTGTTTTAATCTTTTTTGCTGGTATTTTAAATGCAGGTGATTTTGAAAAATTGATACTCAATGATAGGCTGGTTTCTGGAAAAGATGTAAAGAAATCGCCAGCGATTGCTTTTACATTATCCCTGATAGTTCCGGGAACAGGGCAAGCATATGCTGGTAGATTTGATGTGGGAAGATATTTTGTTGCCTCTGAAATTTCTCTCTGGCTTGTTTATTTTGGATTGAGTGAATATGGAAGATGGCTCAACGATGACGCAATAAATTTTGCCATCGCAAACGCCGGAATTGATCCCGCAAATAAAAACGATGATTTCTTTTATGACATTGAGAATTACAGAAGCGTTTATGATTTTAATCAGAGAAGGGGCAGGGATAGAAATTATGATAAAATTTACGATCCGGAAAAGTTTTACTGGTGGTGGAACAGCGATGAATCAAGACAGAAATATAAAGACATAAGAACTAAAAGTCGTGCGATGAAATACTATGCGAAGTTTGCGCTTGTCTTTGTGATTGCAAATCATTTCACAAGTGCAATTGATGCTTTCATACTTGCAAAAAGATTTAATTTAAAATCCGAGTTAAGTTTTGAACCATCACCTCAGGGATTTGAACTCTCTCTAAAATTAAATTTCTAAAAATTTCCCCCGTAAAATATGAAACCCGGTGAATTGATTGAAGAAATTGAAACAATTTATGAAGATGAGGATTTCGTAGTTTTGAACAAACCTTCCGGGGTTCTCACAATTCCAGACAGATTTGCTCGTGGCATTCCAAATCTTTATGATATTTTAAGAGAAAAATACGGTGAGATTTTCGTCGTTCACCGGCTTGATAAGGATACAAGTGGAGTTATTTGTTTTGCAAAAAATGAGGAAGCGCATTCCGATTTGAGCGAAAAATTTGAAGAACATGAAGTTAACAAAATTTATCTTGCTTTGATAACAGGACATTTGAGAAACAAGCAAGGTAGAATTGACATTCCGCTTTCTGAAAATCCGAAACTTCCGGGGACAATGAAGGTTGATTATGAAAATGGAAAAAGGTCAATCACGGAGTATAAAGTTCTGGAGGAGTTTGAAAATTTCTCTCTTCTTGAGGTAAGACCTTTGACCGGGAGGATGCATCAGATTCGTGTTCATTTTAAAGCAATTGGACATCCGCTTGCGATTGATCCTGTTTATGGAAATAGAGAAGAAATTTTTCTGTCGGAGATAAAGAAAAAATACAAGCCGAAAGAAGATGAGCCAGAGAAACCACTGATGAGCAGGTTGACATTGCACGCTTTGAAACTCGGTTTTTTCCATTTCAGAAAAAAAGAGTATGTTGAATTTGAAGCGAAATTGCCCAAGGATTTTGAAAGTTTGTTAAAGCAGTTGAGAAAACATAGCCTGAAGGAGACAAATTTCTAACAAATTTTCAAATTCACAATGGCGGAAAATAAAACATTTACACCATGGTATTTTCAACCCGAAATAGCCAGTGTCTATGAGTCATTTTATGAAGGGAAATACAAGGAGGCGGATATTCAGGAGAAAAATCTGTTAAAATTTTTGCTTGACCAAATAGATGGAGTTAATGAGATTCTTGAGGTCGGATGTGGAACCGGACATTTTACAAGATGGTTGGATTCCCTTGGTTATAAAGTAGTTGGTGCGGACATCTCTCCTGTTATGCTCGGGGTTGCGAGAGAAATCTGGAAAGATGGGAAGTTCGTAAATGCAAGAGCCGAATTTTTGCCTTTCAAAGATAAATCTTTTGATGTTGTTCTCTTTGTTGCATGTCTTGAGTATATGCCGGATCTGGTTCGTGTGTTTAAAGAAGCTGAAAGAGTTGCAAGGCGTGGTATAGTTATGGGACTTATGAACAGATGGAGTTTGCCAACGATTAGAAGAATTGTTCAGGTGAAATTGGGGAAGAATCCGTATTATTTCAACGCAAGGTTTTACTCACTGCCTATGATAAAGAAAAAGATTAAGCAAGCGCTTTCGGATAAGAATTTTGAATTTCTTGACTGGCGATGTGCCGTTTTCCCGAAGATTTTAGGAGTTAAAAAATTGTTGAAAATTCCGTTTCTGGGTTCTTTTCTTGGCGTTGGAGTTAAATTCAAATAAAATTTTGAGAAAAAATGCAGGTAGATTTCCCGAAATTTGGAAAAGTTGGAAAGTTATTTTTTGATAATGTCATATATCCGAAACTTGGTGCAAGGAGAGATGAGGTTATCGTTGGTCCCGGCTATGGTTGTGATAATGCGGTTGTAAAATTAAACGATAAACAGGTTCTTATTTTAACCTCTGACCCACTTTCAATAATTCCAGCTCTTGGGTTTGAGGACTCTGCTTGGCTTACTGTTCATCTTCTGGCTTCCGACCTTGCAACAAGCGGAGTTCCGCCGATGTATGCTGTTCTTGATTTCAATCTGCCACCACAAATTACGAAAGAGGAGTTTGAAATTTACTGGAATGCGTTTCATCGTGAGTGTGAGAAACTTGGCATAGCGATAGTTGGCGGGCATACTGGGAAATTTTTTGGAATTGATTATACAATTGTCGGAGGTGGGACATTCATCGCAGTTGCTGACATTGATAAATATGTCTCTTCAAATATGGCAAAACCCGGCGATAGAATTGTTATAACAAAAGGTGCAGGCATAGCAACGACGGGAATCCTTGCTCGTGTCTTTCCAGAGACAATTGAAAAAAACTTTGGTGTGGATTTTTTAAAAGAGGCACAAAGTTATTTCTGGAAGTTTTCAGTCGTTAACGATGCCTTGACTTCAGTTAAGATTGGGGTTCGTGATGGTGGAGTAACCGCGATGCACGACGCAACTGAATGTGGTGTTCTTGGCGGAATTTATGAGATGGCAGTTGCAAGCGGATGCGGTGTTCATATCTTTAAAAATAAAATTCCGGTTTCAGAAATAACGAGAAAAATTTGCGAACTTTTTGAGATTGATCCGTATATTTCTTTGAGTGAGGGAACTTTGATTATCGCTGTAAAAGAAAGCAAGGTTTCAGAACTTATAAAACTTCTCGCTGAAGCAGGCATTGAAGCAACAGAGATCGGATATTTTGCTGAAACTTCATACGGCATGTGGATTGAAAATGAAGATGGGACAAAAGAGATGTTAAGTTATCCAGAGGCAGACCCATACTGGAACGCTTACATCAATGCAGTAAACAAAGGATGGAGGTAAATATGAAAGTAAAGGGCGGTTTATATTTCGTCGTTGATATAAATTCCGTTGAAAAATTTGGAGTTGAAAAACTCTGTCAAATTATTGAAAGAGCGATCAAGGGCGGAGTTGATTTAATTCAAATCTGGGCTGAAAAGACAAACTGGAAAGAAAATTTTCAGAGGTTGTTTGATGTCGCAATGAAGATAATTGAAATTTCGCATAAGTATAATGTTCCTGTGCTTGTTGCAAATGATGTTGAATTGTGCGTTAAACTCAAAGCTGATGGAGTTCATCTTGATGGTTATGAAATACCCGATAAATCGGGATTTGAGATAAAGAAGATCATAGGTGAAGATAAAATTGTTGGTGTGACATGTGGAAACGATATCAAAAAGATTGAATGGGCGAAAGAAAATGGTGTTGATTATATCTCGTTTTGCTCGGTTTTTCCATCATCTTCGGTTGATTCTTGCGAGATAGTTCCGCTTGAGATGATAAAAAAAGCGAAGGAAACGCTTGGTTCTGATTTTCCGGTTTTCGCTTCAGGTGGTATCACGCTTGAAAATGTTGAAGAAGTGTTAAGTGCCGGTGCTGATGGAATTGCTGTTGTATCTGCATTATTGAAAGCTGAAAATCCTGAAGATATAAGCTTGAAGTTCAAGGAAAAAATCTCGGTTGCAAAAAACTAATCAAATTTAGACTTTCGCTTGCGAAAAGTTTACAACGAAATCACTGGTAGGGAATTAAATCTTCCAGATAGATGTGAAAGGATAGTAAGTTTCAGCCCTGCGGTTACAGAGGCACTTTTTGGGATGGGGCTTGGTGAGTTTGTCGTTGGTGTGAGCGTTTATTGTGTTAGACCTCCGGAGGCGAGAAAAAAGAGAATCGTCGGAAGTTACAATACTTTTAAAGAGGAAGAACTTAAAAGGTTAAATCCTGATATAATTTTCACCACGACGGGTTATCAACTTGAACTTGTTAAAAAGCTTGGGGAGAGATTTCAAGTTTATCCTGTTCGTCTTCCGCCAAGTGTTACGGAGATAATCTCAACAAGTTGTGAGGTTGGAATTGTCGCCGGGTATTTTTCAAATGCAAGGGAACTTGAGAAGAGATTGACATTGAATTTATTAAATTTAATCACAAAGAATTTTGAAGGGGGAAACAAGCCAAAAATTTTTGTTGAAATTGATTTTGGCGCTCCTGTGACATTCGGGGCTTACAGTTATATCACCGACGCAATTGAAATCCTTGGCGGAGAAAATATATTTGGGGATTATCCTTCCGAATGGCTTTATACGGATGATGAAAAGGTTAAAATTTTAAATCCCGATGTGATTATCTATGAGCCGAAAATGTTTTCAAAAAACAGGGATAGGGGGAAAATAGTTAACTCATTGCGCAAAAGATTCGGAGATGTTGAAGCTATAAGAAATGATAGAGTTTTTATAACCCCTGGAATTTACGATTTTCTGGCACATCATGGTCCAAGCTTTATAACCGAAGCGATGCCCTGGTTGAGCGAGATAATCAAAAACATTTAAATTATTCCAAGCCAAGTTCTTTTCTTAAAAATTTGCCCGTATAAGAGCGTGGATTTTGCGCTACTTCTTCCGGGGTTCCCTCTGCAACAATGTAACCACCTTCATCACCGCCTTCAGGTCCAAGGTCAATTATCCAATCTGCAACTTTTATAACTTCAAGATTATGCTCAATGACTATCACTGTATTACCTCTATCAACAAGTTTATTCAAAACATCAAGAAGCATTTTTATATCTTCAAAATGTAAACCTGTTGTCGGCTCATCAAGAATGTAGAGTGTTTTACCGGTTGCAACTTTTGAAAGTTCTGTTGCGAGTTTGACCCTCTGAGCTTCACCACCTGATAAAGTTGGAGCTGGTTGACCAAGTTTTATATATCCAAGACCTACATCATAAAGAGTTTGAAGTTTTCTTTTTATGTTCGGGATGTCTTTGAAAAATTCAAGCGCTTCTGAAACCGTCATATCAAGAACATCGCTTATTGATTTGCCCCTGTATCTTACCTCAAGCGTTTCTCTGTTGTATCTTTTTCCCTTGCAGACATCACATACGACATAAACATCAGGTAAGAAATGCATTTCAATTTTTTTCACGCCTGAACCTTCACAAGATTCACATCTACCACCTTTGACATTAAAACTGAATCTTCCCGGCTTATATCCGCGAAGTCGTGACTCTGGAAGTTGTGAAAAAAGGTCTCTTATAAAAGTGAAAACCCCGGTGTATGTTGCGGGGTTTGAGCGTGGTGTCCGCCCAATCGGGGATTGATCAATTTCAATTACTTTGTCAATGTTTTCAACCCCTTCAATTGATTTATACGGGAGCGGTTCTTCGCCAGAGCCATAAAAGTGTTTTTTGAGTATTCTGTAAAGTGTTTCATCAATTAATGTTGATTTTCCAGAGCCACTAACTCCTGTCACGCAGATAAATTTACCAAGTGGAAATTTAACATCAATGTTTTTAAGATTGTTTCCAGTTGCTCCTCTTAAAATTAAAAACTTACCATTTCCTTCTCTTCTTCGCTTCGGGACCTCAATTTTTCTTTCTCCTTTGAGATATTGTGCCGTGATTGAATTATTGTCAAGTTCAAACGGTTTTCCCATTGCGATGACATAACCACCTTTTTCACCTGCTCCGGGTCCAAGGTCAATCACAAAATCTGCATTCTCAATTGTTTCTTTGTCGTGTTCAACAACTATAACCGTATTTCCGAGATCACGCAAATTTTTTAACGATTGTATGAGTTTTAAATTGTCCCTTTGATGTAATCCAATGCTTGGTTCATCAAGGACATATAGGACCCCTGAAAGTTGAGAGCCGATTTGAGTTGCAAGCCGGATTCTTTGCGATTCACCACCAGATAAAGTTCTCGCAGGTCTATCAAGCGTGAGATAGTCAAGTCCGACATCAAGCAAAAACTTCAACCTTGATTTTATCTCCTTTAAAGTTTGTCTTGCGATTAAAAGTTCTCTTTCTGTTAAATTCAGATTTTTAAAAAACTCATACGCCGATTTTATAGTCATTGAAACAATTTCATCAATCCCGGTTTTCTTTCCCGTTTTTGCATCAACAAGTTTAACTGCAAGTGATGATTTCTTCAATCTTTTACCATTGCAAACATCACACGGCTGACCGCTCATAAAACCTTCAACCCATTCCCTTATCCCTTCTGATGTTGTGTTGTTATATAGATGTTTCAGGTGATTTATCACGCCTTCAAATTTGTGTGTGTATGTTGCGACATAACCATCTGAGTAAGTATATTTAACAGAAAATTTTTCATCCCCGGCTCCGTAAAGAATGATGTTAAGTTGTTCTTTTGTTAATCTTTTTATCGGTTTCTTTAAATCAATCTCGTATTTCTTTGCGACAGATTTTAAAAGCGACCATTCCCAGGTGTCTCTTTCTTTTCCGTATGGTGCAATTCCGCCATCTGAAATTGAAAGATTTGGATCAGGGATTACAAGTTTTAAATCAATTTCTTTTTTCTCCCCAAGACCATCGCACTCAGGGCAAGCACCATAAGGTGAGTTGAAAGAAAACGAATTTGGAGAAAGTTCTTCATAACTTATACCGCAATCAATGCAGGCAAGATGTTTGCTGAAAAATAAATCTTCTTTCCCATCGTTTACAATGATTGAGTCATTTCCATATTCAAGCCCGAGTTCAACAGATTCATAAATTCTTCTTTTCGCATCTTTTGAAATCGTTATTCTATCAATCAAAATTTCAATGTTGTGAATTTTATATCTATCCACCTGCATCCCTGATGTAATTTCCATAACTTTGCCATCAACCCGGACACGGAGAAATCCATCCTTCAAAATTTTTTCAAAAAGTTCTCTGTAATGTCCTTTTCTACCACGAACTACGGGAGCAAAAATTTCAATTCTCTTTCCTTCGCCAAGTTTGAGTATGCTCTGGACAATTTGATCAGTTGATTGTTTTTGAACCCTTTTACCGCAGTTATAACAGAATTGAACCCCAACCCTTGCGAAAAGAAGTCGCAGATAGTCATAAATTTCGGTTACAGTTCCAACTGTTGAGCGTGGATTATGGCTTACGGACTTTTGATCAATTGAGATAGCGGGACTTAAGCCGTCAATCAGATCAACATCTGGTTTTTCCATTATGTCAAGAAATTGTCTCGCATAAGCGGATAAGGACTCAACATATCTTCTCTGTCCCTCCGCATAAATTGTGTCAAATGCAAGTGATGATTTGCCCGAACCGGATACGCCGGTTATTACAATTAATTTATCTCGTGGTATGTCAAGATTTATATTTTTTAAATTGTGTTGCCTTGCTCCGCGGATTATTATTTTGTCAATCATCTCGCACTTCGTGGTTCAAATTTTTTTCTGTGCCTTCAATATAAAATCAATAATTTCTCTAACTGCGCCGTTCCCACCTGAAGCTGAAGCAACATAATCAACAATTCTTTTAACTTCACTTCTTGCATTCGCAGGAGCTGCGCTAAAACCAACAATCTTTAACAAAGGAATGTCAAGTATATCATCACCGATGTAACAAAATTCATCAGGTTTAAGGTTATATTTGGAGAGCAAATTTTGAAATGGTTTGACTTTATCAATAGCATTTTGAATTAATTCTTGAACTCCAAGCTCGCTTGCTCTCTTTTTTATAATTTCAGATTCTCTCCCGGTGATTATCCCGACTTTCAAGCCAAGTTCAATCGCTCTTACGATCCCATAGCCATCCTGTGCGTTAAAAACTTTTATCTCACCACAATTTGATGAATAAATTATGCTTCCATCAGTTAAAACGCCATCAACATCAAGAAGAATCATCTTGACTTTTTGAGCTTTTTCATGTGCGTGTTTTTTTGCTTTCATTTTAAAACGTTTGTTTGTTCAAATTTCTTAACAAGTTCATCAATTTGTTTAACTTGATAGAGAAGATCATAAAGATAGTCAAGTTTGAGCTGACTTGCAGCATCGCTCAAAGCTTTTGATGGTTCCGGGTGAGTTTCAAGGAAAATGGCGTCAACGCCAGCAGCAACAGCAGCTCTTGCAATGTAAAAGATAAATTCAGGTCTTCCGCCAGATTTTTCACCCATACTCGGGAGTTGAACTGAATGCGTTGCATCAATGACAACGGGATAGCCTGTTGCTCTCATTATGGGAAGGGAACGCATATCAACAACGAGATTATGATAACCAAATGTCGTCCCTCTTTCCGTGAGCAAAATTTTATCATTTCCGGTTGAAGCGACTTTTTCAGCAGCGTATTTCATATCCTCAGGAGCCATAAATTGACCCTTTTTGATATTCACAACTTTTCCGGTTTTCCCGGCTGCAATTAAAAGTTCTGTTTGCCTGCACAAAAAAGCCGGAATTTGAAGCACATCAACATATTCAGCTGCCATTTCTGCTTCTGGCTCGGAGTGAATATCAGTCAAAACGGGTATGTCAAGTTCCTGTCTTATTTGAGCAAGTATTTCAAGGGCGATTTTTTCACCAATCGTTGAGAATCCTTTTAAACTTGTCCTGTTTGCTTTTTTATAGCTTGATTTGAAAATGAATGGCATTCCAAGTTCTGATGTTATCTCTTTTGCTCTTTTTGCTGTTTCATATGTGATCTCATAATTTTCAACGACACAAGGACCGGCGATCACGACGAGCGGGTTTCCACCGCCGATTTTTATATTTTTAACCTGAACGATTTTTGTCATCGCACCACCTGAATTTTTTATCAAAATTAAAAAAGCGATTTGTCAAATCAAAATCGTTAAGATTTGAAAAAATTAAGTCCATTTTTTAAATTGTTATTGCAAATTGAAAAACAAAGCAAGCAAAACATCATGGAAAGAAAAATCAGGGTTTTGATTGCAAAAGCAGGACTTGACGGGCACGATAGAGGAGCGAAGGTCGTCGCAGCAGCTTTGAGGGATGCAGGAATGGAAGTAATTTACACAGGTTTAAGGCAAACCCCGGAAATGATCGTCCAGGCAGCTATTCAGGAAGATGTTGATGTGATTGGGGTGAGCATTTTGAGCGGTGCACATATGGCTATTTTCCCGAAGATAATAAAACTGATGAAAGAGAAAGGGCTTGACGATGTTTTGTTAATAGCTGGCGGTATAATTCCAGATGAAGACATTCCTAAGTTGAAAGAGATGGGAGTTGCAGAAATTTTCACACCCGGGACACTTACAACGGAAATTGTAAACTTTATAAAAGAGTGGTTTGAAAGGAACAGGAAACAAGAAGTCGCTTAATCAATTTCAATCTCTTTTGATATCTTCCTTATCACGATTTGAACATCGTCAAATCTCATTCCATCATTTAAAGAGAAAACTTTTTTAAAGTCCTCTGGCTTGAAAAATATTTCAAATCTTTTTGTGTATTCGTTTAACTTAAACAAGTAATACTGGACATTTTCATCTCTTCTGAAAGGGTTCCATTCTTCAACAAGCTTGCAACTTTCAAATGTGCGGACATCTGGACTTGAGCCGGTGATGTAGTAGGTTATCTTATCTCCAGGTCTGTAATTTCTTCCGCTTGATATCGCAAGTTCATAAGCTGCACTTCTATTTCTTTTACCAAGTTTGACAAGCTCCTGATATCTGTCAAGTCGTTCACGCAAAGTTTCAGTTTTCGCCAGTTCAAGTATATCTATTTTTCTTTCAGCAATTGATTTGAACAGCGATTTATAAAGTTCGTGAATTTTCTCAATCTCATTGCTAAGCAGATATTTTATGCATTCACTTATATATTTTCTCGCAAATGGTTCCATTCCTCTGGATATCAGAGAGGCACCTTTTATTTCAACATTTCCATTTTTGTCAAGTAAAGCATAATTTTTCTTTTTGTAACTTAACATTTTTTTATAAACTCCGTTGTAAGCAAGATTTATTCCTTCGGGCAATGTCATTCCGATCTTCTTGACGAATTCTTCGGCTTTATCTTCAGTTGCATATTCATCAGGAGGTATGAAGTAAATTCCATCGGTATCCGCTTCAATGACTTTCCCACCCTGGTTTGTTATCTCGTAGATTAATTTCTTCAAAATTTTTTGTCCTGTTGTTGTCACTTTATCTGCGCTTTCATAGTCGTTAAATATAGCACGGCTATAACCGAGGTATCCGTAAAACGAGTTTATCAGAATTTTGAAAGATGATTGAATAGCGTCATATTTAGATCTCTCTTCTTGTGAAGTTGAATTTTTCATTTTATGTTTTGCTTCAATTCGCATCTTCGTGAGCGATTCAAGCATCTGAAGGAAAATTCCAATTTCATCTTTTTTTGGCGCAATTTTAAAGTTTATCATTATTGATGGGTAAAGTGACTCTATATCCGCATGAACGACATTTTCAAAAACGCCAGTGTAAAATATATCTGTGTAACCTCCTGTTGTTTGAAATCCTATATCTGGCTTCGGGAGTGAATGCCTTCGCCTGAGGTATGCTCTGACAAGCATTGATTCAATTTTTGACGATGAGCCAGATTTTATCACCTGCCAGAGCGGGAAAGGCAACATTTGTGAAAGATAAAAATATGTAGGCGTTAAAAGTTCGGAAAGTCGTCTTGTTTCCTGTGCATCTTGCAATGCGTATTTTATAAGTGCTTCTGGATTGTTATCCCAGTACCATGAGATTTTCTCGCCGGGTATGTAAATTCTATCCTCGGATGAGATCCCAAAATATTTTGATACATATTTCAGCGAATAACTTTCAAATTCACGCTTTACGAAATCATAAAGTTGGACAAGTATCAATGTGTCAATAATGTGCCTGCCGTAAATTTCAATCCCAGTGAAAACAGTTTCACGATCATATGTGGAGGTGGTGATCTTTGGCTTACTTCCATCCCTTCCTAAAGCAAGTTCAACATCGTTAAGTTCTGCTCTTTTAATCAAATACGGGATGTCAAAATTTAAAATGTTGTGCCCTTCTATTATATCAGGGTCTTTCTGGCGAATGATTTCAACGAACTCAATTAACATCTGTTTTTCCGATTTTCTCCTTCCGTCAATCACATACTCCCAGCCCCTGTTATCAGTAAGAGAGATAAGAATTATTCTATCCTCAACTCTTTCAGGATTGCTGAACCTATGTTTTGTATATGTCTCAATATCAACCTGCATCCGATAGACATCGTTAAATTCCATACCTTTGAAAAGTGTTATACCTGTTTGAAGCATGAATTGATGAACCGGGTCCGGTCTCAGATAAATTATGTCTGTATCGGTATATGACTCAACCTTTACCATATTTTTCGTGCTGTAATTTCGCAAAATATATCTTATCGCATTCCACATATCTGTTAAATCTTCAAATGCGCAGACATATTGATAGTAATTATTCCCCGAAAGTTTTTTGATCCAGAATTTTTTATAAAATCCCTCAATGTAGGTTCTATCGCTGAGAAAGAAGAATGGATAAAATTTTCTAACCTCATCCCTTACCTTATTTCCCTCTCTAAAGTAGAGGCGAACGGTTGATTCATCAACCTGTTGAACAGCGACGATATTTTCTTCTGTGTTATGACCGTAGATTAATTCATTCACATCACATCACCTCAATTTCAACTGTTCTTCTTCCTTTTGGAATTTGACTTTTCAAACCTTCTTTTGTTACAAGTCCACAGCCAAGTGTTATGCCTTCATATTTGACAGCGATATAGGTTCCGGGTTTAAAATTCAGGGATAAATTCTTTAATGTCGCACCGTTTAAAAAATTCTTTGCATCTTCTTCTGTTTCAATTTCAAAAATGTTTTTCGTGACAAGCGGTGATAGGATTTGAAGTGCGCTTGTTGAGATCTTCCATTGTTCGTTTTTCACTTTTTTTGCAAGTTTCATTCCAACTCTTTGAATTATGTGCGACAGGAGATGATGCTTGAAATGTCTATCAATTCCAGCAAAGTCAGCAGTCAAAATTTTCTTCCATTCAATTGAACTAAACCAGAGTTCATCGTATTTGAAATGAAATGTAAATTTCTCCCATATTTTTTCATCAATTCCGAATTCATCGCTTAAAAATTTCAAAGCATTTTTAACTTCCTTATCATCGGGTAAAAGAAACCTTAATTTTTCAATCTGGGTTGAACCGGATTGTATGTCCGAAAACATCGGCGATTTTGAAAAGGTTGAATCTGTTTTTCTCAACTTTGCAATAAAAAATCCCTCTGTGCCGGATTTAAACGGGTAAATCCGAACTGTTTTTTTAACTCTTTCATCAAATAAAAATTCATCATATTTTGTCAGCCCACGTTCAAAATCATCTCTTCTATACTCAATTTCTTCAACATCAACTGGATACTTTTTCAATATACTGTCAATCACCATTTCATTTTCTTCAACTGTTAGAGTGCAGGTTGAATATACGATAATTCCATCTGGTTTGACTGATTTTATCGCGCTTGATAGAAGTTGAATTTGTTTGTTGCTCAATCTTTTAACTTCATCGTAATTCCACCAGTTCAGAACTTCATTTGCCTTTGAAATTATTCCGAGGGCGGAGCAGGGAACATCAACAAGCGCGCGGTCAAAAACCTCGGGGAGTAAATTTCCGAATCTATTTCCATCAATTTGAGTTATAGCTGTGTTCAAAATCCCGAGCCGTTCGATTTGATGTGCGAGAACTTTCAACCTTTCAAAAGAAACATCGTTTGCAATGATTATCCCGGAATTGTTCATCAACTGGGCGATATGAGTTGTTTTTGAACCGGGCGCAGAAGCAATGTCAAGGATAATCTCCCCGGGCTGTGGGCTCAAAACTAAAGATGGCAACATTGAGGATAAACTTTGGATGTAAAATAATCCGGCAAAGTGTTCAACGGTCTTTGATATTGGAGCTGGCTCGTCAATCACAACGAAAGCGTCAGGTATGAAATCAATCTTCTGGATTTTAAAACCTTTTCTATCAAGCTTTTCAGCTAATTCAGTGGATGAGATTTTTAAAGTGTTGGTTCGTATCGTAAGTGGCAAATCAAGTTTATAGGATTTCAGCAACGATTTTGCCGATTCCGGGTCAAGTATTTTTAGGAGATAGTTGAAAATTTTTTCGCTCATAAATTCGTTAATGCAAATTGATAAATTTTCAAGCAGATTTTATCACTTAAAAAAATATACGAGTTTTGAAAATCCAACGCAAAAAGGAGCAAATTTACATAGGTGCGGTTTGTCGGAAAGTTTTAATTGATTTTTAATAAAATTTTTGGTAAAATTATAGTAAAAGAAATTGAGTTTGAGTTATGAGCAAAGAAGCAAAATGGTTTTTAGGAATAATCGGAATTATACTGGCGTTGTCGGTGTTGTTCTTCGCTCTGGGATTTTTCACCATTGCATCGTCATTTAAGCCGGTTTCAGAGGAAGAGATTGATTCAGGAAAGGATAAAATTGCGGTGATTGAATTGAAAGGAGTTATATTGAACTCTGAGGATATAGTCAAACAGATAAAGAAATATGCGAAAAGCTCCGGAGTTAAAGCGATAGTTTTTTATGTTGATTCGCCGGGTGGTGGAGTTTCAGCAAGTGAGGAGATATTTCAAGAGTTAAAGAAAGCACGGGAGAAAAAACCGGTAATTGTCTCAATGGGTTCGGTCGCTGCAAGTGGTGGATATTATGTCTCGCTCGGTGGAAGTAAAATTGTTGCTAATCCGGGGACGATAACCGGAAGCATCGGAGTTATCGCACAGTTCCCGAATTTTAGGAAATTGCTTGATAAAATTGGAATTGATTTTGAGGTGATTAAAAGCGGAAAATTTAAAGATTCAGGTAATCCATATCGTGGATTGACGGAGGAGGAGAAAAAGTATTTCCAGAATGTTATAAATGATGTTTTTGAGCAGTTTGTAAATCATGTTGCGGAGGAAAGAAAGATGAAAAGAGAAGATGTTTTAAAAATTGCTGATGGTCGGATTTTCACGGGGAAGCAGGCGTTTGAGCTCGGGCTTGTTGATACGCTCGGGACGCTTGAAGATGCGATAAAAATTGCAAAGAATATGGCGGGAATAAAAGGAGAACCGAGAATAGTCAAAGAAAAAAGAAAGAAGAGTTTGTTTGATATTATTTTTGAGACAAAAGCTGTTGAAAATCTTGAGTCATTAAAAAATTTCTTCCTGAATCAACCTGTTTTACAATATCGTTGTGAATTTATTCCGTAAATCAAAAATAAAATCGGGATTAAGAAATTGACAAAAACAGAACTTGTGCGAATTCTTGCGGAAAAAATCGGATTAAAAATTGAAGAGGTTGAGAGAGTAATTGACGGTGCAATTGCTCTTATAATGGACTCCCTCAAAAAAGGGGATTATGTCCAGATTCGTGGTTTCGGGACATTTAGAGTCGTTAAGAGAAAGGCAAGGATAGCCAGAAATCCTAAAAAAGGAGAAATTGTCCCACTTGATGACAGGTATGTTCCGGATTTCAAGCCGACACGAGAGTTCAAGCAGATGGTGATTGATAGTTTGCGTGATAAAATAATTGAGGAAAAAGCACAGCAATCTCAAACTGGTTTTTCAGAAGGAGCTTCCAGTTCTGGTGAGAATTTATAAATTTGATAACATAAGGATTTTGATTTATGGCGAATAAAATCTGTCCGAGTTGCGGGACTGAGTTGCCCGAAGAGGCAAGATTTTGCTTCAAATGTGGCACAAAGTTGCCCGAGGAAACAGGTGAGTTAAAAGAGAATGAGAAAAAAGTTATCATTTGTGAGGTATGTGGCTTTGAAAACAGCCCTGGCAGTAGATATTGCATAAGTTGTGGCTCTTTGTTAAGCGGTGAATTGGTTGAATCTGAACGAGTTGGGAATTTAGATCTTGAGATCAAAGAAACCAAAACAGTCAGAGAAGAACGACGTCCTGAACCTGAAATTAAAGATGTAAAGAAGAAAAGGAAGTCAAAAAAATTAAAACTTTCATTTAATCAGGTTTTCTATCTCGGACTTGCAATCGTATTTATAGGTTTGATTGTCTATGGTCTGGTTAAGAAAGAAAGCAAGCAAGAGGTTAATCAACAGCCCGGAGTCAATCAGGAAGTGATGGCAGAGATAGAGAGATTGCGTCAGAGAGTTAATTCAAATCCCGATGATATGGCTTCAACATTGCGACTTGCGAATCTTTTACACGATGTTCATATTTTTGATCAGGCGGTGATGTATTATCGTAAATATCTTGAGAAAAACGAGAAAGACCCGGATGCTCGGGTTGATATGGGGATATGTTTGTTTGAACTTGGAAGGGTTAATGAAGCAATTGCAGAGATGGAAAAAGCGTTAAGTTATGCGCCAAATCATCAACTTGCTTTGTATAATCTTGGTGTTGTAAATCTTGCGTCTGGCAATATTGAGAAGGCGAATGAGTATTTCAAGCGATGTATTGATGTAAATCCAGATGCTGAGGTGGCACAGAAAGCAAAGCGAATGCTTGAACAGCATAAATTCTAAACAAAACCAATTGGAGGTGAAATTTTATGCCAAATCTCAGGAAGAAGAGAAAAAAGAAGATGAACAAGCATAAGTGGAAAAAGAGAAGAAGGAAGATGAGGCATAAGAAGAAAATTAGATGATATTTTCGGGGTTGCCCATTTCTGGGCAACCTTTTTAGTATTTTCTATTCGTTATTGCAAATTAAAAAACAAACAATGATGAAGAACCAAAAGAAATTTTTTATTTACCTTTTAATTTTAGTTTTCTCGCTTGCGCTTGTTTTAAATTTTAAAAATGCAAATTCCTGGGGTTTTGAAGCGCACAAGAAAATCACTGAACTTGCCATTAATTTGATTTTAAACCTTGATAACTTTAAAGGTTTAACCCAGGAACAACTTAAATCGCTTAAAGAATTTTTGTCGGAAAACAAGGATATTATCATTGAACGTTGCATTGAGCCGGATATGGTCAGAGATGAGGACAAAGATGAACAATATAACCATTTTATTGATATTGACAGATACGGTAAATATCCATTTGATGAACTTCCGCGAGAAAAGGCGAGAGCAATAGAAAAATTTGGACTTGAGACCGTTAAGAAGAATGGATTTTTGCCGTGGAGAATAGCGGAGTTTTCGGATAGTTTAAAGATGGCTGTGAATAAAAACGATAGAGAAAAAATGCTCAAATATACTTCATGGCTTGCACATTATGTTGAAGATGCGCATGTTCCGTTGCACACAACTGAAAATTACGACGGACAGCTGACAAATCAACCGGGGATTCATTCAAGATTTGAAACAGAGCTTGTAAGATTTTTAATTTCCAGAAATGAGTTAAAATTTGATTTGAAAAATCTTTCGGATAAATTAAAAGCAAAATCTTTAATTGATGATAAAGTCAAATTTGCTTTCGCTGTTGTGCTTAACAGTTATCAATTGGTTGATGATATTTTAGATGCCGATAAATACGCTAAAAGTCAAATACCGACCGAGAAACTTTACAGAGTTGAGAAAAGGAACGGACGGACAAGGTATATTTATTCCGAAGAGTATTACTCAATTATGTCCGAAAGATTGAAAAATTTACTCCATAACCAGATGTCCGATGCATCTGTTAATCTCGCCTTGATCTGGCTTACTTCGTGGAAAGATGCGTATTCCAAATAAAAAATCAAAAGATAAATGAAAAAGAAAAAAACAGGTTATCAAGCCAATAGAATTTATCTGAGCGAGAGGGAAATCCCAAAGCGATGGTATAATATAATCCATGACATGCCGGAAAAACCAAAGCCACCACTTAACCCGAAAACTGGCGAACCTGTTTCAGTTGATGAACTCAGCATAATTTTTGCGAAAAGTTTAATTGAGCAAGAAATAAGTGAGAGTCAGTGGATTGACATACCGGATGAGGTTTTAAAAGTTTATCTTTTGTGGAGACCAACTCCACTTGTAAGAGCAAGATATTTGGAAGAAGCGCTTGACACACCTGCGAGAATTTATTACAAATACGAAGGTGTAAGTCCATCTGGAAGCCATAAACCAAATACAGCTGTTGCTCAGGCATATTACAATAAGCTTGAGGGAGTTGAGCAGTTGACAACTGAAACCGGAGCAGGGCAATGGGGGAGTGCGCTTGCTTTTGCCTGTAATCGTTTTGGTTTAAAATGTAAAGTTTTTATGGTAAGAGCAAGTTATGAGCAAAAACCTTATCGCAGGGTGCTAATGCAAATGTGGGGTGCAGATGTAAGTCCAAGCCCAAGCAAGGAAACAGAAGTTGGGAGAAAAATTTTAGCTTCAGATCCGAATTCACCCGGAAGTTTGGGTATAGCAATAAGTGAGGCAATTGAAGTGGCTATATCAGATAATAAAACGAAATATTCACTCGGGAGTGTTTTAAATCATGTTCTTTTGCATCAGACAATTATAGGTCTTGAGGCAAAGAAACAACTTGAGAAAATAGATGAATATCCGACTTTAATAATTGGTTGCATTGGTGGAGGTTCAAATTTTGCAGGGATAAGTTTTCCTTTTTTGCTTGATAAATTTTACGAAAAGAAAAAAAGTTTACGAATTCTCGCTGTTGAACCATCAGCTTGTCCGACTTTAACGAAGGGAATTTATAGTTATGATTACGGGGACACAAGCAAGTTAACACCGCTTTTACCAATGTATACTCTCGGACATGATTTTATCCCGCCCAAAATTCACGCTGGAGGATTGCGATACCATGGAATGAGTCCAATTGTGAGCAAACTTTATTCTGATGGTTTCATTGAAGCGAGGGCTTATACTCAAAATGAAGTTTTTGATGCTGCTTTAAAATTTGCTCAAACTGAGGGAATTGTTCCAGCCCCGGAATCAGCACACGCAATAAGAGCTGTGATAGACGAGGCAATAAGAGCTAGGAAAGAAAAGGTTGAAGAAGTTATATTGTTCAATTTATCAGGTCATGGATTTTTTGATATGAGCGCTTACAGTGATTATCTCTCGGGTTCGCTTGAAGATATAGTGTTAACTGATGAAGATATAGATGAGCTTGTGAGAAAGTTATCGGGCTATCCAAGACCGTAAGTTTTTCGGAATTTTTTGTTTATTTGATTTTAAAATTAAAATCGTTATTGCAAATTGAAAATAAAAACAAGATTTGCACCATCACCAACAGGACATTTGCACATCGGTGGAGCGAGAACTGCAATTTTTAACTGGCTATATGCAAGAAAAAACAAAGGCGAATTTTATTTAAGGATAGAAGATACAGACAGAGAAAGATCAAGCGCTGAAATGGTTCAATCAATCGTTGATGGTTTAAAGTGGCTTGGTCTTGATTGGGATGGTGATTTATATTTTCAATCACAGCACATTGAGGAGCACATAAAGGCATGTTATGAACTTCTAAATAGAGGTTATGCTTATTTTTGCTATTGCTCGGAAGAAGAACTTGAAGCAAAAAGAAAGGAAGCAGAGGAGAAAAAAATTCCATACAGGTATGATAGGAAGTGCCTGTATTTAAGTGAGGAAGATAAATTGAAATTTGAATCCGAAGGCAGAAAAAAAGTTATAAGATTTAAAGTTCCAGATGGAGAGACCGTTTTCAACGATGTTGTTCACGGAGAGATAAAGTTTAAAAATTCTGAAATAGATGATTTCGTAATACTTCGATCAGATAACACACCTGTTTATAATATGGCGGTTGTGGTTGACGATCATAATATGGGAATCACACATGTAATTCGTGGTGATGATCATATATCAAATACACCAAAACAAATTTTAATTTACCAAGCGCTTGGTTGGGATATCCCTGTCTTTGCCCATGTCCCGTTGATACTTGGACCTGACAAAAAGAGATTGAGCAAACGACACGGTGCAACCGCTGTAATTGAATACAGAGACAAAGGTTTTCTTCCAGAGGCAATGTTTAATTATCTATGCTTGCTTGGCTGGTCTCCCGGAGATAACAGAGAGATTATGACGCTTTCGGAAATTATTGAAGCATTTGATATTTCAAGAATTCAAAAGAAGAGTGCAATTTTTGATCAGGCAAAACTTGAATGGATGAACAGCGAATACATAAGAAGAAAAGAAAACCTTGAACTTTTAAAATATGTCAAGCCATTTGTTGAAAAATATGGATATAAATTTGAAGATGACACATATTTGCTCAAGGTGATAAACCTGATGAAAGATAGAGTTAAGACGCTTGAGGATTTTGTTTCGTTTGGGAAATACTTTTTTGAAGATCCAATTGAATATGATAAAGAAGGAGTGGAAAAATACTGGAAAAGTGGAACATCCC
The DNA here is from genome assembly GCA_964593475.1 of uncultured Bacteroidota bacterium. Classification (GTDB taxonomy): domain Bacteria; phylum Bacteroidota; class Ignavibacteria; order Kryptoniales; family Kryptoniaceae; genus Kryptonium. The sequence goes on along the minus strand of CAZQJI010000034.1, from coordinate 1,788 downwards.
AATTACTTGATGAATTTGTTGAAAAATTGAAAAAAATTGACGATTATGTATCTTTGAAAATTGAAAGTGAGTTGAGAAATTTTGCGCAAGAGAAAAACGTAAAAGCGTCGGAGTTGATACATCCTATAAGATTGGCTATAACGGGAATGAGAGTAAGTCCCGGGCTTTTTGATGTGATGGAAATTCTCGGAAAAGAGACAACAATAAGAAGGATCAAAAACGCAATAAATAGATTAGCAAATCAAAAATTAGAGATGGTGAAGAAATCATGATAATGCCGATATATCTTTATGGTGATCCGATCTTTAAAAAACCCGCTCAGAAATTAAAATCAATTGATGATAATTTTATTGAGACACTGAAAAATATGTTTGAAACCATGGAAGTTGCCGACGGAATTGGACTCGCAGCAACGCAGGTTGGAATTCCTTATTCATTTGCAGTAATTGATGTCTCTGTATATGAGGAATATAAAGATTTCAAGCGAATGGTAATAATTAATCCGGAGATAATTTATTCTGAGGGTGAGGATATCATGGAAGAAGGATGTTTGAGCATTCCCGGGATAAGAGCGGAAATAATCCGTCCTGCGAAGGTTGTATTGCGTTATCAGGATATTGATTTTAAAATGAATGAAATTGAATGTGAGGGTTTGCTTGCGAGGGTTGTTCAGCATGAAGTAGATCATCTTTATGGTAAATTTTTTATTGATTACTTGTCTCCTGTTAGATTTAAATCTTTAAAGCCAAGGTTAACCAAAATTAAGAAAGGTGAAGTCAGAACACATTACCCGATTGTCATCCCCGGAACAAAAAAAGTGATCATGCCAAGAACATCTGTTGAGGACTCAAAAAGTGAAAACGCATCTTGAAAAATCAATTTATTTTACTTAATGAAAATCGTTTTCATGGGAACACCTGATTTTGCTATTCCCTCGCTTGATATACTTTTGAAAAACAATTACGAAATATCAGCTGTTGTCACGGCACCCGATGAACCGAAAGGTCGTGGCTATAAACTCACACCTCCACCTGTTAAGATATTTGCCCTTAAAAACAATTTGAATGTTTTACAGCCGGAAAATTTAAAAGATGAGAATTTTATTAAACAGATAAAATCAATCTCACCTGATTTAATTGTCGTCGTCGCATTTAGAATATTACCCAGAGAAGTTTTTAACATTCCGCCACTTGGGACTGTAAATGTTCACGCATCGCTTCTTCCAAAGTATCGCGGTGCTGCGCCTATAAATTGGGCTATCATAAACGGGGAAGTTGAAACCGGAGTTACAACATTTTTTATCAATGAGAGAGTTGATACCGGGAATATAATTTTACAGAAAAAAGTTAAAATCGATCCCGATGAAACAGCGGGCGAGCTTCATGACAAACTTGCAATTCTTGGTGCAGAAACATTGCTTGAGACCGTGAAGTTAATTGAAAGCGGAAATGTTAAAACAATTCCTCAAGATGAATCACAAGCGACATCAGCTCCAAAAATAAAAAAAGAAATGTGCCAAATCAACTGGCTGAATAAAACATCAATCCAAGTTCATAATTTTGTCCGTGGACTTTCACCTCAACCGGGTGCTTTTACATTCTTGAATGGAAAACTTGTAAAAATTTATCGGACAAAATTAGTTGAAGAACCGGATCTCGTTGAGAACATCAAAGTTCTTGAGCCGGGGCAATTGATAGCGAAAAAAGATAAACTCTATGCAATATGTGCTGATTTAAAACCGGTGCAAATAATTGAAATTCAGATTGAGGGGAAGAAAAAACTTACTGC
>CAZQJI010000033.1:15110-25337 GCA_964593475.1 uncultured Bacteroidota bacterium | reverse complement strand
AACTTCCGGAGGATATCAAATCACTTGCAAATCAAATTGAAGATGACGGTGGGAAGGTCTTAACAATTTACCAGGAACCATATGGAAAAAACTGGCAAATCTTTGCGATTATACCGCTTGAAAAAGTTAAACCAACACCATTCCAGAGAGATCTTTCATCATCTCATGTGAAACGACTTCAGGAAGTCATTGAACAAGTGAAAAGATTTATTGACCCAATAGTTGTAGTTAGATATTCAGAAGGGGAATACTGGACGCCAAATGGAAATCACAGACGTGAAGCACTCCTGCAACTTGGTGCAAGCGAAATCCCAGCCATAGTGATTCCTGATATGTCAGTTGCTTTCCACATACTTTCACTTAACACTGAAAAAGCACACAACCTTAAAGAGAAATCCCTTGAAGTTATAAGAATGTATAGAGGTTTGCTTGAAACCGATGGGAAAATTTCAGAGATGGATTATGCTTTCCAATTTGAAGAAGCGTATTTCATAACACTTGGATTAATTTACGAGAAACATCTTAAATTCAGCGGTTCTGCTTATGTCCCGATCCTTAAAAAAGTTGACAACTTTATAGATGCTCCATTGCCAGAAGCGTTGAGCGAAAGAGAAAAAAGGGCAGAACTTTTAAAAGAAGTTGATGATGTAATTGAACCAATTGTCCAGAGTTTAAGAGAAAGAGGGATAAATCATCCGTTCTTAAAGCAAGCGGTCGTCTCAAAAGTTAATCCGATAAAGCGTAAAAGGACAGCAACAATTGCTTATGATGAACTCTTCAAGCAAATGAAGAAATCACTTGAAAAACTTGATCCATCATCAATAACTATGGAAGAACTTGTTGCGCTTGCATCTGAAATGAGCGGATGGACAGATTAATCACTCGTAAATCTTTTAAGACCTTTTGAAATTTCTCTCAATCTTTTATCAACAAGATAATTTACGGTTCCGGGTTCAAATTCGCCATTTTTAAGACGTTTCCCGGCTTTTACACCTGTTAAAATTTCAATGCCTTCATCTATCGTTTCAACAGGGTAAATGTGAAACATTCCATTCTTAACAGCTTCAATCACATCATCTCTTAACATCAAATCCTCAACATTTTTCTTCGGTATGATGACACCCTGATCACCTGTCAAACCCTTGGCTTTACAGACATCAAAAAATCCCTCTATCTTCTCATTTACACCGCCAATCGGCTGTATATCTCCCTTTTGATTTACCGAACCTGTAACAGCAATCCCCTGTTTTATCGGCAATCCAGAAAGAGCGGAAAGCAAAGCGTAAAGTTCAGTTGAAGAAGCACTGTCCCCATCAATCCCGGAATAAGATTGCTCAAAACAAATGCTTGCCGATAAAGTCAAAGGTTTATCCTGTGCGTATTTTTCCCTGAGATAACCTGCAAGAATCAAAACTCCTTTATCGTGAATTCGCCCGCTCAAATTTGATTCACGCTCAATGTTAATTATCCCGGCTCTCCCCATTGAAACACTCGCTGTGATTCTAACCGGTCTTCCAAACCTGTAATCCCCCATCTCGTAAATTGTTAATCCATTAACCTGACCAACCCTTTCACCTGTGACATCAACAAGTATAACTCCCTTTGCTATCAACTCTTTAATTTTATCTTCAATCATTTTCTTTCTTTCAAAACTTTCATCAATTGCTTTCTTAACATGTTCTGCTCTAACAAATTCGCTTCCATCAACTCCAGCCCAATAATTTGCTTCACGGATCAAATCTGCAATTGTGCTGAACTTCGTTGTAATTTTATCCCTTCTCCCCGCCTGTCTTACGGCAAATTCAATCACCTTTGAAATTGCGGACTTATCAAATGGCTTTAAATTCTCATCACGACAAATTTTGCGAACAAACTTCGCATATTGCACTATCGCCTCATCATCAAGTTCCATTTCAAAGTCAAAGTCCGCTTTAATCTTAAAAATTTTTTGAAAGTCCTCATCATATTCATAAAGCAAATAGTAAATTTCAGGGTCACCAAGCATTATTACTTTTGTATTTATCTCAATTGGCTCAGGTTTCAAAGAGATTGAACTGATCTGGAAGAAAACATCTATCGGTTGAATTTCAAGTTTCCTGTAAATAAGTGTTCTTTTCAAAGCTTTCCAGACGCCAGGTTCACTCAGAGCATCTCTTGCGTTTAAGACAAGATATCCACCGTCAGCTTTCAAAATTGATCCCGCTTTTATTTTCGTAAAATCAGTTCTCCAGAAACCGCGGGAATCGTAAACTTTTTCTATTGTTCCAAATATATTTGAAAATGTTGGCGTAGTTTCAATTATCACAGGGACTCCTTCCTGCTCGGAGTTGTCAAGAATTACATTAACTCTGTAAGGTAAAAATGGGTCTGTATCTTCACGCTGTTCAAAAAATGGTAATGGGGGTTTCTGTTGTTCTTGTGTCGCCTTGAAAATGTTAAGATTATTCAAGATATGTTTTCTAACCTCGTCAAGATATTCGTGAACTTTCGGGATTTGAAATTGTTCTTTTATTTCATCAATTATACCATCAACTATTGACTTGACTGCCTCACGCTCAAGCTCCTCAAGTTCCTTTGAAAGTTCTCTTGCAAGTATCATCTCTTTTTTGAAAATTTCCTGCATCTGAGCTTGAAGTTCAAGATATTTCTGCTCAATTTCCTTGACTTCTTCTTCTGAAATCTTACCTGCTTTTGCAAGATTTATCAGTTGTTCAACTGGAACCGGCTTGCCTTCAACTATCGGGACAATGCTCGGTTTCACAACATTTTCAACTTGCATATTTATAATCGCAAATCTTTCCTTCTCAACCCTTTTCTGGAACTCTCTAAATAATTCCTGTTCTTTACGCTGATACTTCTCAATGATTTTGTTCCTCGCTTCAATGTATTTTTCATCTTCAAGTGTTCTCGGAATTTTTTGCTTTAGATAAAAAATCATCGCTTCCATATTTCGCTTAAACATTATAGCTTGACCTCGTGGGAATTCAAGAAGTCGGGGTTCATCTGGATTTTTGAAATTATAAACATAGCATCTATCGGGCGCTTGTGGGGCTTTGGGGGAAATTTGCTTCAATATATGCTTTATCGTCGTCATTCGTCCTGTCCCTGTCAAACCGCAAACGAAAATGTTATATCCGGGTGCGAAAAGTTCCGTCCCCAATTTCAAAGCTTTCAAAGCTCTTTCCTGTCCAATTATATCTTCAAGAGGTTCAACATCTTGAGTTGTCTCAAATTGAAGTTTTTCCAACGGGCATTCCCAGCGCAGTTCTTCAGGTTTGAGCTCGTTAAATTTCTTTTTCAATTTGAGTTTCGGCATCTGGTGTGTTCTTTTTATTTTGTTTCCAACTAAAATTTAAAATTTTGATGGGAAAGAAAAAATTTTATTTCTTCAAGGTTGGATATGTTTCGGGGATGCGCAGGATTTTGCTTAACTTTTCATCTTTTAACAGTTCAAAAATTTCTTTCTTCTTAAGTAATTTCGGCTTATCTCTCTTTGCGTCAACGATGCAAAGAAAACCGAATGGCTCATCTGAATCATTCACAAATTGATGCACAACATTTGAACCAATGTAAAGAACATCCATAAAGCTCATCTCATAAACTTCATTTCCAGCGATCGCCTTACCTTTACCACGGACGCATATGACAACATGCTCGTGTTTGTGCTTTTCAAGCGTTGAATAACCTCCGGGCGCAATTTCAAAATATCTCAGATGGAATTTTGTCCTCTCACCATATTTTCCAGCTATCACTTGCCTGCAAACATCAAGCCAGGTGTTGCTTTCATCTTTATATTTTTTAATTTCAATTCCTTCCCATTTATAGTCATCAAACTTTAAAAATCTAACTTTGCCCTTTTCATCCAATTTCTCACTTTTCATCTCTTGCTTAAAATTTTTTGATGAAAATATAACTACAAAAACCCAAAAACAAAAAAGCCCCGGCAAATAACCGGGGCTTAAGTTAAAAAGCCAAAAATAAATTTTTATCTTTTCTTTTGCTTTGCCTGTGCAAATTGCTTTCTCAACATCTCGGCTTCATGCTTTATCTCAGCAAGGTCACGCTTCATCTCCGCCCATCCATACCAGTGCTGATAATCCGGGTTCATATGAAATGCGCCTTGAAAACTCCTCATCCTGTGTTCAAGGAACATAACATAAAGCTTTTGCTCAATTGGATGACGAACCTCGTAAAATCTTAATAGGTCCGTATGAAGCGGATAATCTTTGGGTCTTTCAAGAATTCCATCTTTGTAAAGTGATTCAACTATCTCAATTGCTTCAGCCATTAATTTATCTGACTCTTTTATAACTTCATCTGCTTTGTCAAGTTGCTCTTTTGCAAAGCTTGGACTATGGCACTGTGAACACACTTTCAACATTCTATCTCTTTCAGCTTGCCATTCTTCCGCTGTTAATCTCACAACTTTACCCGCTTCAACAATTTTAACTCTTTCGGTGAAATTGCCTTTTTCATCAAGCACTCCAAGACCTCTCATTATTGTATTTCTCAACTTTGCCCACTCCGGGTCTTTTTCAGCAACTCTTAAAGCAAGAAATCCCCACGCTGTTTTAACGCCATGGTCACCATTTGGCATATGGCATGTCTGACACACAGGGGCTCGTGGAGTTGATGGATCAGCTTTATATGGTTCTTTATACCAATCTTTCAACGGTTTGCTGAAATCCCAGTTTTTGCCCTCTGTAAAGTAAATCGTTCCATGTTTTGAAGTGCTCCACATCTCCCACTGTGGGTGATCAAATCCCATATGACAGGTCATGCAAGCTTCGGGCTTGCGGGCTTCAATTGTTGAGAATCTGTGTCTTGTGTGGCATGCATCGCACTTGCCTTCATCTCGTCCAATTCTATGGCAACCGCCACATCCCTTCTCACCCTCTATCAAAACACTTGGCTGATCCTTTGTTGTGGGCATCGCCATCATTGCAACCCAGGCGAGAGCGTGTTTACCACGCTCAAACTCATTGACTTTATCTTCATGGCATTGCGCACAATTTCTTGGCGAAACAAGCCGTCTAACTCTCTTATCTTCACAATTACTTTTTGATTCGTGTATTTCCTTCACCGCTTCTTTTACAGGGATATGACAATCAGCACAACCAACACCTGCCTCAAAATGTTTGCTCAATTTCCAGTCCCTGATCGCACTTGCAGTTATACCCTTTGAAACATGACAATTAAGACATTCTTCAGAATTATTCATAGCTTTCGTCATCTTGGGATAAAATATAACAAGTGAAGTGATCGTTAAGATCGGAAGGATGAAAATCGTCAGAAGTTTAAATGCGCTCTTCATAGAACAATCTCCGTTTGTTTTTAACTCGTTAAAAATATAGCAAATTCGGATAAAATTGTCAAATTTAATTCAAATAATTAACAAATCTGCAAATTAATCCCCCAATTTAAAAACAAAAGGGGCGAGATGAACTCGCCCCTTGATTTCTTTACTTCTTCGGATATGGTGGAACAGGTGGGAGTTTTTTCTCTTTTGTCTTCAACTCCTCAAGAATTAACTCAATTGCCTTATCCAATTGCTCGTCTATACCTTCATATTCCTTTGCTGGGTCGTTATCAACATAAACATCTGGTTCAACTCCATGACCTTCAATGATCCAGCCCTCGCCCTCTGCGCCATAAACTGCAAATTCAGGTTTATTAAGGTAACCACCATCAACAAGCGGAAGAGTTCCTCTTATCCCTATCACACCTCCCCAGGTTCTCTTTCCGACAAGCTTTCCAAGTCCATACTTTTTGAATCTGTACGGGAAAATATCACCATCAGAAGCTGAATATTCATCAATTATGCAAATTTTCGGTCCATAATGCATGTCTCTTGGGTTCGGAGTTGGAATAGTATATCTTGAGATGCTCACCATTGCGATTTCTCTTCTCAATCTTTCAATTATCATCGGCGAGACATTTCCACCGCCGTTTCCTCTGACATCAATTATTAAAGCCTTTTTGTTAAGCTGTGGATAAAAATGCTTGACAAATTCGTTCAATCCCATCACGCCCATATCTGGAATGTGAATATAACCAACCTGACCATTTGTCGCTTTGTTAACTTTTTCAATGTTGTTTTGAACCCAATTGTAATAGTAAAGTCGTGTCTCATCTGCTATCGGGACAACCGTAACTTCTCTACTTCCTTCTTCCTTCGGCTGTGAATTGACACGAAGTTTAACCTGCTTTCCGACGGCGTTGACAAGCAATTCATATATATTGTTAACTTCTTTAACGGATTTACCATTTACCGCAAGTATGTAATCACCTTCCTTCACATTTACACCAAGTTCCGTCAAAGGTGAGCGAAGGTTTTTATCCCAATTTTCACCCTTTAAAATTTTCTTTATTCTGTAATAACCCGATTTTTTATCTCTTTCAAGTTCAGCACCAAGCAAACCAACCTGCGTCTTGTCAATCTTTGGTAAATCACCACCTCCAACATATGTATGTCCGGCATTAAGTTCACCGATCATTTCTCCAATTATATAAGTCAAATCAGCACGATGATTTACATAAGGAAGTAAAACCTCGTATTTCTTCTTCACCTCAGCCCAATCAACACCGTGCAAATTGGGGTCATAGAAAAATTCTCGCATCTGTCTCCAGCATTCCTCAAAAATTTGTTTCCATTCCGCTTTTCTATCAAGATTGACCTCAAGACCTGAAAGATTTAATGTTTCCTTCAAATCTATCTTCCCCTTCGGAAGATCAATAATTGCGTAAGTTTTCTCTCTTACAACAAGCATTTTCTTCCCATCAAAAGATATAATGAAGTTGTCAAACTGTCCAAGCTCGGTTTCTTTCTTCTCGTTCAAATCATACATATAAAGCATCGGCTTCTCATCCTTCAAACCTCTCCTTATGTAATAAATTTTATCACCAGAATAACCTATGCGTGCATAATTTGATGGTGTTATCGGCAATCCAATGATCCTATCTTTTATTCCATCAAGGTCAACAACAACATTTACTTGTTTTTTATCCTGCGATGTTCTTTGTGCTTTCACATCTATGGATTCTTTCGCATCCTTTGATGGTTCGGGTTTTTCCTCGCCCACACTGACTTCATCGCTTTTGGGTTTAAATGGTGATTCAACCGATTTTGAAAGCGTTATCAAATAAATTCTTGCCATATCCTGATAAACATGGTTAAACTCCGTCCTCCCGTAAATCGGATTGAAATCTCTATCAGAAACAAAAATCAAATACTTTCCATCCGAACTGAATATCGGATTATAAGAGGCATACCATCCATCCGTTACCTCATAAGATTGGTCTTTTTCAACAGAGTAAAGATAAATTTTTGAAAGTCCTTCTTCTTCCGGCTTTACATAAGCAATCCACTTTCCATCAGGAGACCATGAATACTGGCGTATCTCCCAGACATTTGATTTTGCAACATCTTTGATCTTCTTCGTTTGAATATCAACATATCTTAATCTCAATTTTCTATCCGACCACATAATTTTCTTCCCATCGGGTGACCAGACAAGTTGATATTTATATGTGTCTTCCCCAGATGTTATTTGAATCGGCTCTCCACTTCCATCCTGAGGAATGATGTAAATTTCGTCCTCACCTGTCTTATCCGAAATGTAAGCGATATATTTCCCATCGGGTGACCAAACTGCATCTCGTTCGTGAACTCCAGATGTCCCAGTTAAATTTCTCGTCTGCCCTTCTTTTGCTGGAACAGTGAATATATCACCTCGTGCGACAAATAAAGCTCTTTTACCATCTGGCGAAATATCGTAATCAGTTATGAAATCAGTCACCTTGATTATACCGCCACGACCATTTGCCATATCATCAGCAATTATAATCGGAACTTTCTCAACTTTTTCAGTTTTCAAATCAAACTTATAAATATATCCTGCGTATTCAAAAACAATTGCATTTTTCCCGATTGAAGGGAATTTGATATCATAATCTTTAAAGTTTGTGAGTTTTCTCGTCTGTTTCGTCTTAAGGTCGTAGACATAAAGGTTCATTCTTTTGTTCTCATCTCTGTCGGAGAGGAAATAAATTTTGTCACCATACCACATCGGGATAATATCTGAAGCAGGGTTATTTGTTATGTTTTCCGTCTTTTTCGTCTCAAAATCATAAATCCAGATATCGTCAGCCATTCCGCCTCTGTATCTTTTCCAGGTTCTGAACTCCCTGAAAATACGATTGTAAGCAAGTTTCTTTCCATCCGGAGAAAAAGAGCAGAAACCACCTCTTGGTAGAGGCAACTCCTCCGGAATATCTCCATCAAGCGAGACCTTGTAAAGTTTTCCTTGAAACGCATTCCAATTTCTCATCCTTGATCGGAAAATCACATACTTTCCATCAGGAGTCCAGCCCATGACTATGTTATTCGGACCCATTCTGTCGGAAACATCATCTCTTTCAAGTGTTGCTGTGTAAGTTAACCTTTTGGGGACACCACCTTCAGCTGGCATAACATAAACCTCGGTGTTTCCATCGTATTGAGCTGTAAATGCGATATACTTTCCATCGGGTGAAAACCTTGCAAACATCTCATAACCCTTATGACTTGTAAGCTTTCGGGCAATTCCACCGTTTGCGGAAACAATGTAAAGATCACCGGCATAAGTGAAGACAATTTGCGAATCGTAGATTGCGGGGAATCTGAAAAGGCGTGATTCATTTTGAGCGAGCAGAAAGGATGTTAAGACAAATAAAAAAAGTGTAAAGTTGAAAAGACGTTTGAGCATAGGACTACCTTGTTTGTTTTTAATTTTGAACAAGGTTCACAAAACTTTTCAAAATTTTTGACGGAAATTTTTTTGGATTAGTTTCTTTTGATTTTTAATTTTTTAAAAACAAAATTGTTCAGCAAAATTTGCCCAACATACGAAGCGAAAAGATTGAAAAAGTTCTTGTTATCAAGCTCCGTTCCATAGGCGATGTCCTTCTTTCAACTCCTGTCGTAAAAAATTTACGCCATAATTTCCCAAATGCAAAAATTGATTTCCTGACCGAGCCACAAGCAAAGGAAATCATTGAAGGAAATCCATTCGTTGACGAAATCATAATCTTTGAAAGGGAAAGTAAAAATCCAAAAAAATTTCTTAACTTGCGGAAACGAAATTATGACCTTGTGATTGATCTGTTCTGTAATCCGAGATCTGCCTTGATCACTTTCATAACGGGAGCAAAATTTCGTGTCGGATATGCATTCCGTGGAAGGGGTTATGCTTACAATGTCAAATTGAAACCACGGCGGGAAATTCACCACAATGTTGAATTTAATCTTGATGCATTAAGAGCAATCGGGCTTGAAATCGTTGATAAAAAAATTCACATTCCTCTTTCAGAAGAGTCAGAAAAATTTGCTGAAAAATTCTGGCGGGAGAATAATTTAAACAACCAGTTAGTTGTTGCTTTAAATCCAAGCGGGACATGGGAGACGAAAAGATGGGGACTTGAGAAATTTGCCCGACTTGGGGATAAAATTTCAGAAGAATTCAACGCAAAAATTTTAATTCTCTGGGGGAATCAAAATGAACTTGAAGACGCTCAAAAAATTTACTCAATGATGAGAACAAAGCCAATCTTACCTCCGAAAACAAATCTAAAACAGCTTGCTTCAATTTTAAAACGCTGTTCATTTGTGATAAGCAACGATTCAGGTCCGATGCACATTGCAACTGCAGTTGATACGCCAACGCTTGGAATTTATGGTCCAACAAATCCATACGCACAGGGTCCATATGGTGAGAAACATCTCTGGATAAGAAAAGAAGACCTTGACTGTATCGCATGCAACTTGACGAAATGTCCAATAGGTAACAAATGTATGAACGAGTTAAGCGTTGAGTCCGTCTTTGAAGCTTTTGTTAAGCTTGTTGAGAAAAATAAAAATTAAAGTCCAGTCAATTTATGTATCTTTTCAACTCTTCTTTCGTGCCTTCCACCCTCAAATTCCGTCTCAAGCCAGACCTTAGTAATTTCCTTAGCAAGGTCAAACGATATCAAGCGTGCTCCAAATGTGAGAACATTTGCATTGTTATGCTGTCTTGAGAGTTTCGCTTCCTCAACCGAGCAACAATTCGCAGCTCTTACACCTTTAACTTTGTTTGCAACTATTGAGACGCCAATCCCTGTCCCACAAATAAAAATTCCTCTTTCACATTCACCATCTCCGACCGCCTTTGCAGCTGGATAAGCAAAGTCAGGATAATCGCTTGAATC
>CAZQJI010000033.1:9412-15010 GCA_964593475.1 uncultured Bacteroidota bacterium | reverse complement strand
AAATTTTATAAGGCACAGTTATACTTTCACCGATCCAATCATAACAACCGCCTGTGATAGAGATTTTCCCATCTTTTATCTTTCGCTTGTTGAAGAAGTAATCTTCTTGTGTTGGAACCAGTGTTTCAAGGTTCTTAATCCTTTGATTTGCTTCATTTGCGACGCTTGGATCAATCTTCTTCGCAAGCTCATAATACTCAACCGCAAGCTGATATACAAGTTTATCCATAAAATCAAGTTTTGTCCAGTCGCCACCTTTTGTTGTCCTGACACATTTTGCAACAGCCGATTCATAAATTTGAGCTATTTCAATGTAAGGTCTTCCCCAGTTCTTATCTTTTGCCATCGCCCTTCTTGCCCAGACCCTCGCCTGTTCAAAATTGTCAAGCTCACGATAACAAATAGAAATGTTAAGTATTATCTCCTTCGCCTCTGGATTTATCTTCAAAGAACGATTATACATATCAATCGCTTTCCTGTATTCACCAACACGCTGATAGCAGTAGCCCAGTCGGTTCCAGTATACATCATTGTCAGGGAATTTTTTCGTAAGCTTTTCAAGATATGGGATTGCTCCTTTATAGTCCTCTGCACGGATGTAAAGATTTGCGATTGTCCAGATAAGTTCCGTGTTTTCTGGATCTGTCTCAAGTCGTTTTTTGTTAAGTTCAATTAACTCCGTTATATCTTTAACAAGAGATCTCAACCTGTCATTTGCAGTTACATTTTGCGGGTCTTTATCCAGAACTCTGCGATAAAGTTCAATAGCTTTTTCTTTATACTCTGGATGTGTTTCCATATTCTTTATATACAAAACTCCGAGTCGGTCTATGTAATAGAACTCCGTATGTTCAAAATCCAGCTCAATTCCTTTCTCATATGCAGCTATTGCTTCAGTATCTCTTCCAGTGTAATAATTTTCAAGAACATATCCCTTGCGAAGGTAATATTCAGAAGCATTCTCCGGATGATATTTTATCGCATTGTCGTAAATTATCAAAAGCGTATCCGCATATGCGGTCTTCTTATCCTGAGGTGCTTCCTCGTAATACTTCAAATAAATTTTCTCCATAGCTTTATAAAGCGTCTTAAACCTTGCTGGTTGCATCTTCATAACAAGCCATCCATAGGGGACTGCACTGTTATAATCCCCGGTTCTGAAATATTCAAAAAACAAAGACCAGTTTTTCAAGACCTCAATTGAATCCTGCTGTGTTCCCTGTGAAAAAACTAAACCTGAAATAAAAAATAATGCAAAAATTACTCTTTTCATTCTTAATCCTCAATTTTTTGTTTTACAAACCATATTTCTCCTGTGTTGATGCCGATAGAAATCCTCAAAACTTTATCTCTTACAATTTCAACATCACCTCTCAAACCATACTCAACCGACAAATTCAACCTTGTATCAAAACTTACAGGGAAACCAAATCCAAATGCGAAAAAGAACTCATTTATTTGCTTCTCTTCTATTTTAAAATATGTTTTGTTGTAAAAAATTCCAAATCTGTAAGATGTTTTCTCAAAAAATCCAGCAAGCATCTCTCTTGAAGGCAAAATTTCAACACCTGCACCGATTCTCAAAGCATCGGTTATCTCTTCTGGATGTTCTCCGCTGATTTTAAATCTATTCCAGTTTTGATAATAAACATCTCCCGAAAATTGAACCCTGTCCGTTATGAAATAACTTAACCCAAATCCAGCTCTATATGGAAGATATGCATCAAATTTGTTCATCTCAGAGACAAGCGATTGCGTTAAAATTGGAAGAGTATATTCGGTTGTTGAAATACCTTTTAATTTAACAGGAGATGAAAAGACAAATCCAAGCGTGAGAGAATTTTTTCTCACCCCAAGCCCGTAAGCAAGCCCGATTGTAAAACCAAACCCTCCGTAATTTCTCTCTCTTTTTACGCTTGAGATAAAAAATTCAGAAGTTCCAAAATCAGTTTTCCACGAATTTGTTATCGTCCCGAAATAATATTCCCCTCTAAAACCTATGCTAAATTTATCAAAAGGTCTAAACGAAAAACCAAATACAAAACTTGAAATTCCACCTTCACCTTTATATGACTGCGAAAAATATCTATTTTCAACTACCGAATCTTTCTTAACATCGTAATTAACCCTGCTAAACGGAATCAAACCTGTTGCGATCGTCAAACCACGCTTTTTCCACACAGGCATCGCAAACATAACGCCGTCAAAATTTCCACTCGTCAAAAAAGTGTTTTTAAATTTGTCCTGAGTTGATGTCCCTTCGTATAAATACCCTCCCGAAATTCTGACCCTCGCAAGCTCGCTCCACAGAGCAGGATTATACCTATTGATATAGATTGGATCAAACAGAGCAATTCCAAGCCCACCAAGACCGGCTGTTTTATCAACATTTGAAAATTTTATCGTCCCCAGACCAAACCTTGAATAAATTGACCCGCCTGAATAAGAAAAAGAGAAACAAAAAATTAAAAGTGTTAATATCTTTATCGTCCTCATATCTTTCAAATCCCGGGTTTTGTTGTGTAGTAAATTTTCAACTTCGGTCGTCTGTCTTTAAAGTAAAACACGAAACGATCAAAATTGTCCTGCTCATAAAAACATCTTAAAAGAATGCCATTATTTGTCTCACCGTTGATCCAGCGTTGAACAGGTGTTGTAACTGGAATTATATATTCAAGCGTGTCAAGTGGATTTCTCAAAACAAGATAATTTCCTTCAAAACCACCAAGCGACTTCTTCAAAAGTTCAGAGTTTGTCACAAAACTTGCAAGCAATGAATCAACCCCGCCAGTTCCATACTTTGTCTTCTCTTTCAAATAAAGCGAGATCTCAGCACGATTGACGATTATATTTTTCGGGACTTTTGAAATATCAAATTTTAAAATGCTTCTCAATCCAACACCAGATTGAAGAACGATGTAATTTGTGTCAATCTCACCCGTTGACCTTGCAATATATCCATCGCTCCCGTAGAAAAACCTGACTGTGTCAATTCTCCCATTATCTTTTTGTATTTCAACTTCAAGCGCCGGGGTAAAGAGCATCACATCAAGCGAGTTAAACCCCCAGATTACGCCGTAATTTTGCGGTTTAAGATAAAGCCCGTAATTTCTCCCCAAGAACCATTCCCTCACAACAGATGTATCAATTTTAAGATAATTTACCGAATCAGGAACACTGTTAAATTCTCCAATAACTCTTGAATCGTAAAGAGTGTCATAATAATTTGATAAAACTTTATGTGCTGTAAAATGAGCAGGTATTGTGCTATCACCGATGAAAGAACCGGATTTAAACAACCTCAACCTCGCCCAGTTCAATTTAACATCTTTCAATGTATCTGGAATATCAAACCGAATCAAAATCGCACAGGATATATTTTCGTAATTTCCGATGAACAAAATGTTTGAAGAAGAATTTGAGATGAAATTCTGGATGTTTTCAACATAAACCTCAAGCGTATCCTCATAAACTTTGACATTAAAAATCTCGTTTTCAGGCAACAAACCAAATCCAACATCGTTTGGTTCTTTACTGCAACCATTTAAAAAAATTAAAAAGAGCAAAAAATTTAAAACCGGGAAAAATTTCAAATTCAACCTGATTGATTTTCTCATTTCTCTTCTCTCTCCATTAAACATTTTTTTACGATTTCAATTGCTTCTTTCAAACTTTCTACGACAAAATCCGGTTCAAAATTTTCATCTTTACACTTTTCATATTCATACTTTCCATATCCCGTTAAAACAAGTATCGTCGTTGCACCTGCAGTTTTGCCAGCTTGAACATCTATACATCTATCTCCTATGACAAAAGATTTTTTCAAATCAATGTTCTGTTCTCTTGACGCACGCTGTAACATTCCGTCTCTCGGCTTTCTGCATTCACATTCAACTTTGTATTCACCATTTCCTTCGGTTGGATGATGCGGGCAGTAATAGTAAGCGTCAATCCGTGCGCCCTTTTGAGCGAGAAGCTCATCAAGATGTTTATGAACCCTGTGAAGATCTTCCTCGGTGAAATAGCCCCGTGCGATCCCGCTTTGATTTGTGAAGACAATGACCTTCAAACCGAGTTCATTTGCCTCTTTTATCGCTTCGGCGGAACCATCTATCAAAATTAACTGCTCTGGCTTTGATAAAAAATTCACATCTTCATTTATTGTCCCGTCCCTGTCAAGAAATATAGCAACGGAACCTTTGTTCATTTGACTCTGGCAGTTCGTCTCTTTTTTTGTGGTGTCAGAACCTTTTCGTAAAGTTCAATATATTTTTTAGCAGACGCATTCCACGAGAAATCTTTCGTCATTCCATTTTTCATCAATTTAATCCACGCTTTTTTATTCTTATACACGCTCAACGCTTTCTTTAACGCTTTCAACAAATCACCTCCCGAATACTTCTCAAACAAGAAACCCGTTCCTCTTCCTGTTTTTGGATTGAATTCCTCAACTGTGTCTGCAAGCCCGCCCGTCTTTCTAACAATCGGAACCGTTCCATATCTCAAACTATACATCTGATTCAAACCACACGGTTCATATCTTGACGGCATAAGAAATATATCGGCGCCCGCCTCAATCAAATGTGCAAGTTCTTCACTAAATCCAATGTGAATCCCGACTTTCTTCGGATATTTTTTCTTAACTTTTTCAAGCATCTCCTCATATTTCGGATCACCGGTGCCGAGGACAATATATTGAATGTCAAGTTTCATCATCTCATCAATTATCTCCTCAATTAAATCAAATCCTTTCTGCTCAGCAAGACGTGAGATTTGAGCAACAACCGGAATGTTTTCATCATATGTAAGCCCGAAATATTTCAAAAGCGCCTTTTTATTTTCGTATTTACTTTCAATCGTCTGGATATTATACGGAACAGGTATGAATTTATCATTTTCCGGACTCCATATGGAATAATCAACACCGTTTAAAATCCCGTAGACATCTTTTTTTCGCTTTTTTAAAGTTGCCGAAAGCCCGGCTCCATACTCATCGCTTGATATAATTTCCCTCGCATAAGTTGGGCTAACTGTCGTTATCACATCCGCATATAAAATCCCTGCTTTCAAAAAGTTAAAACTTCCATTGTGAGAAATTTGCGGGAAAATTTCATCGGGCAATCCGGATTTTAAAAACGACTCCTTCGGGAAAACCCCCTGATATCCGATGTTGTGTATGGTCAGAACTGTTTTGATTCCGCTTAAAAGCGGGTCATCTTTGTAAAGTGTTTTAAGATAAACCGGAACAAGCGCAGTTTGCCAGTCATTGCAGTGAATTATATCAGGACGCCAGCCAAGTTTTCTCAAAGTTTCAATAACCCCTTTACAGAAAAATATAAATCTTTCATCATTGTCGGGGTAGTCGGTTTTCGTCTTTGAATCAACATAAAGTCCATCGCGATTGTAATAAAATTCATTTTCAAGGAAATAAATCTGAACCTTTATTTTTTGCCCCACCACGAAAGAAGCTTTTACGCTTCCTCTTTGGAGTTTATCCCCAACGGGTATATCCATCTCGCGCAGGCGTATTATCTCGTGAATCCCAAATTTACGCTCGCTTATAAACCCGTATTTCGGCATCATAATTCTTATTTCATG
>CAZQJI010000033.1:0-9312 GCA_964593475.1 uncultured Bacteroidota bacterium | reverse complement strand
CACAAAATTTCATCAATTTTTAACACGAAAATGAAGCGAACGCCACAGATAATTATCACAGCACTTTTCATCTCGTTAATCGTATTTTCACTTGAAATTTCAAAATTTTCGCCGACGGAAAACCTCAACTCGCTTTTTTACCAGCTCAAATTCAAACTTCGCCCTCAAAAAGAAATTGATTCATCCATTGTTTTTCTCTACATTGATGACTCAACCATATTTTCACTCGGAGGTTATCCACTGAAGCGAACCTATTACGCACTCTTAATTGATCTACTTACAAAGCTAAATGTCAAAGCAATCGCTTTTAACATACTTTTAACCGAGCGAAATCCGGAGTATTTAGATAGGGATTATCTTCTTGTTGAGACCACGAAAAAATCCGGGCGAGTTTATCTTGGAGGAGCTTTCGCCAAACTTGAAAAGAACGGTATAAACTCAAACGCAAATTTACCTGATAAATTTTTGATTACTTCCGAAAGCAAAGGAATAAAATTTTTAAGTGGTTCTGAATTTTCCGCACCGTTTGACGAACTTCTTTCTGCCTGCGCCGGGATAGGTCACTTAAATTATATCTCACGGGGTTTTCCAGCGCAAATTCCTCTTGCGGTTTCAATTGGAAAAGATAAATTCATCCCCGCACTTTCACTTGAACTTGCCAGAGCTTATTACAATCTCAAACACGATGATATAAAACTCTCAAACAACGAAATTTTGCTCGGTGATAAAAAAATTCCTGTCAAAGACGGCAATATGTTGATAAATTACACCGGCGGTTCAAACTCAATAAAAATGTATTCAGTTGTTGATTTCATAAGGTCTTACGATGAATTTAAAAATGGGGAAAGACCCGAAATTGATCTTAAAAGTTTTAAAGATAAAATCGTTTTTATCGGGATATACAGCGAAATTCTCGGTCAGGTGGTGCAAACTCCGCTTGACGAAAAATTTCCTTCAACAGGGATTCACATAATGGCTCTTAACACAATAATTCAGAGAAATTTTTTAACCGAGACAAGTTCCTTCTTTAATTTAGTTTTATCATTTGTTTTGACATTTGCACTGCTTTACATAATCTCACACAAAGGATCTTTAAACCCATTTAAACTTCTCTCAATTCCGCTTTTATTTCTCATTGCTCTTTTTCTGGGGACAATCGTTTTATTTATCGCTGGACTTTCAATCTCAATATATCCATTCTTATCCACTGTAATTTCATCATTTGTTGGAACAATTTATGTTTTTGAAACCGAACGCAGAAAAGCAATTCAAATTGAAAAAGAAAGAGAGCACATTGAAGAGACAATCAAAGAAAAAGAGAGAAAAATCGCTGAACTCCAGAGCGAGCTTGAAAATTTGAGAGCGGTTGATGATACAACTAAAGCAGTTTCAAATCTTGAAAAAATTTACGGTGAGATGAAAGAGTTAACAGCGAAGATTGATGACCTGTCAGTGTTTCCTTCACCTGAAGATGATAAAACGGAAAACTTTGAAGGCATAATTTATGCAAGAGGCGGGAAGATGGAAGAGGTTGTATCAATTATAAAAAAAGTTGCACCTTCAGATATACCTGTTTTGATAACAGGTGAAAACGGCGTTGGGAAAGAGCTCGTCGCAATGGCAATTCACAAATTAAGCGAAAGAAAGGACAAAAAATTTATCCCGATAAATTGCTCCGCTATCCCGGAGACACTTCTTGAGAGCGAATTGTTCGGTTATGAAAAAGGAGCGTTCACGGGTGCAACTCAAAGAAAAAAAGGACTTTTTGAAGTTGCAGACGGCGGGACGATCTTCCTTGATGAAATAGCAGATACAGGGGAATCTTTTCAGACAAAAATCTTAAGGATTTTACAATCCGGAGAATTCAACAGAATCGGTGGAACTGAAATTTTAAGAGTTAATGTGAGAATAATTGCAGCCACAAACCGTGATATTGATAAAGCAGTGAAAGAAGGAAAGTTCAGAGAAGACCTTTATTACAGATTGAATGTTGTTCGCATACATGTTCCGCCGTTGAGAGAAAGAAAAGAAGATATATTCCCGCTTGTTTTACATTTTTTGAAAAAGTTCAACGCAAATTATATGAAAATATCTCAGGCAGTTATGACAGCGTTTTTAAATTACGAATGGCCCGGGAATGTCCGACAACTTGAAAGCGCAATCAAAAGAGCGATAATTTTTGCAAAGTCCGATGGAAGAAATTTAATCCAGATAAAAGATCTCCCGGAAGAAATCACAATAGCAACGCGTGGGAAAATTGACATTGAAGAACAGATTTTAAATTCGCTCCGTGAAAAGAATTTCTCACATAGTTCAATCTCCGACACAGCTGATGAACTCGGCTTAAATCGTGGAACTGTTTCAGAGTATCTGCGTGGGATTTGCTTCAAAAGTTTATACGAATATAATTTTGACATTGATAAAGCAATTTTAAAAATCGCAGGTGGTAACGAAGAAATGGCAGAGAGAGTGAGAAGAAAGATGAATGAATATATACAAAACTTTGTTGAGAATCTAAAACGCCATCAAGCCAGCGATATAAAATCATTCATCAAGTCAAAATATAAAAATCTTCCAACACGATATCACCTCTACCTTGAAGAATTCGCCCGGAGGTTTCAAAGTGGCGAAATAAATTTGAAATGACGGGAAAAATCCAAACCCAGCAAATTCAGGGTAAATCCCAGCATTTAATGTTTTGCTTTCTCATTGTAAAACAATCATTTCTTAAACATCAAAAAATGGCACGAATGTTGATTTTAAATTATGGTGAAACATCAAAAACAAAATTGGTTAAAAAGCAATGTCCAAAAAAATAATTTTGCTCGGATTAATTTCAATCGCAATCTTAATCAGTGGTTGCACAAAGGGAACTGAACCATCAAGCAATCTCATCCCTGTTGAACTTACTTTAAAGGGTGAAACAGCGGGAGGGATCAAATTCGCCAAGACACTTGCAGTTGATTCAATCAAAATTGATTACGCTATAATCGTCCTGCGATGGATACAATTCAAACAAAACATTGACACCGTTAAAGAGGACTCGCTCTGGGATGATCACGATATGAATATGTATCAGCGCAAATTAAAAATGATGGATGATGATCCTGTGATAAGATTTAAAGGACCATTTCTTGTGACATTGCGTAACAATGAGCCGACGCCAATTGCTGTTGATAGTTTGCCACCTGGAAATTATGATGGGATAAAGTTTAAAGTCCACGCCATTGTTCCGTATGATTTGCAGAGAAATCCTGCTATACCTGATTCATTCCTCGGCAAGAGCATTTATGTTAAAGGACAAATTTACAAAGATGGAGCGTGGAAAGATTTCGTGTTTTCAACTGGAAGAGTTAACACTGAATTTAAGATCAAAGGCAATTTTACAATCACAGAATCTGACAGGAACATTCCATATGTTCTGGTGTTTGATTTGACATCATGGTTTGTTGATCCACAAACTGGAAGCTTGCTTGATCCGTCAGCCCCGGGTGATCAAGGCAAGATAATATCAAACATCGTTCTCTCTTTGAAAGGTAAATCACGGGGTGGCAAGGACAGAAATCGTGATGGCAGACCAGATTGAACGCTTCAGGCGCAGTTAAGAAAGCCCGGGGTTTCTGCCCCCGGGCTTTTGCTCTTTTAAAACGCAAAACTTAACTTTAACACAGAGAAAAAATTAAATTGAAAAATGAAAAAACTTCTTCACATAATTTTAGCACTTACAATAATTTTTAACGGTTGCGGTAAAAACTCGCTTATCGTCACACCAGCTGATGAAGAAAAACAACAAATGGAAATTGTTTACCTTGATGAAACAGAGTCAATAATTGATTTTTTAACGCCGGCTCAAACCGGAATTTTAAATTCAGAGATGATGAGTTCCCCGGGTCTTATCGTATTAAGTTATTCTCAGTTCGTTGATGAAAGAGGAAGCTCCTCGGATACAACTTTTGCTTATGCCCTATTTCGTGATATAAATTCACCACCGATTAATATGGGACGATGGCAGGAGAGAAGAGGACTTGACATCGGGGATATCTATCTTGAAAACATAAAATTTGAAAAAGATGTCAGAAGGATGCGAAACCCGATGGGACATCACGGGCGAGCTGACACAAGCTACGGCATTGAATATAAACTTAAAATCGGAAACTTTGACTTCAAACACTCCTCAAAACATAAATTTAAAATCACCGATAAATCAGGAACGGAACGAAACTTTGAGCTTGACACACCAGGTAAAATTGACGGCATACCTGAATATGACAGTAAAGATTTAAAAATCAAACTCAAAACGAAAGCTGATTCTTTGAACATACTCATAAACGCACCCATTGAAAGCAACGGCGAGATAATTTTTAAACCGGTGATGCTTTTAAAGATAAAAAATCCCTCAACATCAAAAATTAAAATTGACTCAAACACACTAAACCTTGTCCCGGCTGATTACAGAAAAAATTATCTCGTTTTAAGCATAGTTCAGAGCAAGAAAAGTTTAATTGACATACCGGGTTATCAATTTAAAGTTTCTGGATTTGTTTCGTCAACACTTTATTTCAAATTTAATTTGAGATGAAACTGCGCCTCTTAGCAATTTTAACAGCGTTCAATCTGGTCGGAGCCGTGGCACAGAACTTAACATCGCCACAGGCAACAGCGATGTCCGGTTTCTCGGTGTTCACAAATTCAGCTCTTTCTTTCACGCTTAATCCGGCCGGATTGACAAGAATTTACGATTGGAACATAGGATTAACAGGTTATTATCAATCAAATGCAGGAACGAAAATGTCATCTTTCGGAATAGCAAAGAGAGTTTCCGAAAATCAAAGCGTCGGATTCATGTATTCCCCGGGCTCAAAAATTGAATTCATCTTCCCGTCAAATATAACGATAAAAAGCGGTGATGTTATTTTAAACGCTGAATTTGACAGGAAAATAGATTTCTCATCAGATTACGCACTTGGCTTCGGATGGAGATTAAACGATAAATTACAACTTGGATTTTCAACAAACTATATAAACCAAAAATTTTCAGAAACAAAATATAATGTCAAAGCCACCGATTCACTTCCACACATTTCAATTGAAACATCGGAATATAAATCTGCGATTTTGCGCTCAAAACTTGCACTGATTTACGAAGTGAACAAAAAATTGACGCTTGGGGCTTCAATTGAAAATTTTGATCTCAAAATATACGATCAAATCCCGAACGAGTTTAGCGAATTCAAAATCAAAAATGAACCAAAAATTAAACTCTCAACCGGGCTTAAACTAAAAAATTTTAAATTCGGTCTTGAAACATCAACTCAAAAAGAACTAATAGCTGGCTCTGAATTTAACCCGATTGAAAATTTATCTTTAAGAGCCGGTTTTTATTCCGACTTAAAAAATTTCACCACATTTTCCACAGGCGTCGGATTCAAAACCGGAATTTTCCAGTTTGACATCGCATACTTTAAAAACCTTTCAAAGATATGGAGCGATGGGAAATTAACACAGGATGAGTTCATTCAAAACCCGATTAAAGATGTTGAATTTAATCAGTTCATAAAGGATAGATTGAGTTTTTCTGTTTCAATTGACGGAACGGGCTGGTATGAGAAAAGTTTGAGGATAAAAGAAGTTGTGATTGAAGATGAGATTTTCCCTCACTTGATGGAGCAATTTGAAAAAAGAAAAATTGGCTACATTGAAATTGAGAACAACTCACGAAAAAGCGTAAACGCAAAGATTGATTTTGAACTATCCTCTTACATTGACATTGAAGCGGAACCAGATGAATTTTCAATCAAACCCGGCGAGACAAAAAGAGTTGAGGTTTTAATTTCACCAGCCATAAACGAATTTGAAAATTCAGAGCATTTTAAAGTTGATGTTAAGTTGAAAATTAAAGCGACAAATCAAATTCCAGACGAAGTCAGAAAATTTAAAATTTTACTGCATGGGAAAAACGATTGGAACGGGAATGTTGAAGACCTTAAATTTTTCGTCAAATTTGATTCGCCAGAGATAACATCGTTTGCAAGAAAAGTTATATGGGAGAAAAAAGATATAATTGAAAAAGTTGATCCTGCGTTGAAAAAATTTTATCAGGCGAAATTTTTGTTTGATGAACTTTCAAAACACATAACCTATGTCAGCGATCCGAGTTTGAGCATTGATAAAGTTCAATATCCCGAGGAGACATTGAAACTTCACACGGGCGATTGTGATGACCTTGCGGTTTTGTATGCGTCTTTGCTTGGCTCAATTGGAATTGATGTCGCATTCATTGATGTGAAAGCGATGAGAAAAAGCGATGAATCGCATGTTTATATTCTCTTTGACTCCGGAATTGAAACAAAATTTGCGAACTTACTCACGGAAAATGAGAAAAAATATGTCGTTTTGAAAAATAAACACGGCGTTGAAACAATCTGGATTCCTGTTGAGACGACGCTTGTTCGTGATGGGTTTGAAAGAGCGTGGGGAGTCGGAGCAGAGGAATTTTTCAATGACTTT
The DNA here is from genome assembly GCA_964593475.1 of uncultured Bacteroidota bacterium. Lineage (GTDB taxonomy): Bacteria > Bacteroidota > Ignavibacteria > Kryptoniales > Kryptoniaceae > Kryptonium. The sequence goes on along the minus strand of CAZQJI010000033.1, from coordinate 2,805 downwards.
GAGGTAAACCTTGGCTTTGCAAGAGGAAAAGCGAAAATAATTTTAATTCAAAAATAAAAATACGGCTCTGAAAATGCGCTGGAAAATTTTAATCGCTTTAATATCTCTGGCTGTGCTGACATCAAACGCTCAGGAGGAACATATTTACAGGGTGAAAAAATTAAAAGGAGAAGCACAGGTAAGACACGGGGCAAAGGAGAACTGGCAAAAACTCGCAACTGGAGATACACTTCACGCAGACGATACGATAATACTCTGGAAAGATGGCTATATTGAAATAGAAACGGAAAATTCAACTTTTAAATCAAGCGGCGGTATAATTCTTAACATATCCGATTTGAAACGGCTGACGAAAGAAGAATTTTTACTTCAACTTGCTTTTGAAGAGATGAAAAATATCCCTGAGGTGAAAAGAGAAAAGCAGAATGCCAGATCAACCGGAATTTACGGAAGTGAGATAAACATAAAAGAGCCGAAACCGAAAGAAGCACAAAACCTGACTCATTTCTGGACTGGTGGGGTTAAATCTTTATTTGAAAATGGATTTTACGAAACAGCATCAATCAGGGCTAAAAATCTGATGTCCAAGTTCAACGAATTAAAAGATGACATTGACCTGAAGATAATCGTTGCAAAATCACTTGAAAAACTCGGTCTTTATGGCGAGGCGATTGCGGAATACAGAAAAATAATTTCAAGTTCAAATGATGAAAGTTTAAATTCAAAACTGGAGAAAAAAATTTCAGAGTTAAAATCAAAAATCACCTCAAGCGAAAACTCCCGCTGAGACGAAATGAAATGCGAAAACTCAAATTCAAATCATTAACTCTCGTTTTAAGTTTATTTTTGAATTTTTCATTCGCACAGAATAAAGACACGATAAAAATTAACACATTTCGTCTTGCCGTTGTCTTCGGGACAGGCGCTGGCGTTTTAACACTTGCACATCTTCAACAATATAACTCATGGTGGAAAGGAGAATTAACGAGATTTCACTTCAAAGATGATTTCAATCAAGTTTTGAATGCGGACAAATTCGGACATGCATATTTCTCTTATCTTGTTTCAGATTTATTCGGGAGGGCGCTTCAATGGGCTGGTGTTGAGAAAAACCCCGCTTTAATCTGGGGCGGAATTGCAAGTTTAATTTTTCAAACCTATGTTGAAATTGAAGACGGCTTCAGACCGAATCTCGGATTCAGCACAAGCGATGAAATAGCAAACTTAACAGGAGCATTTTTCCCGTATGCTAAGGATAAAATTCAAGCGTTGAAAATTTTAAATTACAAAATAAGCATGTTCCCCTCTGAAAAATTTAAATCGGGGGCACACAGATTTATCGTTGATGATTATGAGAGTTTATATTTCTGGTTATGCTTTGATGTTGCAAAAATTTTTAAATCGGAATTTTTCAAAACCATGGATTTCTTTGACATCGCAATTGGATATGGCGTTAAAAAAATTGATTGGAACGGAAACGGGAAAAGAGAGATATTTCTTGCGATTGATTACGATTTTACGAAAATAAAAACAGATTTATGGTTGTTAAGACAGATTTTTCATCTTTTGAATTACTATCATTTCCCAGCCCCGACATTGAGAATTGTTCCGAATTTAAAATTTTATCCGCTCAAGTTTTAGGAAGTTTGATGAAAAAAGATGTTCCGCTTGGCTCATTTGGAACCGCCCAGATTTTGCCGTTGTGTGCTTCAACGATGATTTTGCTTATCGTCAAACCGAGGTCTTTATACCTCGGGATTTTCTGATGGGATGCCTGTTTGTATCTATCAAAAAGATAATCTGCTTCTTCCCGACTGATCTTATTATTTTTGTCAAGAATTTTTATCATCACGCCTGAATTATCTCCAAGCAATGAAATTTCAACCTCCCTGCCGCCAGCATTATAAATTGATTCAAGTATGAGTTCAATTACACGCTTTAGTTTCCTTTCGTCCCCGTTTATATAAACCTGTGGTATCTCTGAAAATGAAATTTGAAAGTCCCTGTAAGTTGTTCCATTTGTAAATTTTTGAGCGACGCTTTTCAGAACAGTTCCAATTTCAACACTTTGCTTTGAGATTTTATCAATGTTAAGTTCAAGCCGTGAGAGTTCAAGATATTCATTTAAAAGTTTAATGTGATTGTTTATCGCCGTCTCCGCTATTTCAAGGACAAGTTTTTGATCTTCCGTGAGCTCACCGAATTTATCTTTAAGTGCGAGCTCAAAACTTCCTTTTATAACCGAGATCGTATTTTTCAAGTCCTGAATGAGAAGATATGTGAATTCAGAGCGAAGTTTTTTAAGCTCTTCATCCGTCTTTTTAATTTTTAAAACAGTTGCGACGCGAACGAGGAGTTCTTCAATGTTAACTGGCTTCGGAAGAAATTCAGTCGCTCCGTGGTCAAATGCTTTTTTGATATTATGCGGGTCTGCGTTTGCAGAAATTATTATAGCGGGGATGTCTTTCGTTTCAACATTTGATTTCAAAACTTTCAAAACCTCATATCCATCCATCACAGGCATTTGAATGTCAAGAAGTATAACATCCGGTTTTTCTCTTTTCGCGAGTTCAACGCATTCAGCTCCATTTTCACAGGTTACGACATCATACCCCTCGTCTTGAAGGAGCGTCTGGAAGATAAAACGACTTGCCGGTTCATCCTCTGCAATTAAAATTTTCGCCTTCATCGGGAAATTTGCATTTTGTTCTACTTTGTTAAGAAAATTTTAAGACAAATTCTCAAAAATTTCAAGTTGTGAAGCCACGCATTAAAAACAAAAAGGGCGGAGTTTAACTCCGCCCC
>CAZQJI010000032.1:7981-26589 GCA_964593475.1 uncultured Bacteroidota bacterium | reverse complement strand
AGCTTGTCTATAAACTTTATGGATTAACTGACGAAGAAATTAAAATCGTAGAAGAGAATTCTGTCAAAAAATAAAAAGCAAGTTTGAAATGTTTGAATACAGATTAAATAAACTCAATAATTGTCAAGACAGAGAAGATGGAAAATATGTCTTGTATTGTATGGAGTCCTCGCAGAGAGAAGATTTTAACTTCAGCCTTGAGTTCGCAGTAGAAAAAGCCAACTCGCTCAAAAAACCCGTTGTTGTCGCTTTCTTCATAACCGATAAATACAAATACTCAAACCAAAGATACTATAAATTCATGCTTGAAGGTATAGTGAAAACAAAAAAAGCAGTAGAAGAAAGAGGAATTAAATTTGTGATAAGAAAAAAAACTTTTGTAGAAGGATGTTTGGAACTTGCTAAAAATTCAGCGTGCGTGATTTTAGATAGAAACTACCTCAAAACACAAAGAAAGTGGAAAAAAGAAGTTGCAGAAAAATCTGATGTGGCAGTATATGAACTTGAAAACGATGTCGTTATACCAATAGAAACCATCTCAAAAACCCAAATACCATACGCCTACATCTACCGAAAAAAAGTTTATGAAATTATAGAGAGATTTCTGCACCCTGTCCTCAAGTTAGAGCCTAAAATAAAATCGCTTGATATAGATCTGGAAAGTTTAGAATTTGAAGACGCAGAGGATTTTCTCAATATTCTGAACATAGATAAAAAAGTTCCCACAGTTGAAAGATATTTTCTTGGTGGTTATGATGAAGCTGAAAAGAGATTGAAAATATTTATCAACGAAAAGTTGCACAGATACAAACAGCTAAGGTCAGACCCTACGCAAGATTACACATCAAATCTCAGTCCTTATTTGCATTTCGGGCAGATTTCCCCGCTCAAAATAGTTTTAGAAGTCCTGAAAAATTACGATATGGAAGACGAAAATGTGAAATCTTTTTTTGACGAGCTTATAGTATGGAGAGAACTTGCGAGAAACTTCTGCTGGTTCAACCCTCTTTATAACCAGTATGAAGGAATTCCTGAATGGGCTAAAAAAACATTAGAGGAGCATAAAAAAGATAAAAGAGATTATATTTACACCCTTGAGGATTTTGAGAATGCAAAAACTCACGACCCTTACTGGAACGCAGCACAGAAGGAACTTTTGAAAACCGGTAAGATGCACAACTACATGAGAATGTACTGGGCTAAAAAAATAATAGAATGGACAGAAGACCCAAAGGAAGCTTTTGATATAGCGTGCTATCTTAACGATAAGTATGAGTTAGATGGAAGAGACCCAAATGGCTACGCAGGTATATCGTGGTGCTTTGGAAATTTTGATAGACCATGGCAGGAAAGAAAAGTTTTAGGAAAAATTCGTTATATGAGCGATAAGGGACTGGAAACAAAGTTCAATATAAGCGATTATGTGAGAAAATTTTCAAGTGAGTGAAAATCCTTTTTAGGCTGGAATTATTCATGTTTTTGATTTCAAAATTTCAATTAGTTTTTTCATATCATCTGGGAGTTCTGAATCAAATTTCATAAATTCGTTTCTTGCAGGATGTATAAAACCAAGTGTCTTTGCGTGAAGAGCTTGTCTCGGCATTATCTTCAAAAGTTCGTCAACAAATATTTTCTTTTTTCTATCAATCCCGCCCCATGCAATTCTTCTCCCTCCATAAGTTGGATCTCCAAAGACAGGATGTCCTATGTGGGCAAGGTGAACTCTTATTTGGTGTGTTCGTCCTGTTTTCAATTTTAACTTTACAAGCGAAAGGAAATCAAATTTTTCAATCACTTCATATTCAGTTATCGCAGGTTTGCCACCTTTGACGACGGTAAATTTTGTCCTGTCACTTTTGCTTCTCCCGAGTTCAGCTTCAATAACACCACGATTTGAGTTAAAATGTCCCCATACGATTGCCCAGTATTCACGTTCAACTGTTTTATGGAAAAATTGTTTTGCAAGATGGCGGTGTGTTTCGTCATCCTTCGCAACAACCAGAAGACCGCTGGTGTCTTTATCAAGGCGATGAACTATTCCCGGGCGAACTTCTCCTCCTGAGACATTGACTTTTGAAAGATTTGAGCAATGGTATAAAAGAGCATTTACAAGTGTTCCTGTGTAGTTCCCATGCCCCGGGTGTGTTACCATACCTGCGGGTTTGTTTACTACAAGAAGATATTCGTCTTCATAAACTATATCAAGCGGTATCGGTTCAGGTGTAAGTTCGGGTCTTGGCTCTTTCGGGATTTTTACGATTATTTTCTCGCCCGGTGAGATTTTGTGGCTTGGTTTTACGGTGTGACCATTTACGGTGACAAGACCGGATTCAATGAGCTTTTCAATTTTGCTTCTGCTTGCATTTTCAATTTGATTTGCGAGGAACTTGTCAATTCTTTCTCTCTTTTCAACATTCGGGACAATGATTTCAATCTCTTTCAAAATTTTTATCTTTCCTGATATCTCAACGATATCATTGTTTTTCATTTCCTGCATCGCTTTCAAGCATCTCGGGCTTTATTTCTTCAATTTGCGCCTGCGATGACTCTTTATGATGGGAGAAAAGCAAAATTAGAACCCCGATCGTCACGGAAGCATCTGCTATGTTAAAAATCGGCCAGCGATCAATATGGTAGCCGAAAATGTTTATATCAAAAAAGTCAATATCAATGAAATCAACAACCCTACCGTGAAAAATTTTTCCATAATTGAAAATGACGCCGTAAAAAACCCTGTCAATTAAATTTCCGATTGCTCCGCCAAGTATCATTCCAAGTGAAAGTCGTATTGTGAAGTTTCCGTTTCTGACTCTGTAAAGATAAATGAAAACAATTATTGCTGCGATAAGAGCAAAGAGAGTAAGATAAAATTTATTCCCGAGGTTTATACCAAATGCTATGCCCGGGTTTTCAGTGTAGGTTATTCTAACAAGATCACCGATGATTTGTTTTGTTTCACCGATTCTCATCCCTTCAACTTTTACCCCGAGCGAAGGGATTTCAAAGCCACGGACGAGAAGTTTCGTCATCTGATCAAGCAAAATTATAAAAAGTGAGACATACAATATCTTCATAAGTTTTAGAATTTTTTCTTTTGTGCGAGTTTGCATTCAATACAAAGTTGCGTATGCGGTACAGCCTCAAGACGGCGTTTATCAATCAACTTCCCACAGCTTATGCAAACTCCATAAGTTCCCCGTTCAATTCTCATAAGTGCAGAGTCAATATAATTTAACATTTTCTCCTCTCGCGCGATGAAAAACATTGTTTTTTCTCTTTCCTCTGTTTCAGTTCCATATTCCATATGGATTGAATATGGAGTTCCGACTGGTTTGTCATTTTGTGCTGTTGATTCAATAAGCGATTGCCTGTGAGCTTCAAGCATTTCAAGTATCTCTTCACGTTTCTTCAGTAGAATTTTCTTGAAATGTTCAAGCTCTTCTTTTGAATATGAAGTTTTTTGAGTTTGCTCGCTTGAGCCCGGGGTATTTTGCTTTACTTGCTCCGTTTGGGGTGTTGGTGGAGTTATGACAGTTGTTTCAACTGCTCTTGTTTTTCTTTGGACCTTCTTTTTCCGTGCTTGTTTTTTTGCTTCCTTTTTTGTTTTCTTCCCCGCGGAGCGTTTGCGAGTTTGAGTTTTTTTGGTCCCTGCTTTTTTCTTCTTTGCTGGCATATTTCACCTCATAAAGTTTTTTTAATTCAATTTTACTCTTTCAATTGAAATTTCGCACGGTTCATCATTTACTTCCCAGGATTTAACATATTCTCCCGCTTTAAAACTATCCGTCAATTCAACCGCAAGCGTTTCATTTTTGATGTAATCGCTCAATGCAAGCACAGCTTTCCTCAATCTTTCCGATTCGGTTTTGAAGAAGATACGAATTCTATCTGTCACTTCAAAGTTTGCTTCTTTTCTCATATTTTGAACTCTGTTTACAAATTCACGGGCAAAACCTTCATTTATAAGTTCTTCTGTTAATTCAGTATCAAGTGCAACTGTTATCACGCCGTCGGATTCAACAACCCAACCTTTGATGTTTTCGCTGTAAATATCAACATCATCTTTCAGGATTTCAATTTTTTCTCCATCAATGTCAATTTCAATTTTTCCGTTATTTTCAAGTTCTTTGATTTGCGACTTGTTAAGTTCTCTGATTGCCTGTGCAACTTTTTGTGCTTTCTTGCCAAATTTAGGTCCTATTGATTTGAAATTCGGCTTTGCTTTTTTCTCAACTATTTCTGAGTCGTCATCAACATATTCAATCGCTTTGACATTTATCTCATCAAGAATTACATCTTTCATTGTTTCAATTTGTGTTTTCTCAACTTCATCTGAGACTGGAATTATAATTTTTCTCAACGGCTGTCTGACTTTAAGATTTGTTTTCGCTCTCAATGACCTTACAATATAAACAATTCGTTGTGCAAGTTCCATTCGTTTTTCAAGTTCAGTGTCAATTTCTTCTTCGTTTGGTTCGGGTATGTAAGCCAGATGTACGGACTCATAGGGTTCTTTTTTTGTGACGGAGTTGAGATTGCGGTAAATCTCATCGGCAAGGAATGGGGCAAACGGAGCCATAAGTTTTGAGATAGTTATCAGGCATTCGTAAAGTGTTTGGAATGCAGAAATTTTGTCTTTTTCAACACCGCTTTTCCAGAATCTTCTCCTGCTTCTTCGGACATACCAGTTTGAAAGTTGATCAATTGTGAAGTCGGAGATTAAGCGTGCTGCTTTTGTCAGGTCATATTCATCCATCGCTTCAATGTAATTTTTGACAAGTGAATTAAGCGTTGATATTATCCATCGGTCAATTTCGGGTCTTTCTTTCACGGGTATTCTTTCCTCTGAATATGTGAAGTTATCAATGTTTGCATAAAGGGTGAAGAAAGAGTAAGTGTTAAGTAGGGTGCTGAAGAATTTTCTTTGAATTTCAACTATATCTTCCTCGTTGAAAAGTTTTGGTTTCCACGGCGGGCTGACCGACATAAGATACCATCTCACGGAATCAGCGCCGTATTTTTCAACGACTTCAAACGGGTCAACGACATTTCCCCTTGATTTTGACATCTTTTGACCTTCTTTATCAAGTATGAGTTCATTTACCACGACATGTTTATAAGCAGGAGAGTTAAACAGGAAGCTTGAAATCGCATGCAGAGAGTAAAACCAACCTCGTGTCTGGTCAATCCCTTCAGCTATAAAATCAGCCGGGAAATTTTCTTTAAAAAGTTCAACATTTTCAAACGGATAGTGAAATTGTGCAAATGGCATAGCTCCTGAATCAAACCATACATCTATCACCTCGGGAGTTCTTCTCATCTCGCCACCGCACTTTTTGCAATCAAATGTGATTTGATCAACGAAAGGTTTATGCAGGTCAAGAGGTTCAGGGACATTTTTTCCTTCTTTCTTTATCTCTTCAATGCTACCGATTGCTCTCATATCTTCACATTTTTCACAAATCCAGATATTAAGCGGGGTTCCCCAGAATCTATCTCTTGATAGAGCCCAATCTTTGTTTTCTTCAAGCCAGTTTCCAAATCTACCTGTTCCAACCTCTGGCGGATGCCATTGAATTTCTTTGTTAAGTTCAATCATTCTATCAACATAACGGGTTGTGCTTATATACCAGGATTCACGTGCATAGTAGAGCAAGGGGGTTTTACATCTCCAGCAATGGGGATAGCTGTGGACGATTGTTTCTTTTTTATAAAGCAAGCCACGTGATTTCAAATTTTGAATTATCTCGGGGTCGGCGTCTTTAACAAATTTTCTCTTAAAATCAACAACCTCATCTGTGAATTCACCGCTTTTATCAACAGGTTGAAGCGTCGGAAGGTCATATTCCTTCCCAACCTGATAGTCCTCTTCACCAAAAGCCGGAGCTATATGAACAATTCCGGTTCCGTCTTCCGTGCTGACGAAATCAGCCGTTACAACATAAAATGCTTTTTTATCAACCGGAATATAGCTGAACAATCGCTCATATTCCCTTCCTTTTAAATCTTTACCTTTAAATTCACTGACGATTTCATAATCTCCATCTATTACGACTAATCTATCTTTTGCAAGGATCAGGTTTTCACCTTTGTGATGGATTTTAACATAAGTCACTTCGGGATGAACGGCGAGGGCGACATTTGAAATCAAAGTCCAGGGTGTTGTCGTCCAGACAAGGAAATAGGTGTTTTCTTCATTTTTTGCTTTCATCTTAACATAGATAGATGGGTCTTTAACATCTTCATAACCCTGGGCAACTTCGTGAGATGAGAGCGGGGTTTCACATCTCGGGCAGTATGGTTGGATTTTATAACCTTTGTAAATGTATCCACGGTCAAAAAATTGTTTCAGAGCCCACCAGATTGACTCAATATATTCATTTGTGAATGTTATATATGCGTTGTCAAGGTCAATCCAGTATCCGATTCTTTCCGTCATCTCCTCCCAATCGTCAAGATACTCAAAGACGGATTTTTTGCATTCTTGATTAAACTTTTCTATTCCATATTCAATTATTTCATCTTTGTGCTTTATTCCAAGTTTTTTCTCAATTTCAATTTCAACTGGCAGACCATGTGTATCCCACCCGGCTTTGCGATAAACTTTGAAACCACGCATTGTTTTATATCTGCAAACGAGGTCTTTAATGGTTCGGCTCATGACATGATGAATTCCGGGGCGACCGTTTGCGGTTGGTGGTCCTTCATAAAATGTAAAATTCGGTTTTCCTTCTCTCGTTGTGATGCTTTTTTCAAAAATTTTGTTCTCTTTCCAGAATTTTAAAATCTCTCGCTCAAGTTCGGAATATTTAATTTTGTCGTTCAGTTCCTTATACATTTTCAGATGCTTTTTATTTTTAAATTAATGGCGTCGGAATATGAACGAAATAATCCAGAGTATCAGAGTCAAAATTATGCTTACAAGGATGCTTGTCGTGAGCGGAAAATAAAATGTAAAGTTTCTCTTTTGAATCAATATATCGCCGGGTAATCTTCCGATGAATGGGACTTTGCCACCGATTTTATCAGCAATTAAAAATATAGCGCCGAAGATAAAAAGCAAAGCTCCGAAAAGCATTAAAATTTTCCCGACGGATTGAAACATGGCTTTTTAAACATTTATTTTTTCCACAAGACGCTTCATTAATAAAGTTAGTTTAGGTTCAGTTTCAGAAGCAACTCTTATAACTTCTTCAACGCTTAAAGGTTGAAGTGCATCCGGGAAACACTCATCAGTTATAACGGAGATCCCGAAAACTTTCATTCCCATATGATTTGCGACGATATTTTCAGGAACTGTTGACATTCCAACTGCATCTGCACCAATTAAGCGTAAAAATCTATATTCAGCTCTTGTCTCAAGGCTTGGACCTGTCATCGCAACATAGACGCCTTTTTGAACTTTTATTCTCTCCTCAAGCGCAACTTGTTCAGCAAGTTCTATGAGTTCTTTGCTATACGGCTCGGACATATCGGGAAATCTCGGACCGAGTTCATCGTCATTTGGACCAATCAATGGGTTATCTCCAAGCAGGTTTATGTGGTCTGTGATTATCATCAGGTCGCCTTTTCTAAAAAGCGGATTTAATCCACCGGCTGCATTTGAAATTAAAAGATACTTAACACCGAGAAACTTCATAACACGGACAGGGAAGGTTATCTGCTTCATTGAATAACCTTCATAATAGTGAAATCTACCCTGCATTGCAACGACATCTTTTCCTGATAATTTGCCAAAGATTAATTTCCCGTGGTGTGATTCAACCGTTGAGATCGGGAAATGCGGTATCTCCGCATAATCAATTATTGTTTCGGCTTGAATTTCTTTTGCAAGTCCACCGAGCCCGGTTCCAAGTATAATTCCAATTTTTGGTTCAAGTTTTGTCTTGGTTCTTATGAAGTTTAGCGCTTCCATTATTTGCTGTTTGAGTTCGCTCATATTTTCTCCCGCTTTTTATTGGTCAAGATTTTTAATTATATCATCAAGTTTTATCTTTTCCTCAATTTTTTCTTTCGTTTCCTGTCTTGTGGTTGGCTCAACGAGATTGAGTTTTTCAAGTTCTGATGATAAAAAATTTTTTAATTCTTTTAAAATTCGCTCTTTCTCAAGTTTTAAAAACTGGACTTCACTTTCAATTTTTGCGAGTTCAAGTTTTGCTTTCTCAATGCTTTCTTTTGCTTTAAGTTCCGCTTCTTGGATTATAAGTTCTGCCTGCTTTTTTGCGTTTTCAAGTGTTTTTGTCGCTGTTTCCTGTGCTTGTGCTACTGCAAGATGTAAGTTTTTCTCAATCTGCTTATAAGTTGAGATCTCAGTTTCAAGTAAAGCTATTTTTTCCTTCAATCCTTTGTTTTCTTGGAGAAGATTCTCATATTCACCGGCGAGCATCTCAAGATAAACTCTGACCTCTTCAACATTATAACCTCTAAAAGATCTTTTAAACTGTTGTTTTTTAATCGCAAGTGGTGTGAATTTCATTTTATCACCATTTTAGTTTCTTGGTCCAAATATCGCCGTTCCTATTCTCACAATTGTGGCGCCTTCTTCAACTGCGACTTCAAAATCATTGCTCATTCCCATTGAGAGATGTTTCATTTCAACATTTTTCAAGTTAAGATTTGAAATTTCATCTTTTAACTCTCTCAATAATCTGAACATTGGGCGAACTTCTTCCGGGTCAGGTAGAAACGCCGCAACTGTCATCAGACCTTTAATCCTTAAAAATTCACAGTTTTCAGAAATTTGCTTGACGAGTTCAATCGTTTTTTCGGGTTCAACTCCATATTTTGTCTTTTCGCCCGATGTATTGACTTCAATCAGGATATCTATGATTCTGTTTATTTTTTTCGCCCTTTTATCAATTTCAATCGCAAGTTTTAGACTATCAACTGAATGAATAAGGTGGATAAAATCAACAATATATTTTACTTTGTTCGTTTGCAGATGACCTACAAAATGCCACTTGACATTTTCTATTGAATTTCTCTTTTCAAGGAGCTCTTGAACCCTGTTTTCTCCGATGTCTTTTATTCCTGAATTAATTGCTTCTTTTATTTTTTCAATGGGGACCGTTTTAGTAACCGCTACGATTGTAACTTCGTCGGGATTTCGTCCGACTTTTAAGCAGGAGTCATATATCCTTTGTTTTACTTTCAAGATGTTCTCTGCTATTGACATCAAAAGAAACAGGTTGTGATATGCTTTTGAATTTTAAATATAAACTATAACCCACAAAAAATCAAATTTCTTAATTTTTGCGCTTGACATTAAAGTCAAAATTTCTTAAATTCTGTGTGAAGTTAAAAATTAAAGTGGAGGAATAAAAATGGCAGGGAAGAAGATTTTAATGCTCGTTGGGGACTTCGTGGAGGACTACGAAGTTATGGTGCCTTTTCAGGCGCTTCAAATGGTTGGTCATACCGTTCACGCAGTTTGTCCGGGAAAGAAAGCGGGGGAGAAGGTAAGGACTGCGGTTCATGATTTTGAGGGGGATCAAACCTACAGTGAAAAGCCGGGACATAATTTCACTCTTAACGCAACATTTGATAATATCAAGCCGGAGGAATATGATGCGCTTGTCATTCCGGGTGGAAGGGCGCCGGAGTATATCAGGATGAATGAGAAGGTTCTTGAAATTGTGAGGCATTTTGCGGAGAATAATAAACCAATTGCTGCAATTTGCCATGGTGCGCAGGTTTTAACGGCAGCTGGTGTTGTGAAGGGAAGAAAAATTAACGCATATCCAGCTGTAGGTCCGGAGGTTAAAGTTGCAGGTGGTGAATATGTTGAGTTGCCGTGGGATAAAGCAATTGTGGATGGAAACATTGTCACTGCTCCTGCCTGGCCAGCGCATCCGGATTGGCTTGCGAAGTTTCTTGAGTTGCTCGGGACGAAGATAATCCACGAGGAGAAAGTGGCAGTGTAAAGTTAAGTTCAGGGGCGGGTGTAAGTCCCGCCCTTTTTATTTGCAACTTTTGTGAATTTTATTTAATTTTATTTCGTGCTGAAAGCGGGGCGTAGCGCAGATGGTTAGCGCGCTTGGTTCGGGACCAAGAGGTCCCCGGTTCGAGTCCGGGCGCCCCGACTTCTATATTTTCCCCTTCTCTTTTCCCGCATTTTGATTTTTAAACTTTTTTCAGCAAAATTATAAAAAATCAAAAATCAAGGCTAAATGGAAATGTTTCTTTTATTTTCAGCTGTTTTTTTGTTTATCGGGTGTGGAATTTTGAACTCGCAAGGAGATGATTTTATCTATGGAAAAATTTATTTGTCAAAAATTGAGGTAAAGGACACGGTAAAGGTTGGTGAAACTTTCAAAGTCAAAATTTATGGCAATTTTCCAACACCCGGCTGGGAGTTTTACAAAATTGATATTCAGGAGTCCAAAGATGAATTTAAAATTACACCGATAGCAAGAATACGGAAAAATATAATCGTCCCGCAAGTTCTTGTCCCATGTTCAACATCTGTTGATCTTGTGTGTAAGAGCTTTACAGATTCAGTTCAAATTACTGTTATCGGGAGGGTTGATTCATTGAGAAAAACAATAAAGGTTATTCCTGATTAGATGCGAGGTGACATTGAGGTTGAAAAAAGAGATGAATTTTATTTAGCCAGATGTCTTCAACTTGCGCTAAAAGGCAGAGGTTATGTAAGCCCGAATCCAATGGTTGGGTGCGTGATTGTAAAAGACAATAAGATCATCGGGGAAGGTTATCACGCCAGATATGGGGAAGAGCACGCAGAAGCGAACGCAATCAAAAATGCAACTGAAAGCGTTGAAGATGCAACTTTATATGTAAATCTTGAGCCATGTGTTCATTACGGGAAAACGCCACCCTGCGTTGATCTGATAATTGAGTCAAAAATTAAAAGAGTTGTGATTGGAACGATTGATCCAAATCCACTTGTAAATGGTAAAGGGATTGAGAAACTTCGACAGGCGGGGATTGAAGTCAAAGTCGGGGTTCTTGAAAATGAATCAAAGAAGTTAAATGAAGCATTTTTCAAATATATAACCCAAAAAATTCCTTTCGTTGCATTAAAGATCGCGCAAACCATTGACGCAAAAATTGCAGATATTGAGGGCAATTCAAAGTGGATAACTTCTGAACAATCGCTTCATTATGTTCATCAACTGAGAAACGAGTATGACGCAGTTTTAATCGGGAGTCGTACAGCAAAACTTGATAACCCAAACTTGACAGTTCGTCTTGTTGAGGGAAGAAATCCATTCAGAGTTATACTTGATTCGGCTTTGGGTTTGCCACTTGAATTAAAAGTTTTTTCTGATGAATTCACCGATAAAACGATCGTTTTCACATCTGCGAGTTCATTTAAGAATAAGAAAGAGAAAATTGAAAAGTTAAATTCACTTGGCATCAAAGTTATACCAGTCAAATCACGTAGAAGAAAGCTTGATTTGAAAGAGGTTCTTGAAAAACTTGCGGAAAGTGGAATAGCGTCCGTTCTTGTGGAAGGAGGTGGGAAGATTTTCACAGAGTTTATAAAGCAGAAACTTGTTGATAAAGTTTATATCTTTATCGCTCCGAAAATTCTCGGCAGAGGAATTCCAAGTATAAGTAACATCGGAATTAAGTCAATAGATGATATATTAACACTTAAAGAAATCTCAATCCAAACCTTTGGTGATGATGTCTTGATAACGGGTTATTTATGACCATTGAAATTTTCAAATTTTAAGGTTATATTAACTTCAAAAAAGTTAATCTTCTAATGACTCGTTCAAAAGTTGCAGTTTTGAAAACGAAGCCGGAGACAGTTTTACAGGATATAGAGAGATTGATGAAACTTGCAGATTTTGAGAGTTCGCTTGATAAAAATCAGGTTACAATTTTGAAAGATAACATTTCATGGCACTTTCCTTATTTGAGCTCAAACACCACACCGTGGCAACTTGAAGGTGTGATAATCGCTTTAAAGAACGCCGGTTTTGATAAACTTGTAGCGGTTCATAATAACACTGTTGTTACAGACCCTTTCAAAGGCGGGAGGTTGAACAAGCTTGAGCCAATTTACAAAAAGTATGGGGTTGAAGAAAGATACAATTTCATTCCGGGCGATATAAAGTGGATTCGTTATGAGCCGAAACATAAGATGCTTGCTTTGAAAAAGGTTTATCCTGATGGGATTCACATTCCTGAATTTTTCATCGGGAAGAACATTGTTCATCTTCCGACTATGAAGACGCATATTTATACGACCACGACCGGGGCGATGAAAAATGCTTTTGGAGGTCTTCTTAACACGAGAAGACATTACACACATACATGGATACACGAGACACTTGTTGATTTGCTTGCGATACAAAAGGAAATTCACACCGGGATATTTGCTGTTATGGATGGAACAATAGCCGGGAATGGACCTGGACCGAGAACTATGATCCCTGTTGAAACGGATTATATTCTTGCAAGTTCTGATCAAGTTGCGATAGATGCTGTTTCTGCGAAGATTATGGGTTTTGACCCGATGAGTATAAAATACATTCGTCTTGCTCACGAAGCTGGACTTGGCGTTGGGGATCCGAGGGAGATAGAGATTATTGGTGAAGATATTTCAAATGTCAATTTGAAATTTTTTGTCGGGGATAATGCAGCAAGCAGGGTTGGGGATATTCTCTGGTTTGGACCTTTGAAGGGGATACAGTATTTATTTTTCAGGACACCGCTTGTTTATATTTTCGTTTTCGGTTCATATTTTTATCACGATTTTATCTGGTGGCCTTTGAAAGGGAAAAAGATTCAGAAGAAGTTGCGAAAAGAATCAAAATGGGGGAAATTGTTTGAAAATTATCCGATAGATTAAAACAAAATGGGGTAAGAGATGAAAATCAAAAGGAGGAAATTTTTACAAATTGCAGTGAGTTTGCCTGCGCTGGGCTATTTGAGTGATTTTAAATTTCAGCAACAAAACAGAGAGGAAGAAGAGATTGAAAAGTTAATTGACTTTGTGAAGTTTAAGTATAACGGTAAATTCACAGATGAGCAGTTGAAGATGCTTCGTGAGGAAATTCAATCGGGTGTGAGAAGGCGGGAGAGATTGTTAAGCTTTAAACTTTCAAACTGGGATGAACCGGATTTCAAATTTCAAGTTTAAAAAATTGTGGGGTTAAAATATGAATGAAAAAGATATCGCTTTTGCTTCAATTCGTCAGCTTGCAAGCTTGATAAAGCAGAAAAAAATTTCCCCTGTTGAATTAACAAAAATTTATCTTGATAGATTGAAAAAATTTGGGGAAAAACTCGGTGCGGTTGTGACGATAACAGAAGAACTTGCGTTAAAGCAGGCGAAACAAGCAGAAAGGGAAATAATGTCGGGTAAATATCGGGGTTTGTTGCACGGGATACCTTTCGGAGTTAAAGATTTGCTCGCAACCCGTGGGATACCGACGACCTGGGGTGCTGAACCATACCGGAATCAAATTTTTGATTATGATGCAACTGTTGTTAAAAAACTTTACAATGCCGGTGCGATTCTTGTCGCGAAACTTTCAATGGTTGAACTTGCCGGCGGAATGGGTTATGATGATGCTGATGCTTCATTTACAGGACCCGGTAGAACGCCGTGGAATTTGAATTACTGGAGCGGTGGGTCATCAAGTGGCTCGGGTGCCGCTGTTTCAGCCGGGCTTGTTGCATTTGCGATTGGCTCTGAAACATCCGGTTCAATTTTAACACCATCAGCTTTTTGCGGGGTGACGGGATTAAGACCAACTTACGGACTTGTCAGTAGATACGGCGCAATGGCTTTGTCCTGGACACTTGATAAACTCGGTCCAATGTGCAGAAGTGCAGATGATTGTGGAATTGTTTTATCTGCTATCGCTGGTTATGATCCCAAAGATGAGACAACGTTAAAGAAAGAATTTCAATATGTGCGTAAATCATTCCCGCAAAGAAAACTTAAAATTGCAGTTATAAAAGGCACAACGGAGAAAGCACAGCCCGAGGTGAGGAAAAATTTTGAGGAATCTTTAAAAGTTGTATCTGAATTCGCTGAGCTTGAATATGATGTTGAGTTCCCGGATTATCCTTGGGGTGCGGTTGTTGGGACAATTGTTGATGCGGAAGGAGCGAGTGCATTTTATGATTTGATTATTTCAGGTAAAATTTCACAGTTGCAAAACAAAAGAGATAAAATCGGCGGTTATGCAATGATTCAGGTTTCGGCTGTTGAATATCTCAATGCGATGAGATTGCGTAAGAAAATTAGAAAAGTTCTTGAAGAATTTTTATCAAAATATGATGCGATTGTCGCTCCGACAAGAGCAACGGTTGCTTATCCAATCGGGGTTGATTTTGACAAAGCTTATCCGGGGGTAAGTGGTGGTCCGGCGTTAATTCCTGCGGGAAATCTTGCTGGTGTTCCTGCGATATGCATGCCAAATGGATTTGGTGAGAACAATCTCCCGACATCAATTCAATTTATGGGAGGAGCATTCAGCGAAAAAATTTTAATCCAAATAGCAAACGCTTATCAAGAAAGAACGGACTGGCATCTTAAAAGACCACCATTAGAGGATTAATCTAAAACCTGGAAAATTCCAAATTTGAGATATTTTGTCTCAGGCATTGCGGGTAAAACTGGATGATCTGGCGAAGCACCTCTCCACTCAATGAGCCGAAGTTTTTTACGAGCAAGATTTGAACTTTCAATTATTACATTCATAAACATTTCATCGTCAATGTGATGTGAGCATGAAGCGGTTGCGAGAATTCCACCGGGATTTAAAATTTTCATCGCTGTTGAGTTTATCTCGCGATATCCGGCAAGAGCTGATTTAACGGTTTTTTTTGATTTTGTGAAAGATGGCGGGTCAAGTATCACGATATCAAATTTTTCACCACTTTTTAGATAGTCACGGAGTTTGTCAAAGACATCTCTAACTTCAAATTTCACATTTTTTAAATTGTTTAACTCTGCATTTTCACATGCTTTTTTAATCGCAGTTTCTGAAACATCAATTCCGATTACATTTTCAGCGCCAGCGGATGCACAATGCAGAGCAAAACCACCCTCGTTTGTAAAGCAATCAAGAACTTTTTTCCCGTATGCAAATTTTCTTAACACTTTTCTATTTTCTCTTTGATCAAGATAAAATCCCGTTTTTTGCCCCGAGAGAGGATCAATTTTAAATTTAACTCCATCATCGTTAAAAATTGTCTCTTTAATTTCGCCCCGCAGGATGCCCTTTCTACTCTCAAGACCTTCAAGTTCACGCAGAGGTGATTCATTCCTTTCAACTATTCCCATCGGTTTGAAAATATCTTCAAGGACATCGCAAATTAAATTTAATTTCAAATCCATTCCATAGGAAAAAGTTTGAACAGATAAGAATTCATCATATTTATCAATCACAAGCCCCGGAAGGAAGTCGCTTTCGCCGTGGACAAGCCGGAATGTTTCTGAATTTGGAAAGATGATTTTTCTGAAATGATACGCATTTAAAATTCGCTCTTTGAAAAAATTGAAATCAATTTCTGTTTTTTCCCGGCTTAACAATCTTATGGAGATAAGCGAATGCGGATTGAAAAATCCAATTCCAAAAAATTCACCATTAAATCTGTAAACTTCAACGACTTCACCGATTTTCGGACTCCCTTTTATCTCTTTTATTTCATTGCTGAAAATCCAGAGATGTCCTTTTAAAATCCTTTTATCGCCATCTTTTTTCAGGATTACTTTTCCCATTTCATCTTGCAAATTGTCTTGTCCAGTATTTCCACCAAAACGGGTAATCTTTTTCTTCATACTTTACTGCTACAAGTTCAACATCATCAAACCAGACCCTGCCTTTTCCATTGAGAATGCATTTAACCTTTATTTTTCTCGCATCTTTCCCGACGATAATTGCACAGGTGTAAACAAGCCAGTCATTTGTCCCTGTTAAGAAATTTGTAGAGTTAAAAGATTTCAAATTCCCGAGCGTGTCATAAACTTCAATTCGCATAAAGGCGGTATCAGCGCCGTAAGTTTTTACAGCACCATAAAGTATAAATTTTTTCTCTCTCGGAAAGTTTTCAATTTCCTGAACAAGAAAAGCTTTTGAAGCAGGATTATCGGAGATTATATTTGC
Source organism: uncultured Bacteroidota bacterium (assembly GCA_964593475.1). GTDB lineage: Bacteria > Bacteroidota > Ignavibacteria > Kryptoniales > Kryptoniaceae > Kryptonium. The sequence continues at coordinate 10,492 of CAZQJI010000032.1, read as the reverse complement.
GCTGAATTTCCCGTCAAATTTTTCTATAGCATCTCTTTCAAAATATATTCCTTCTCCTTTCCCTTCAAATTTCCAGCCATTTGCTTGATTTCCTTGCCCGATTTCAAAACTTGAATTGAAAATCAAATTCTTAACATACTCAATGGAGTAAGGTGCGTTTTTCCCTTCAATCTCAATTATTTCTTGTTTTTTCTTCGCGAGAAAAAGAAGAATTAAGCCAAGTAAAATCGGCAGGGAAAATATGATTATTCTGAATTTTTTCATCGCTTATTCTTCAAGACCGAGTTGTTTTCTTCGCTCAAGTATTTCCCTTGCCTTCTCAAGTTGTTCAATTGTGTTTATGCCGTGGATTTCGTCCCAGTTTTCCGCCTTCAACGCAGAAATTTTCATATCGTGATGTGAAAAATAATGGAAGACATCAGTAAGGTAGTATTCGCCCTGGACATTGTTAGGTGTTATATGTTTCAGTGCTTCAAAGAGCGGTTCTTTTTTGAAGGCATAAATTCCTGAGTTTATCTCTTTTATCTTTCTTTCTTCTTCTGTTGCATCTTTATGCTCAACGATTCTATCAACAGAGCCGTCCGGGTTTCTGATTATTCTTCCATATCCAGTTGGGTCGTCAACATCTGCGGTTAAAACAGTTGCAACTGCGTCGGTCTCATAATGATATTTCAAAAGTTTTGCCATCGTCTTAACAGTCAAAAGTGGGACATCGCCGGATAAAACAAGGACATCGCCGTTGAAGTTTTTTAAAAGTTCCTCGGTTTGCATAACCGCATGCCCTGTCCCGAGCTGTTGCTCCTGTATTGCAAACTCAACCGTTGGGGCAATGCTTTTGACATACTCCATAACGACATCTCTATAATGTCCGACGACCACTATCACTCTGTCTGAGTTAATTTTTAAAGCAAGATTCACAACATTTTTTATCATCGGTTCACCATTCAATTGGAACATAACTTTTGCCATATCAGGTCTTTTCATTCTCGTTCCTTTTCCGGCTGCAAGTATGACAGTTGCAAGATCTCTTGGATGTTTGTAATTGTTAAAAAATTCTCCCATACAACCTCCGTTTTTTTAAAAAATTTTCACTTTGCAAATTCAGTTATGCTCCCGTATATAATTTGTTTAATTTTGTTGTCTCTGTCAAGAATTATCACTTTTGGCTTGTGATTTACAGCAATTTCCTCTGGATACTGGGCATAAGAGATGATGATTATCTGATCCCCCACAGCCCCAAGCCGAGCTGCAGGTCCATTGAGGCAGATTATACCCGAACCCCTCTCGCCCGGAATGGTGTAGGTTTCAAATCTTGCACCATTGTTGACATTTACAACCTGGACTTTTTCATAGGGTAAGATTTCAGCTGCTTCAAGTAGTTCTTCGTCAATCGTTATGCTTCCTTCATAGTAAAGTTCAGCTTGCGTTACAGTTGCACCGTGAATTTTTGATTTACACATTTCACGAAATATTCTCATCTTCAAACAAAGTTTGTTTTAAATTTTCACCAGTGTGTTATCAATTAATCTTGTGCTTCCAATTCTTACTGCAAGTGCGATTAGATATTCTTTCCCTTCTTCCAATTTTTCAACTTTTTCAAGCGTATTCGGGTCAACAATTTCAATGTAGTCAATTTTTGCCGTTGGTTTTGATTTTATAAGTTCTTCCATTTTTGAAATTACGACATCGGGTTTTCTCTCACCTTCTTCAATTAATTTTTCGGCAAGTTTCAAACTTTGATAAAGCACCGTCGCATCTTTTCTCTCTGATTCGGAAAGATAAACATTTCTTGAACTCATCGCAAGACCATCTGATTCACGAACAATTGGAGCAACGATTATTTCAATATCAAAATTCAAATCACGAACCATTTGCTTTATTATCAGCGCCTGTTGTGCATCTTTTTGACCGAAAACCGCTATGTGTGGCTTTGTTATATTGAAAAGTTTTGCAACAACCGTTGTAACTCCCCTGAAATGAGTGGGTCTGAATTCGCCCTCAAGGACTTTGGTTAGTTTTTCAACTTCAACATATGTTAGAAAATTTTCGGGATACATCTCCTCAACGCTTGGATGAAAAATTATGTCACATCCAGCAGATTGAGCAAGTCCCACATCTCTTTCAAAATCCCGTGGATATTTATCATAGTCCTCGTGAGGAGCAAATTGCAAAGGATTTACGAATATCGTTGTGATAACAACATCACTTTTTTCTTTTGCAATTCTAATTAAACTCAGATGTCCTTCATGCAAATATCCCATCGTTGGAACAACTCCTATAATCTTTCCTTCTTTTCTCAATTCGTCCGCAACTTTTTGCATCTCTTTGACCTTTGTTATCACCCGCATTTTGCAAAATGAATCTATGTTTGATAAACAAAAAATTTTCCGCTCTGGAGTTTGACTTTAAACTCCAAAAAATTTACAAATAAAAAAGTGATAATTCAAACTTCGGAGAAATTTAATCAATCTCCTTCAACTTGCCCCGTGAAATTTTATATCTTACGATTTT
>CAZQJI010000032.1:0-7881 GCA_964593475.1 uncultured Bacteroidota bacterium | reverse complement strand
CCGTCGCCGTCAACATCTCCAAATGCGATTTTGTCATCAAGCAATTCAACTTCAAGATAATTTCTGAAACCTTCTTCTGTGGTTTCATCAAGCAAAAATTTTCCGTTTTTGAGTTTGACAGTTGTATCATAAGCGACGCAATGAACAGTTGCGTTTTTAATCTGTTGAATTTTTAATTTACCATCTTTTTGATGTAAACTTGCAGACATAGAGAAAAGCAAAATTAAAATTGCAACTTTCATAATTCCCCCCGATTTTAATTTTAAATTTATCTTTTTAATCTGTGCGTTTTTAAAAAGTTTTGAATCTCGTTCACATTCATTGAATTTAAAACATCTTGCTTCGTCAACATACCTTTTCTCGCTGTCCCGAGTGAAAGAATTGTGTAATAAATTTCTCCGATTGCGTGTGCATCCGGATTTATGCTTATCTTTACACCTTTGCTTCGTGCATAGTTTATAAATCTCCAATCAATGTCAAGTCGGTGTGGATTTGCGTTGAATTCAATTGCAACTCCAAGTTTTGATGCCTCGTCAATTATTCTTTTCATATTCACAGGATAACCATCTCTTCCAAGCAGAAGTCGCCCGGTCGGATGTCCGAGAATTGTGACATAGGGATTTTGCATCGCTTTTATGATTCTGTTCGTCGCTTCTTCCTCTGTCATTTTAAATTTGCTGTGAATTGATGCTATGACAAAATCAAACTTTGAAAGTATTTCATCGGAATAATCAAGCGAACCATCGGGCAAAATGTCAACTTCTGCGCCTTTCAATATTTTTATCTTAAATTTCTTCTGCAACTCGTCTATCTCTTTCCATTGCTGAACCAATCTATCTTCGGTCAAGCCACCTGCATAGTATGCGGATTTGCTGTGATCTGAAATCCCGACAAATTTAAAACCGAGTTTTTCGCACTCCGCAATCATATCTTCAAGCGTGTCAGAGCCATCGCTATAAGTTGAATGGATGTGAAAAACGCCAAGCAAATCTTTCTCCTGTATCAATTCCGGTATTTCACCATTTAATGCAAGTTCAATTTCGTCAAACCCTTCCCTTATTTCAGGCGGGATAAAACTCATTTTAAACTTTTCAAAAATTTCCTCTTCATTTTCAAAATTAATTTTGCTTCCGTTTCTGTAAATCCCATCTTCTTTTATCTCAAAACCCGACTTCCCGATGTGTTCGGCAAGTTTTTTCAGAAAATCTTTGCTCCCCGTCGTGTAAAAAACTTTAAATGCATAATCCTCATCTGAAAGTATAAAATCAACGGAAACGCCGAACTCCGAATTTAAACTGATATAATCATCATTTGAGTTTAAAATTTTTGTGTGCGGGAAATTTGTCCGAATTGCTTCAATTGTCTTTTTAAAATCCTTTCGCTTTAAATTCAAAACAACATCAATGTCTCTTATTATTTCCTTTCGCCTTCGCCAGCTCCCCGTTATCGTAAAATCAAGCACAGAAAGATTTGAATTTATAAAATCTTCAACGATTTTGACAACTGGAAAAATGAACGAGATGAGATGATATTCGGAACTCCGTTTTAATCTTTCAATCTCTTTCAAAACTTTATCCTGAATCGTTTTTCCGAACCCTTCAAGCTTCAAAAGACGATTTTCCCTGCAAGCATATTCAAGTTCAGAAATCGTTGTGATCCCGAGTTTTTCATAAATTGCTTTTATCCTCTTTGGACCAAGACCGTGAATTTGCAATAGTTCAAACAAACCCTCAGGGATTGACTTCTTAAGCTCTTCATAGTATCTCAGATTTCCTGTATTGACAAGCTCTTTTATTTTCTCAAAAAGATTTGGACCAATTCCTTTTATCTTCGCAAGTTCTCCTGAATCAACGAGCTCCTTTAAATCACCTTTTACATCACGAATGATTCTCGCTGCGTTTCTATATGCTCTTACTTTGAATTCAACCTCTCCTTTTAATTCAAGTATATCTGCGATTTCTTCAAGTATTTCCGCCACCTGCTTTTTATCCATTTTGACTATTGAAGTATTTTTGAGAAAAGATAAATTTGTGATGATGTCATAAATATGCCAAGAACTGTTCCAGCAACAACTTGCCAGAATGTATGTGCTTTAAGATATAATCTTGACCATCCAACCAGCGGTATCAAAAGAAATAGCGGTAAAGTTTTATATCCGAATATCCACGCAAGAACCGTAAGTGGACCGCTTAAACCGGCTGAATGTGCGCTTATTTTCCATCTTGAATTTATCAACATAATTAAAAGTGTGTTTGAAACATAACACCATTGAGATGCAAGTATGAGCCAGTGTGCTTTGAAATAAAGTAAAATTAAAAAGCCAATGAATGAACTTAACACAGCAAAAAGATATGGAATTGTTCTCTTCTCTCGCTCCGGGATAAACGGATGCTCTATTTCACCTTTATAAATTAGATAATAAACAAATGCTGTCGGGAAAATTGAAGTAAATGAAATTGTTGTAAAAGCGGTGATGAATTTCATTCTTATGTTTGATTCAAGATAAAACGAGATAGTGAGAAATGAAAATGCGCTGACAAATTGAGGTGCAAAAGCTGTTGAGATAAATTCCGCTGTTTTTTGCTTGTTTATGCTGTTTAAAAAATCGTAAAATCTTTCAGCGTATCTCATAAATGTGCTTGTTTATTTTAGAAATTAATTCCGAATGTCAGTGTTAAATTTATGCCACCGAAATTTTTTATCGGTCTCCCACGCAGGGATTCAATACCTTTCGGATAAGGGATGTAATAATATCTCACGCTCAATCCACTTATGGCTCTCGGATCAAGTCCGATGTATGTACCGACGCCGAAAAACAGGTTCAAAGTATAATGTGCCCTGCCATATTTTAAACTGCTGAAAAATTCTTTTTCATACGGCGTTGTAAAAATCAAACTCGGACCAATGCCAGCCATTAAAAACGGACGAAGATTATCAGAAAGTTCATTTTTGAACAGGCGATATTGAAGTGAGAATGAAAGTGGCAAAACCATTATTCTGTTAACCTTGTTAGGGACAAATGTCTGTCCAGTCCACGGGTCTATGTATTCAACTTCGTTTTCGTCTTTTGCGGTCATAAAGTTCAAAGTTGTTTGAATGAAATAAACATCGCCAATTTGATACCTGTAAAATGTCCCAAATGCAAAGCCATTGCTTGCGACCGAAAGATCAAGTCCCCATGACTTCCTTAACCCAAGCGTATCAATCAACCTAAGATCGGACGGGGTTTCATAAACTATGATGCTGTCTTTCATTGATGGAGGTTTCCCCGTTTTCTTATCTTGTGAATAGATAAGCGAAGAAAAAAGCAAAAGAATTAAAATTAAACGCTTCATTTTGAAACACCTCGTTTTAAATTTTTTATTCAAAAACTTTAACCAACCCGATTAAGGTCAAGTTCCTTGAAAAAGAGCACCTTCAAATCAAAATTACAAATTCTTTTAAAAATAAAAAAGGCAGGGTTTTATTATTTGACCCTGCCCAAATTAAAATGTAGAGATTGCTTTAATTTTACTCAACAAGCCATTTTTTTCGTTCAATGATTTTTCTCGGTTCAGTCGTCGGTTTGGGCTCGTATTTTATCTCTTCAATCTCTTCCTCTTTCACATCCGGATAGACATAAATTTCGTATTTGAAGTTTCTGAGGATGATTTCGTTCTCATTATGTGCGATTACATATTGAGGCAGAATAGGGATTTTACCTCCTCCACCTGGTGCATCAATTACATAGTATGGAACTGCAAGACCCGAGATATGACCACGCAATTTGTCCATTATTTCTATTCCAACTCTAATAGGAGTTCTGAAATGATTTGCTCCCCGGGTTATATCCGCTTGATAGATGTAATATGGTCTAACTCTTATCGCTAAAAGTTTTTTCATAAGTTCTTGCATAACATACGGATCATCGTTTACGCCACGAAGAAGCACCGTTTGATTTCCAACTGGTATCCCTGCATCCGCAAGCATTTCACAGGCACGTTTACTTTCCGGGGTTATCTCCCACGGATGATTGAAATGTGTGTTAACATAAATCGGATGATATTTCTTCAACATATTGCATAAGTTCTCTGTAATTCTCTGCGGTAAAACGCATGGCATCTTTGTCCCGATTCTTATTATTTCAACATGTGGAATTTCCCTTAATGCTTTTATGATTTTTTCAAGCATATAATCTGTGAGCATCAGCGGGTCTCCACCGGATAAAATCACATCCCTTACTTCCGGGTGATTTCTTATATATTCAATTCCATCCTGAATAAATTTCATGCTTATTTTGCTTGAATCGCCGACTTTTCTTTTCCGTGTGCAAAATCTGCAATACATTGAACACTGGCTTGTCACGAGGAATAGAACCCTGTCGGGATATCTATGTGTAATGCTTGGCACTGGGCTCATCGCATCTTCTTCAAGTGGATCTTCAGGCATATCTTCATCGGCTAATTCTTCTATATCTGGAAAACATTGAAGCCATATAGGATCACCTTTATATCTAATCAAGCTAAGATAGTATGGATTTATTCTTGCGGGGTATCGTTCAATTATTTTTCTCATCAAATCTTTATCCACGCCGAAAACCTCGGCGAAATCTTCTGCGGTTTCCACGCTTTTTCTTAGAAGTTCCTGCCAGAGCTCCATAATTTTACCTCCTTAGATATATTTTGCAAAAATTATTAAATCATCATTTGGTTTATAAAAATTTTTGATGCGGGCTATCTCCGCATACCCGCACGATTTGTAAAAAGCCCTTGTCTTTTGATACTTTTCCTGTGAAGATGTTTCTACAAGAATTAAGTTCCCTCCCATTTGTTTTATTTTTTGTTCAGCGAATTTCATTAAATTTTTACCTATCCCATTTCCCTGTGAATTTGGATCAACCGCAATCCAGTAAATGTCAAAAGTTGCAAGTGTTAGAGGTCTTTTACCGAAACATATATAGCCAATTGCGTTGTCATAATCATCAACAGCAGAATAAATTTCATATCCGCTGTTTTCACCTTGATTTAGAAATTCATCAATAAGTTCAACTGCGACATTTATTTCTTCTTCTGTGAACATTTTTGTTGCGACCAAAATTTTCTCAACTCTTTCTTTGTCTTTATTTATTAATTTTCTTATCCGCATAGCTTCTTTCAAGTGCTAATTCTGCAATTTTAACGATCGTTTCAGCTGGTGTTAATCCATAGACGAAAGCAGAACGCATAAAGCCAGCATTCCTTGCAAGGTCAGGGTTTGGATTTACTTCAAGGACATACGGATTTCCGTTTTTGTCAATTCGCATATCAACCCTTGCATAATCTCTGCAACCCATAATTTTATAGCATGAAAGCGCAATTTCTTTTACCTTCGCTTCAAGCTCCGGTTCAAGCGGAGCTGGACATATTGGAATTGTCTTTTCGTAATACTCTGTATTAGGAATCCATTTAGCCTCATAACTTACTATTTTGGGAAGATGCGATGGCAATTTTGAGAAATCAATTTCAGAAATCGGTAAAACAATAGGTGGATTATTTCCAAGAATTGCCACATTTATCTCTCTACCGTCAATGAATTCTTCAACAAGTGCTGGTTGTTCAAATTTCTCCAAAATATATTCAACACACTCGTTTAGCTCTTTTACATTGTGAACAACTGATTTCTCATCTATGCCTATACTTGCGTCTTCTCTGACTGGTTTTACTATCAACGGAAAATTCAATTCAATTTTTTTATATCCATTTAATGACTCTGTAAACAATTCAAATTTTGGGGTTGGTATTTTATAGTGTGAGAGAATTATTTTCGTTTTTGATTTGTCAAGACATAATCCAAGCGTCATCGGTGGCGCGCCGGTGTATGGAATTTTTAGGAGCTCGTATAATACAGCTGCGAAGATTTCCTCTTGTGATCCCAGCTCAATCATTTCACAAAAGTTATAAATAAGATCTGTTTTTAAATTTAAAAGGTCGCTGATAAAACGGCGTGCGTTATAGACAGGTAAAATTTTAACATTGAAGCCGGCGTTTTCAAGCGAATTTACGATAAATTCAATTTCATTTTTAACTTCGGTAATTGAAGCATCGTTAACATCAATTTTCGGTTCAATCATTGTAGGGTCGTTATATATAACCGTTATTTCCAGACCTTTATACATAAAAAGCCCGTCTCTTTGTTTTTGTTAATTGATAATCAATCACTTTCTAAATCATCCTATATCTTTTTAAAGCAGCGTTTAAGACCTCATTTATCATTTGGTTATAGGTTAACCCCGCTGCACGTGCTGCCTTTGGAAAGCAAGAATTGTCCTCCGGATTTGGAAGGATTCCGGGCAATGGATTTACTTCAAGTATGTTTGGAATGCCGTTTTTATCAAGTCGCATATCAATTCTGCACCAATCACGACAGCGCAGAACTTTAAATGTTGAAAGTGCGATTTTTTCAATCATCTCCTTGAGTTTGTAATCTATTTCAGCGGGACATTGAAATATGTCAAGTGGCTTCTCTCTTGTATCCCATATCCATTTTGCTTCAAATGAGTATATTGGTTTTGCTTCGGGTGGAAGTGAATCAAATTTGATTTCAATTATAGGCAGAACCTTTGCTGATTTACCATTTCCGAGGATTGCGACGGTGAATTCTCTACCGGGTAAAAATTCTTCAACGAGCGCCGGCTCATTGTATGTTTTGATAACTCTTTCAATTTCAAGATATAATTCATTTTTATTTGATACGACGGAGGAGTTAAATATCCCTTTGCTTGAACCTTCGTGTAATGGTTTAACTATGAGCGGAAATTCAAGCTCAACATTCCCATCAAACTCATCAAGGTTTTCAATGACGAAAAATTTTGCAGTTGGAATTTTATAATAAGATAGAATCTCTTTTGTCCTTGCTTTATCAAGGCATATTGCTAATGTGAGTGGATCGCTTCCGGTGTAAGGTATGTTTAACATTTCAAGGATGGCGGGAATTTGTGCTTCTCTACTTGCCCCGTAGAAGCCCTCGGCGATATTGAAGACAATGTCAGGTCTTGTTTTTCTTAACTTTTCAAAAGCATCTTCATTTGCTTCAATCAAGATCACATTGTGATTTTCTTCAAGCGCATTTTTTACCGCGTTGATCGTCTCCCAAGTATCCCACTCTGCGTAAGTGTCATCAACGACTTGAATTTTATGTTCAGCATTTAACATATTTAAAAACTTAACACTACTAAACGAGTCATCTCCACCAGGATCATCTTGCCTTTCCTTCTTCAGGTTGAACACAAGACCGACATTCATAAAGAAAACAACTTTGTTTTAAATCCGTTTTCAACTATAAATATATAAATTTTTTTGAAAATGTCAAGAGGTGTTATATCTTTGAAAGGGTAAATGCGAAATAAAATAAAAAACCCTCTCCATTATGGAGAGGGGTGTTAAGTATTTATCAAAGTTTTAGATGTGCTCTTTAATCTTCCTCTAAAATTTCGGGATCAACCTTGCGAAGCAAGAATTTATGAATTTCAGCTTTTACTTGATAATCCATTGACATAAGCAAAACAACAACCTTGCTTTTGTTCACCCGTTCAACTACTCCAATAAAACCTTTTAAAGGTCCGTCAACTACAACAACATAATCCCCCGCATAGATTTCAAACTCATGCTCGCATTTCTCAGGGATGTAAATATGATTATTTCCGTTTATTCGCTCTTTTATTGTTTCTATGATTGATTCTTTTATCGGTTTCGGTCTCCCGTTAACTCCAAGTATTTTTCGCACTCCTCTTGTGTAGATTATCATATCAAACAATGCTGGTTTCAATTTAGCAAAAACATAACAGGGGAAAAGTGGAACAGTGATTTCTCTTTTTTTCGCTTTTATCAATCTGATTTCTTTAATTTTGGGATTAAAAACCTCAAT
>CAZQJI010000031.1:6116-27268 GCA_964593475.1 uncultured Bacteroidota bacterium | reverse complement strand
ATACAAACCAACAACCCTTGCCTCTCCAAGGATATGACCCTTAGCTTTTGCTTCAACTTGTTCAGCAGTTGCACCTGAATTTAATCCAAGAGTTTCAACATCAAGCGCATAAAGCTTAAAAATATATCTGTGCGGTTTATGTCCACGTGGCGGGCAAGGTCCACCATAACCGATGCGACCGAAATCATTGACGCCCTGTTTTATTTTGTCATCAACTATTCCAACCTTCTTAACATTTTCCGGAAGTTTCGTCACATTTGCAGGAATATCATAGATAACCCAATGAATGAATGTTCCACCCGGCGCATCAGGATCCTCGCAAATTAAAGCAAAACTTTTCGTCCCGGCTGGCGCATTTTCCCATGCGAGCTCAGGAGAGTAATCCTGTCCATCACATGTGAATTTTTTCGGAATTGTCTCGCCATCTTTAAAGGCGGTTGCTTTAATTACAAACATTTTTTTAGCACCTCCTTTTTGAGCATTTGTTTGCGTGAAAAGAAAAATTGAAATTAGAAAACAAATTAAAAACTTCATTTTTAGCTCCTTTGCTTTAGTTTTACACATAAAATTTCAGCAAATAAATTCAAATAATCAAGTGAACAAAAATTTGTTAGTTCCCGCTTTACTTTTTATATTTTTACCAGTGAAATCAATTTCAATAGCAATATGAAAAAGTTTCTCTCAAATCCTCTGAATTTAATCTTTGGTTCAATTCTGCTCGGGCTGTTGCTTTACCTTGTCTTCGCTGAAAAAGGACTGATCAAGCGGATAAAACTTGAAAATGAACTGAGAAAAATTAAAAAGGAAATTGAAGCCATTCAAAATGAAAATGCTCTTTTGAGAGAGAAAATTTACAAGCTTGAAACTGACCCGAAGCAAATTGAAAAAATAGCCAGAGAAAAATACGGGATGGCAAAAGAAGGAGAAGAAGTTTTCATCATAAAAGAAAAATAATCTCGCCTTAAAAATGAAACCCGAAAAAATTCTCCCACCGCTTGCGGATAGAATCAGACCCAAAACAATTGAAGAATTCGTCGGGCAAGAACATATACTTGGCAAGGGGAAACCATTGAGAACGATGATTGAGACGGGAGAAATTCAATCAATGATACTCTGGGGACCACCCGGGGTTGGAAAAACAACATTAGCAAAGATAATCTCTGAAAAAATCAACGCTGATTTTTTTCAGGTTAACGCAGTTTTATCCGGGACAAAAGAGATAAAGGAAATAATTGACAAAGCGGAGAAAAATTTAAAATTTTACGGAAGAAAGACAATTTTATTCATTGATGAAATCCACAGATTCAACAAAGCACAACAAAGCGTTCTCCTGAATAGCGTTGAAAATGGGACGATTATATTGATCGGAGCGACAACGGAGAATCCATCTTTTGAGATAATCTCACCACTTTTATCAAGATGTCAAGTTTTTGTGCTTGAACCGCTTGGGGTAAATGAACTTGACAGAATTCTTGAAAGGGCTTTAACAATTGATGAGGTCTTATCAAAGTTTAAAATTCACATTGAGGATAAAAATCTTCTTTTTCTTTACTCCGGTGGTGATGCACGGGTTATGTTGAACGCTCTTGAAATCGCAATAAAACTTGCAAAACCAAATGAGAACAACGAGATATTTTTGACACGAGAAATCATTCTTGAAGCATTTCAACGAAAACATTTTAAATATGACAAGGCAGGCGAAGAACATTACAACTTGATTTCTGCATTTATAAAGAGCATCCGTGGAAGTGACCCTGACGCTGCTGTTTACTGGCTCGCTCGTATGTTAATCGCAGGTGAAGACCCGAAGTTTATCGCACGAAGAATGATCATTCTCGCAAGTGAAGACATAGGTAATGCCGAACCATACGCCTTAACACTTGCAACAAGTTGCTTCACCGCCGTTGACTATGTCGGGATGCCAGAAGCACGCATAATACTTGCACAGGTTGCAACATATCTTGCAAGCTGTCCGAAGAGCAATTCTGCTTATCTTGCAATTGAAGAGGCAATGGAAGATGCACGGCGATATCCCGATCTTCCTGTTCCACTTCATTTGAGAAATGCACCGACAAAATTGATGGAAGAACTTGGCTACGGGAAGGATTACAAATACAGTCACGATTTTCCAAATCATTTCGTTGAACAACAATTTTTACCAGATGAACTCAAAGATAAAATTTATTACAGACCAACCGAACTTGGAAGAGAAAAAATTTTGAAAGAGCGACTTGAAAGTTTATGGAAAAAACGAAAACAAAAATGAATTAAAAATGGAAAAATTAGTCATCGGCGTTGACCTCGGCGGAACATTTATCAAAGCAGGCGTCGTAAATAACTCTGGCGAGATTTTAATTGAGGACTCAATTCCAACAGAAGCAGAAAAAGGACCTGAACATGTAATTGAGCAAATTTCAAAAGTTATCTTAAAACTTTCTGAAAACTTCAAAAATGGGCAAATTCTCGGAACCGGGATTGGCGCACCTGGACAGGTGGACCCGCAAGGCGGTGTAAAATATCCACCGAATTTCCCGGGCTGGACAGTTGTTTATCTCGCAAAGGAAGTTGAAGAGAAAACGGGAATCAAAACTGTTGTTGATAATGATGCAAATGTCGCTGCAATTGGGGAAGCAAAGTTTGGAGCAGGGAAAGGATATCCGGACTTCATAATGGTGACGCTTGGAACAGGCATAGGAGGTGGAATTATAATCGGCGGGAAAATTTACCGTGGTCCAACAGGTGGAGCCGGGGAAATAGGACATGTCTCAATTAACTTTGATGGTCCAAAGTGTAACTGCGGGAATTATGGTTGCGTTGAAGCGTATGTCGGGCAAAAATATCTTTCTTCATGGGTTGCGAAGGAACTTGAAAAAAATCCGAATTCAAAGATAATTGAACTTGTAAACGGCGACCTTTCAAAAATTGAACCATACATAATTTCGCTTGCAGCTGAAAAAGGAGATGAATTTGCAATAAATGTGTGGAAAAGAGCTGGCTTTTATGTTGGAGTTATGCTCGCATCGGTGATGAATTTGTTTGATATAAAAGTTGCAATAGTTGGTGGTGGAGTTGCAAAAGCCGGCAAAGTTTTATTTGACGCAATGAATGAAACTGTTAAGTCAAGAGCATTGAAACCAATTGCTGAAAAAGCAATCGTAATCCCAGCACAACTTGGCAATAGAGCTGGGATTCTTGGCGCTGGCGCACTTGCCTTTGAAGAATTGAATTTATAAAAATCAAAAAACGAAATCTTATGAGGTTAAAAAAATTTTTCCTCACAATTCTCATCCTCACAACTCAAACGCTCATCTCACAGGTCAAAGTTGTGCTTGATAGCGTTTTCTCACCAAGTTTGAATTCGTTTAAGCATTTTCACATAGTTCTTCCGGAAAATTATTTTAAAACCGAAGAAAGATTTATCACAATTTACCTTCTTCACGGATACACTGGAAATCATTATGATTGGATCAACAAAACTTCACTCATCAAATATCTCAAAAATTACAATTTCGTCATCATAACTCCTGAAGCCGACAATAGCTGGTATACGAACTCACCCGTGCTGAAAAATAGAAATTATGAAGATTACATCGTCAAAGATTTGATCCCTTATGTTGAGAAAAAATACAGAGTTATATCAACAAGACATGGTCGCATAATAGCAGGGCTTTCAATGGGTGGATACGGAGCCATCAAGTTTGCGCTCAAATATCCATCTATGTTTTTTCTCGCTGGTTCTTTTAGTGGCGCTTTCAACTGGGAACAGATATTTGAAAGAGGACAGGGTCAAATTGTCCAAAGTTTAAAAGATGCTTTCGGAGAAAAGAAAACAGAACACTGGGATAGAAACGATGTCTTTGTCCTTGTTGATAGCCTTGCAAGCATAAATTTGCCCTATCTTTACATTTCTGTCGGAAAAGACGATAACATAGCGGGATTACTTGAATCAAACCGAAAACTTGTGGAAAAACTTCAAAAGAAAAACATAAACTATGAATACCACGAACTTCCGGGTTCGCACACCTGGTCGTTCTGGGATATGGAGATAAAAAATTTTCTTCGTCGTGTTTCAGAAATTAATAATTCAACCTGGTAAAAATTAATTCTCCCCGAGCAAAATTTCCCGCAGATACTTAACAGGCGGTGACCCGTGCGAGAGCAAACTTTCGTTAAATTCTTTAATCTTGAAATTTTCACCCTTCTTTTTCATATATTCTTCCCGTAAACTCATTATCTCCTGAAACCCCGTGAAATAGCTTGAAAGCTGTGCCGATGTAAGACATGCTCGTTTCCACTTGCCCTCAGCTTCTGCTCTTTCCTGAAATCCCTCTCTCATCATAAGGTCAATCGCTTCATCCTGTGTCATATTGCCAGCGTGAATTTTATGATCAAGAATTGCATTTATCACAACTCTTATATACCATTTCAGATGTATAAGTTTAAGCTTCGGATCGTTATTCAACAAGCCATTTTCAATTAACAATCTTTCCGCATAAACAGCCCAACCTTCAACCATTGGTCCACTCCAGAAGACACTTCTAACAATTGAAGGGCAACGGTTTGAATAGTAAAGTTGAACATAATGTCCCGGGATCGCCTCGTGTATGCTTAATTCAAGAAGCGAATAATAATTATACTCACGGAGATAAGATTCAACTTGTTCAGGCGTCCAATCCTCCGGAATTGGTGAGACATTATAAAATGTTTTCATATTTTTCTCAAGTGGTCCCGGTGCTTCAAGCGATGCAACAGAGACACCTCTTTGATATTCGGGAGTTTCTCTCACCACAAGCGGTTTGCTCTCATCAAGCGTCAAAAGATCTTTCTCCTTCACAAATTGAGTCAAATATCTCAAATCCAACTTTATCCTATCCATAATCTCGCTTGGTCTTGGATGTTCAAGGACAATTTTATCAAGAACTGCTTTTATAACCGAAAGTTTATCCATTCCCTTCGGTTCTCTGCCATAATAATACTTGTAAAGTGGAAGTGCAATTTGATACATTTCATCGTGCGTTTTCGCTTTTTCTCTTTCCGCAAGCGAAAGAATTTCGTCAGGTGTAAATCTTGATTTCAAATAATACTTCATTTTTTCATAGTAAAGTTCTTTCCCAAGCCGAAAATCACGCTTTGATCTCGGCTTCAACTCATTTTCAAGCCATTTCCCGTAATCTTCAAGTGAAGCAATTGCAATTTCGCTTGCTTTTTTGATTTCAGATTTTAGCTCATCGGATATTTTCAATGTATCCGCAAACTTTATAAAATCGTTTTTCAAAATGTTGATGTTACCTTTATTCTGTCTTATCGCTGTCTCAATGTGAATTTGTGGCGCATCTTTTAAATTCTTCTTTGCTGTTTCAACAAACTTCGGAATCTGTTTTACCCTTTCAAGAGCATTTTTCAATCTCTCCTCCGCTGGAGCAAAATCCTGTGTGATAAGATACATCAAACCATCACCAATTATTGAATTGTAAATTAACGGATTCCATTCATATTCTCTCAATTTTTCAAGATTAAAAATCATCTCGTCAATCTCTTCAAGCAAAATGCGACAATCAATGCTGTTGTCCTTTGAAAGTTTTTTCAAATCAAACTTTGAAAATTTTTCTCTGTAATCTTTCAGCCATTCAAGTTTTTCTTTAAGCGATTCCTCCGAAAGATCGTCAAGCAAATTATCATACTTATGATATCCCACCCATGTTGCGGTGACGGGGTTATACTTGAAATATTCATCCATAAACTTTTCAACAAGTTTTGCAAATCGTTCGTCTTCACTCTGCCTTGCGCAACCAGATATAAAAAGAAAGAACATTGCAAAAATTGAGATTATTTTCGCTCCATTACGCCTGTTTTGCGTTTTCATCTCGCAAACCTTTTTTGTTTTGAAATTTTCTGTAAATTGTAAAAGAAAAAGCAAAAACAAAAATCAAAAGCGAAATATAAACAATTAAATCTCCATACATTGTGTAAAGAGTTTTCTTGCTATTTAACTTTATCACATCCGCAATCTGTGTTTTCTCGTGAAATTTTGTCTTCTTCTTCACCCTTCCATAAGGGTCAATAAATCCAGAAATTCCACCATTTGCACACCTTAGGATGCTTCTTCTATTTTCAACAGCACGCAAAATTGAATACTGAAAATGCTGATATGGTCCTGATGTGTTTCCATACCAGCTATCGTTTGTTATCACAACGAGAAATTCCGCCCCCTTTTTCACAAACTCACGAACAAAAGACGGATAAATTGACTCATAACACACAACGCCCGAAAATTTGACGACCTCTCCATTTCTTCTCCTCATTTCAAAAACGGTTGTATCTTTCCCCTTCGCCCAGTTGCTTATCCCAACGCCCCACTGCAATGGTTCAATCAAAAAATGGAATGTATCCGCATAAGGCAAACGCTCACCAAATGGGACAAGGATTATCTTCGCATATTTTTGAACTCTGTTATCTTTCGGGAGAAAAAGCCCCATTGCGTTGAAAGCATCATATCTTTGTCCTGTCTCTTTTATAAGATGACTGCTTGGCGGCGCCTTAGATGGGTCATCGTAAAACTTCGCATCTGGAAAACCTGTTAAGATGGCAACATTTAAACTGTCAATCTCACTTTTAAACCAGTTGAAGAAATAACGATAAGGCGAAAGAAGAAAGTAATAAGTTATCGCTGTCTCGGGATAAACGACAAGTTCAACATCAGGATTTTCAACGACAATTTTTTTTGTCATCCCGATATAAAGATTTATCTGATCTGAAAGCGTTCCTTCCCATTTGAGCCATGGATTTATATCCGGCTGAATCAAGCCAACCTTCATCTCTTTGAAAAATTTTTCATCAGCATTTTTCAAAACATAAAACCCATAAAAATCGGGCAAGATGTAAATCAAAACTCCAAGAGCGATATATTTGAGCGAACGGGATGAGAAAATTTTTCTCTCTTCAAAAGTTTTTTTAAGCGAAAGATAAAACAAGACATTCACAACAAGTATAAGAAAAGAAAGACCATAAACGCCTGTGAATTCAATAAACTGAATCTTTGCAAGGTAATATGTCTGCGTGTTTCCAAGCGTAAGCCATGGGAAAGCAAGTTCAGTTGTTGAGCGAAAATACTCAAAAAGGACGAAAACAAAAGGAAAGACGAAAAGATGCAATTTGCCGGGAGCATTTTTCTTCACAAACATATAAAACCACATCGGTAGAAGGAAGAGAACAGGATGAACGAGGATAAGCAAAACGCAACCGACCATAAGAAACGGGTCTGCTTCCTTTGACCATCCACCAACCCAGTAAAGAGTGAAAAGATTGAAAAAGAAAAAAGCAATGTAAGAATAGCGAAAAAGTTCTCTGTAATTTTTAACTTTGTCAATCAAAAAAAGAAGCGGGACAAATCCAGTGGTCGCAAAAAAACCAGTTTTTAAAGGCGGAAAAGACAGAGAAAGCAAAACACCACTTGCAAAAGAAAGCAAAAATTTTGCCCTTGAATCAGGATTTTTCAAATTTTTTTCCTGATTTTGTTTTCATAAAGTTTCGCAGAATAAATCCATAGATTAAAAACCAAAACTCCAACCACAAACCCGATTATCATCCCGGCAACGATGTCCCCGGGATAATGAACCCCAACATAAACTCTTGAAAAAGAAATCAGAAAGGCAAGCAAAAAAAGATAAAAAAGATACCTGCGATAAAACTTTGATAAAAGCGCTGCAACCGTGAAACTATTTACTGCATGACTTGATGGGAAAGACAATCCACTTCCACACGGAACAAGTAACCTCACATTTTCAAGTTCGTGGCACGGGCGAATTCTCCCGATCAGAGGTTTTAAAATGTGACTGCTTAATTGATCGCTTATCGCAATTGCCGGGATCAAAAGAATTGCGACAATTCTGCCCGTCCTCCCGCCGAAAATCAGAAGTCCAATCCAGACAAAAACGAGAAAAATTCTCAAATTAAAATCACTCGTTATAAAAGGCATTAAAACATCAAAAAGAGGATTTGCGATTTTTCGGTTGAGGAAATAAAAGAGCAATTTATCAAGTTCTAAAACTTCATTCAGCAAGATTCAACCCTTTTTCTTTTTACTTTTCAAAAAACTTCTCAAAAGATAAAGCAACACAAAAAATGTTATAACCGCAGTTATAATTTTACTATAAGCGGAGATGACATCGGCGATTAAATGCCAGTTTTCTCCAAGAATTTTTCCAGCGGTGACGAGAATTGAATACCAGAGAAAAGCGCTTATAAATGACAGGATCAAAGATTTCTTTACATCATATTCCCCAAGCCCTGCAAAAAAAGCGACAAATGCTCTTGTCCCCGCAAGAAATCTGTTTATCACAATCAGAAAATATCCATATTTTTTAAACAATGCTTCAACTTTTTTGACATTTTCGGGATTTATAAATTTTATCTTTCCTTTCTCAATGATCTCATCACCGAACTTATCACCGATGAAATACATCGTCAGAAATCCGAGAGTGCTTCCGAAGACCGCTGATATAAGTGTAAGTGTGAAGTCCGTTTTTCCAATTCCAGAAAGTGAAGCACAAAAAACAACCACAACATCGCTTGGGGACGGTGGGAAAAGATTTTCTATATAAGCAAACAAAAACACAACCAGATAAATCCAGATGTTATCAATGCTTAAAATAAAATCAAGGATTTGCTTTGTCTCCATGTAAAATTAAATTTTTATTCATTTTTCAACTTTACCAGCGCAACCGCAAAACAGGCGATCGCTTCACCTCTGCCAAGCGAATCAAATTTCTCATTTCGCTTTGGCTTAATAGAAATTTTATCAGCGGAAACACCAAGAATTGAAATCAAATTATTTTTGATCTGATCAACAAATGGAGAAAGTTTTATCTGTTCAAGTATGATTGTTGAGTCAATGTTTACAATTTCAAAATTTTTTTCGTCAAGAATTTTTTTAATCTCCCTCAGAAAAATTTCGCTTCTTGCGTTTTTAAATTTTTCATCGGTGTCTGGAAAAAGTTCTCCTATATTTCCATAACCAATTGCACCAAGCAAAGCATCACAAATTGCGTGAATCAAAACATCTCCGTCCGAATGTCCGAGCGAACCTTTATCAGATGGGATTTCAACCCCGCCTATGTAAAGTTTCCTTCCCTCAACAAGCGGATGTATGTCATAACCAATTCCAACTCTCAAATTAAAACCAACCCTTGATTTCAAAAGATTTATACTTCCCTTCGTAAGGTTTCCATGTTATTTGAACATCTTCAACCTGCGCATATCTTGGTCCGACTTTGACAAGTTTTATAAGTTCTTCAATGAGAGAACGTTCACCTTCAACTTCAATTTCAACATCTCCATTGCTTAAATTTCTAACCCATCCATTCAAACCGAGATGATTTGCGTGCTTTTGCACAAACCAGCGGAATCCAACTCCCTGCACAATTCCTTTGACAATTATGTGCGCACAGACATAATCTCCGGACATAATTTCAAGAAAGTTTTGTTTTCAACTTTTCAATGCCAATTTTGAAGAAATCGTCAAACCTTTCAACCTGCCCACCAAACTGGACGAAATCAATTTTTCCACCGCCTCTTCCACCTGTTTCATTCAAAATCTCTTTCAAAATTTCCCTCAAATCAATCTCAACATCCGAAGACCTTGCAATTATAAAATTCGCACCGCCTGATTTTGAACCAACGATAGAAACAACTCTCGGATACTGAATTAACTTTCTCGCAAGAATCTTCAAATCTTCAACATTTCTATCATCAAAGGCAACGCTGACGAAATTTACATCGTTGATTTTTTCCGAACTCTGAACAAGTTTTTCCGCCTCAAATTCAATCAATCTTTCGGTCAGATAATTTATCAATCGCTGTTTCTCTTTTTGCGATTCAAGAATTTTACCAACTTGCTCTGCAAGTTCAGAATCACGCACGCTCAAAAGCGAAACAAGTTCGTTTGAAATTTTATTCTTCAATTGATAATCTCTCAAAGCACGAACTCCACAAACAAATTCAACTCTTGTTAATCCACCTTTTACCCTCTCCCATCTTTTAATTTTTATCAAGCCGATTTCCCCACTTTTTGAGACATGAGTTCCACCACACGGAGAAAAATCAAAATTGCTAACTTCAATTATTCTGATTGTCCCGGAAACTTTTGGTGGTTTTCTCAACGGGAATTTTGAAACTTCAGAATCATTAACGAAATGAATTTTAACATCTCTATTTTCCCAGACGATTCTATTCGCAAGATTTTCAACTTCTTTAACTTTTTCATAATCCAGAGTTTCAATGTCAAGATCAATTGTCCCTGTCTCATCCCCGAGTCGTGATGAAATGGTTTCATAATTGAACAAAACTTCAAATGCTCTTGAAAGTATGTGCTGACCCGTATGTTGTTGCATATTTGAAAATCGTCTTTCCCAGTCAATTTTACATTTAACTTCACCAGTTTGAATTTCACCATCAACTATGTGTAAAATTTCTCCGTCATCATTTTCAATCACATCAACAACTCTAACGCCATTTATTGAACCTGTATCGTGCTCCTGCCCTCCTGACGTCGGATAAAAATAAGTTTTATCAAGGACAACAGCAGTTTTCCCGTTGAGATTTTTGACATCAACGACATTTGCTTTGAAATCTATGGTGTAACTATCTCTGTAATACAATTTTTCGGTCATAATCTGAGGAAATTTTTTATTAAAATTTACCGATTGGGGATTTGATTTTCAAAATTTGCTTGGCAGGAAAATTTTTTGTATATTTGCAATGTAATTTTGGGCCCGTAGCTCAGTGGTAGAGCATCTGCCTTTTAAGCAGGAGGTCGGAGGTTCGATCCCTCCCGGGCTCACTTCAATCATAATCAACCGGGGTTAAAACTTCATCATTCTCCGTCATATCTTTCCTGAACATCTCTCTTAACTTCCTGTAAATTTCACCCGGTCTTCCATCCCCGATTGTTATACCATCATATTTTACAATTGGAGCAACAATCAGAGTCGTGCTGAAAAACATCATTTCAGAACTGTTGTATGCTTCGCTAATCGGTATGTCAGTTGAAACGACATCTTTTAAAATTCCCTGCTCTTTAAGTTGATTTGCGAAATAAATTGCCCTTTTGAGCATCGTCCCGTGTAAAACTTTTTCAAGTCGTGGATATTTGAAAACCTTGTCCTTCGTGACGATTGCGACATTTTTATTAGAACCCTCGGTTAGATAACCTTCTGAATCAATTGCAATTGCGGTATCGGCACCGACATTATGCGCAAAAAATTCCATCATCGCATTTGAAAGATAATTACAGCTTTTGACCTGCGGTGTAAACGGCTGACGCAGTGGAAAAGGGCTTGTCACAACATTTAAACCTTCCTCATAATATCTTGCAGGATAATTCGGGAACGATGTTATTATCAGGTAAAAATGCCCACGGGGTGATTCATCCGGATAAACGCTGAAACCGCCTGTGCCACGAGAGATCCAGAATCTTGCGATGCAATCTTTTTTGCCAGTTATAGAGATTGTTTCAAGGATAATTTCTCGCATTTGTTCCTTTGTAAGAGGCATCTTTATCCCAATTGCGGTTGCGGAGCGAATTATTCTGTCAAGATGTTCCTCAAGAAGATAAACTTTGCCGTTGACGACAAGCGAATTATCAAAAACCCCATCCCCACGATGAACCATATGATCATCAAAAGGGATCGTCATAAGATTTGGATTTGTCACAACAGCATCCCAGACAGTTGAATACATCGCAAAGTATTTCTCTTTAAGTGGCGTATCCTGTTTAACCCAGTTCAGATAATCCTGTTCAGACCAAATTTTTAACTTTTTCGCTTTCATAAGTTCTTATTGAACTTTGTTGTTGTATTTCGTTTAAAACTTCGTCAAATTTTTCAATGAAGAAATTAATTTGCTCTTCTTTTATCACAAGTGGTGGAAGCAGCCTGACGACATTGTTGTTAGTGCAATTCACTATGACACCTTTTTCAATTAAACGACGGACTATATCAAAACATTCAAAATTAAGTTCAACTCCAAGCATCAATCCAATTCCACGAACCTCACGAATTAGATTCTGATATTTTTGTTTGAGTTTGTTAAGTTCGCTCTTGAAATAATCTCCCATCGCTTTGACATTTTCAATCACACCTTTTTGAATTTCTTTTATCACAGCGCATCCGGCAGAACAAGCGACGGGATTTCCACCAAATGTTGAGCCATGAGTTCCAACGGTGAAAACATCTGCAACTTTCTCATTTCCCAGAACAGCTCCAAGTGGAAGCCCCCCGCCAAGTGGTTTAGCAAGTGCAACAATATCTGGCTTAACATCATAATGTTCAAATGCGAAAAATTTTCCCGTCCTCCACAAACCGCTTTGAATTTCATCAGCGATAACCAAGAAATTAAATTTTTCTCTCAACTCAAAAATTTTTTTGACAAAATCTTCACTTGCTGGAACAATTCCACCTTCACCTTGTATAAATTCAAGAAAAACACCCGCAGTTTTATCACTTACCCTTTTTTCAAGTTCTTCAACATCGTTATATTTTGCGTTGTAAATTCCCGGAAGAAACGGCTCATAACCTTCACGATATTTTGCTCTATCCATAAGCGAGAGAGCGCCCATTGTCCTTCCGTGAAAAGAATTTGAAAAAGCAATTATTTCATCTTTGCCGAACTTCTTGCCCCATTTCCTCGTAAGTTTAATTGATGTTTCAATTGCTTCAGCACCGCTGTTGGTAAAAAAGATTTTTTTATAGCCAGTTAATTCAATCAAAAGTTTTGCGAGTTCAACTTGCGGTTCTTGAACAAAAAGATTTGAGAGATGAATGAATTTCTCAACCTGATCAAGAATTGCTTTCTTCACACTTTCATTTCCATATCCGAGAGCGTTCACACCTATGCCTGAAATTAAATCAAGATATTTTTTCCCCTCATGATCAATCAAATAAACACCTTCCCCCCGCTTGATGTAAATTCCCAGGCGTTTGTAGGTCTGGAAGAAAAGTTCTCTTTCAAGCTCAAAAATTTGCATCAATTAACCTCCACTGATTTTGAAATTTTGTCAAATAAAGAATATAAAAATTTAACCTTGTTTCTCAATTCCTCAATATCCCCATCGTTTAAAAGCAGGATATCCGCAAGTTCTCTTTTTCTTTTAACATCCATTTGCGACCTCATCCTTTTTAAAACCTCCTCCCTTGAACATTTATCTCGTTCCATAACTCTTTTTATTTTCGTTTCCTCATCCGCGTCAACCACAACAATATAATCAAGTTCACTGTCAAATCCAGATTCAAATATAAGTGCAGCTTCAACGATTACAAAGTTAACATTTTTATCTTTTGCAAGCTTTTTAAATTCTGAGATAATTTTCTTTATAACCGCGGGATGGACAACGGATTCAAGTTCCCTTTTCTTTTTCTCATCAGAGAAGATCACATCAGCGATAAATTTTCTGTTCAAACTTCCATTAAGATAAGCTTCTTCGCCGAAAATTTTCACAATTTTTCGCTTTAAATTTTCATCATTTGTCATCAATTCTTTTGCAAGCTCATCTGCGTAAATTACCTTGGCTCCAAGTTCTTCAAAAATTTTGCAAACCGTTGTTTTGCCAGAACCAATTCCACCTGTTACGCCGATTGTCAAAATGCCGTGTTTGAACTTCAAAGTTTTTCTAACTTTTTTGATAAGTTAAAAAAACTTCACAAAATAAAAAAGGGGCGTAAAAATTACGCCCCTTTGCAATTTCAAAAATTCATCTCATTTCACTTCGCATACGCAACCGCGCGAACTTCTCTTATAACAGTGACCTTGATTTGCCCGGGATATTCCATTTCCTCCTGAATTCTTGCTGCGATATCCCGGGACAATTGATCTGCGAGATTATCGTCAACTTTATCAGGTTCAACTATGACTCTTACTTCACGACCGGCTTGAATTGCATATGTTTTTGCAACGCCTTCAAATGATTTCGCTATTTCTTCAAGTTTCTGCAATCTTCTCACATAACCTTCAACAGATTCTCTCCTTGCTCCGGGTCTTGCTCCGCTTATTGCGTCCGCAGCTTGGACAATCGCTGCGATCGGAGTTTCCATTGGTATATCTTCGTGGTGCGAGCCAACAGCGTTTACAACGACAGGATGTTCGCCGTATTTACTCAAAATTTCATAACCAATTAAAGCGTGTGGACCTTCCTGTTTATCAACGACCTTGCCGATATCGTGGAAAAGCCCTGCTCTTTTTGCAAGATGTGCATCAAGCCCGAGCTCAGACGCCATTATTGCTGCAAGATATGCAACTTCAATACTGTGTTGAAGGACATTTTGCCCATAGCTTGAACGATATTTCATTTTTCCAACCAAACGGACTATTTCACGATGGACATTGTGAATTCCAAGCTCAAGCAATGTGTTTTCACCAACTTTTATCATTTCCTCTTCAAGTTCCTGCTTGACCTTTTCAACGACCTCTTCAATCCTTGCCGGATGAATCCTCCCATCTGCAAGCAATCTCTCAAGAGCAATCTTCGCAACCTCTCTTCTAAATGGATCAAAACCGGAAATTATAACTGCCTCCGGTGTATCATCAACGATTATATCACAGCCGGTTAACTGTTCAAAAGCCCTTATATTTCTTCCCTCTCTTCCAATTATTCTTCCTTTCAATTCATCGTTTGGTATATGAAGAACAGTGACAGTGGTTTCAACAGAATGATCAGCTGCTGTTCTTTGAATTGCCTGAACAATGATCTTTTGAGCTTCTTTTTTAGCTTCTTCCTTTGCCTGCTCGCGGATTTCACGAATCATCTTCGCAGCTTCTGCTTTTGCCTCCGCAACCATACTATCAATTAAAATTCTCTTCGCCTCGTCACGCGTCAGACCTGCGATTTTTTCAAGTTGAATTTTCTGCTCCTCTATTATCTGCTCAACTTCTTTGTATTTGAGCTCAAGTTGTTTCTTTTGATCTTCAATTTGCTGCTGAATTTTATTAAGGTCGCGCTCTCTCCTGTTTAATTCATCTGCTCTTTCGTTTAATTTTTCTTCCTTGGTGAGAAGTTGTTTCTCATAGGATTGGAGTTTTTGCTTTATTTGATTTACCTCTGCTTCAAATTCCTGTTTCTTGCGGAACCATTCATCTCTTACCTCAAGAAGTTTTTCCTTTTTTATATTGTTTGCTTCACGTTCCGCTTCTTCAATTATCCTTTGAGCGCGTGCCTCAGCTGTTCCAATTTTTTTCGCTTCAATTCTTGAATGAAAGAACCAACCGATGAAAAACGCTATCAAGACAGCAGCAGAAACAACTATGTATACAGCCATATTTCCCCTCCAAAATTTCTTTTCAAATAACTACTTTTCAAAATTAAAAACCGCGCTTGTCAGCCCAGGAATAAGCTTTGGGGTGAGAACCCATTGCCTGCCTGGATACTTCTTACTTCCACCGTCCGCTTCTTTAAGTCCCGGCTAAACCGGGACAGCGGACTCTCACTTCCGTGAAGAAGTGAGAGCGTGGCCTGTAATCCGCATCCAAGAGCCAGGCAATCACCCTCAACTTAAAACGCCGGTTCTCCCCTTAGCTCAAACCAAGCTGACAGCGCGGTTACAAACTTAATATCTTGTCAACCTTTGAAGATAAACCGCGCAATAAATTCTCTATCTCGTCCTCAACATATCCCTTGTTCATCCTCTCTCTGAACAGCTCCTCAGCGATGTTAAGAGCAGTCAAAATCGCAATTGTCAAAACAGATTGATTCGGTAATTTATTGCTCAATTCTTTCATCAATCCATCAACATATTCAGCAACTTTATAAGCAAGCTCTTCATCTTCAACTTTCAAGGTGTATTCGGTGTTAAAAATTTTTACCTTAATTGTTTTCGGTTGAGATAAGTCCAAGATTTTTTCTTATCTTTATTTTCTTCACGGGGAAAACCAGCGTTAAAATTTTCAAAGATACTGATTGAGTTTTTCAAGCAAATTTGAAATCTTCTTTTTCAGCTCTTCTCTCTCTTCTACGGAGAACAAAACAATCCCGTTTTTCTTCAAATCTTCATTCTCCTGTCTCAACCTCTCAACTTCTCTTTCAAGCTCGGCTATCTTCAACTTCAAATTTTCATTTTCACTTCTTAAATTCTGCACATAATCAAAAACTTTATCAAACTTCCCTTGAAGTTCTTCAACAATTCTGACAAAACTGAACTTATCGCTTTTATTATCTACTTTCAAGGTTCAATAACTCCTGAGTTTAGCATCAAGCTTTTGTTCAACATATTTGACTACTTTCTGGATCAAGCTGTTAACTTCTTCATCTGTCAATGTTTTCTCCGGTGAAAGAATCTCAAGCGAAAAAGCGACGCTTTTCTTTCCCTCGCCAATTTTTTCACCTCTATAAATGTCAAAAAGACGAATTGACCTCAAAACATTTCCTGCGCTCTCTTTTATCGCCTTTTCAATATCTCCAGCCGGAACAGATTCATCAACCACAAAAGCAAGATCCCGATAAACGCTCGGAAATTTCGGGATCTCGGAATAATGTCTATCTTCAATTTTTGAATTTTTACATATCAAATCAAAATCAATCTCAGCAATATAAACATCCGCCTCAATATCAAATTTACTTAAAAGATCTCCGCTTACCTTCATCAATCTACCTGCATACTTACCGCCTATCTCAACTCCAATTTCAAATTCCGCTACCTCACTATTATTAGAATAATAAATAAACTGATAATTTTCAAGTAAAACCGCATGGAACAACCTTTCAATTTCCCCTTTGAGATCATAAATATCAAAGACCCGTTCCTTGACATCATATGAGATTGGCTCTGCAAGTCCAGTCATCAGAACCAAAAGACGCTCTTCTTCAATATAGTTATCAACAAACTTTGGCTTCTCATTTTCATCAAATGAAACTCTGAAAACTTTTCCTATTTCAAAAAATTTCAAATTTTTTATCCCGTATCCAAAATTATGCCTTACGACATCAAGAGCACTTGGAATTAAACTTGTCCTCAAAGCCGACATCTCCCTGCTTAAAGGATTCAAAACCTTAACAAAATTATCTCCGAAAATTCTCGCTTTATCCTCGTCAAGCATGCTATTTGTAACAACTTCCTTGAAACCAGCACCAATTAATCGCTCACGGATAAGCTCGTGAAAATCTGTTTTTATCTTATCGGTTGAAAAATGCACAACCGAACTCATCTTATCAGGAATTCTATCATAGCCATAAACACGAGCAACTTCTTCAATAAGGTCAATCTCACGCTCAAGGTCAGGTCTGAATGTTGGAACTTTTACTGTCAAACTTTTCTCATCAAGTTTTAAAATTTCAAGTTCAAGTCCTTCAAGTATTTTGATGACTTCATCTTTTGGAATTTCAATTCCGATTATTGAATTCAATCTTTCAAATCTCAAATTCACAATCTTTGGTTCAATCTTAACGGGATAAACATCAATAATTCCTTCAAGAACTTCACCACCTGCGATTTCAGCCATAAGTTGAGCTGCACGATTCACCGCCCAGATCACCGCATTGGGATCTGCACCCCTTTCAAATCTATACGATGCATCTGTTGAAAGCCCAAGATACTTTGATGTCCGGCGAATGCTTATCGGGTTAAAATAAGCACTTTCAATCAAAACATTTCTCGTCTGCTCTGTTATTTCACTATTTAACCCACCCATCACACCAGCGATTGCAACAGGTTTTTCAGCATCGCAAATCATCAATGTGTCTTTTCTCAATGTCCTTGCCTTACCATCAAGAGTTATAAAAACATCGCCCTCTTTCGCACACTTTACAACTATTTTATGCCCGGCGAGTTTATCGTAGTCAAATGCATGCAATGGATGACCGATTTCGTAAAGAACAAAGTTTGTAATGTCAACTATGTTGTTTATCGGACGCAATCCGACGGATTTAAGATAATTTTGCAACCATTTTGGAGATGGTTCAACCTTTACATTTAAAACAACCCTTGCAGCGTATCTTGGACAATTGACAGTGTCAATTATCTCAACCGAAGCGAAATCAAAAACTTTTTTGCTTGATTCAACAACTTTAACTTCTGGCTTTTTCAGTTTAAGCCCAAATGCAACAGCAAGTTCCCTTGCAATTCCGATATGACTCAAACAATCCGGACGATTTGGAGTTATACTGACATCATAAACGACATCATCAAGCCCGAAGTATTCCGAAAGCGGTTGCCCGACAACTGCATCAGGTTCAAGAATCATTATCCCTTCTTTATCATCTCCTAAGCCAAGTTCATATTCAGAGCAAATCATGCCGAATGATTCAACCCCACGAATTTTTGCTTTTGTCAAGACAAAAGGTTTTCCTTCGGGGTCGTGCTGATTTCTCGGTATAACCGCGCCAGCAAGTGCAACCGGCACTTTCTGACCAACTGCGACATTTGGAGCGCCACAAATTATTTGAAGCGTGTCCCTCCCAACATTTACTTTGCAAACTGTTAATTTATCAGCGTTTGGATGCTTATTAACTTCAAGAACCTCACCTACATAAAAATTTTTATATTTCTCACCAAGATATTCAACGCTTTCAACCTCAAGCCCCAGCATTGTGAGTTTCTCTTTGACAAATTCAGGTTCTACTTCAAGATCAATGTAATTTTTCAACCATTTGTGCGAAACTTTCATCTTCTGAGAAATTTTTTATTTTAACTCAAAACTGCTCAAGAAATCTGAAATCATTTTCATAGAACAACCTTATGTCGTCAATCCCATATTTAAGCATAGCGATTCTTTCTACGCCCATTCCGAAAGCATAGCCGGTGTATTTTTCAGAATCATAGCCGACAAATTTAAAAACATTTGGATCAACCATACCACAACCTAAAATCTCAAGCCATCCACCATATTTGCAAACTTTACACCCCTTACCACCACATATAAAACAACTCACATCAACCTCAGCGCTCGGTTCAGTAAACGGGAAGAAACTCGGTCTGAATCTTAACTTTACATTACTTCCAAACATCTGCTTTGCAAAAGCAAGCAAAGTTCCTTTTAATTCAGCAAAAGAAACCCCTTCATCAACATATAATCCTTCAACCTGATGGAAGAGGCAATAACTCCGTGCACTTATCGCTTCGTTTCTGTAAACTCTTCCCGGTGCTATAATCCTGACCGGTGGTTGCTTTGATTCCATAACTCTTATCTGAACCGGCGATGTATGCGTTCTCAAGATTATGTTCTCCTTAATGAAAAATGTATCCTGCATATCTCTTGCCGGATGTTCCGGTGGTATGTTAAGTGCCTCAAAATTGTGATAATCATCTTCTATTTCAGGACCTGAGGCAACTTCAAACCCCATCGAGATAAAAATTTTCTTTATCTCTTCAAGCGTCTGGGTAAGTGGATGTTTTCTCCCCGTGTATTTGAACCTTCCCGGAATCGTTAAATCAACAAGCGTTTTAACTTTTTCTTTTTTACTTTCAATTTCTTTTTTCTTTTCGTTGAATTTTTCCTGCGCAAGTTCTTTAAATTCGTTTAAAATTTTCCCTACCGCTGGTTTTTCCTCACGAGGTATCTCTTTGAGTTTGTCAAACAATGATTGAATTATCCCCCGACGTCCCAGATATTTAACTCTGAATTCTTCAAGGTCCTTTTCATCTTTCAAAGTTTGAAGTTCTTCAAGAAATTTTGCCTTGACATCTTCAATTTGATTAATCATTTCAAGAATCATCATTTGTTCGGGTTTAAATATAAACAAAAAACTCCCATCATCTGGGTTGAAAAATTAAATTCCCGGACGATGGGAGCGAAATTTTTCAGCTGAAAGCGAACTTAACAATATCAGAGAAAGCATCCGGATTATTCACCGCAAGGTCAGCAAGCATCTTGCGATTGATTTCAACCTGCTTTTTTCTCAAAGCCGAAATAAGCTTTGAGTAAGTTGTTCCATTTAATCTTGCTGCAGCGTTTATCCTTGCGATCCAGAGCCGTCTGAATTCGCGCTTTTTGGTTCTCCTGTCGCGATATGAATATTGAAGTGCTTTTGCGACATGGTCCTTTGCCTGTCTGAGGGTATTTCCACGCATCCCCCAGAATCCTTTCGCCCTTTCAAGAATTTTCTTCCTTCTCCTTCTTGACGCTGGTTTATTCGTTGCTCTCATCTTTACATCTTCAAGTTTTAGTTTTTAAAAATCACGCAAGAATTAGCTTCTTGATCCTCTTTTCTTCGTATGGATGAACGAGCGTTGGCTTGCGAAGCTGTCTTTTTCTTTTTCTTGATTTTCCGGTTGCAAGGTGACTTCTCCCTGCCTTTTGCCTTTTGATTTTACCAGTTGCGGTCACCTTGAACCTTTTCATAGCTGCACGATTACTTTTCATCTTTGGCATCTGCTGTCTCTCCTCCCGATTGTTTATTTTTTTCTTCCTGTTCCTTTAACATCTGAATTTTTTTTCTATCCGGTGCAAATAAAACACTCATTGAGTTGCCTTCAAGCCGAATGTCCTGCTCAACACGAGCGACATCAGATAAGAACTCAATCAATTTTCTCAAAAGCTTTTCTCCAAATTCTGTATGCAAAATTTCTCTGCCTTTGAAAATTACCTGCGCTTTAACTTTGTGACCATCAAGTATAAATTCCCTTGCGTGACGCGCCTTAAATTGAAAATCATGTTCTCCTGTATTCGGATGAAATCTTAACTCTTTCAAAACGGATGACGCTTGCTGCTTCTTATGCTGTTTCTCCTCTTTCTGTTTCTCATACTTATACTTTCCATAATCCATCAACTTACAAACTGGGGGATTCGCAAATGGAGCAATTTCAACAAGATCATATCCTCTCTCCTCAGCTAACCTCAACGCATCACGCGTGTTCATGATCCCAAGCTGTTGACCGTTCTCATCAATTACCCTGACTCTTGGGACCTTGATCTGCTCATTAATGCGTAATTCTTTCTCTATGGCGACTGCCTCTTTTGTTTTTAAAAAATTTAACGTTTCGCTTTTTTCCTTATTTCTTGTCGGGTTCTCTCGCCATTGGTGACAATCAAATTCGCAATGTATCTAATTGTCTCTTCGTGAGATTTTCTAAATTCCTCCAAACTTTTCATCATCGCCTGCATTGTTTCGCGATGTTCCTGTCTAAATTCTTCCAAATTTTTCATCATCACCTGCATTGTCTCACGATGTTCCT
>CAZQJI010000031.1:2438-6016 GCA_964593475.1 uncultured Bacteroidota bacterium | reverse complement strand
TGTCTAAATTCTTCCAAATTTTTCATCATCACCTGCATTGTCTCACGATGTTCCTCTCTGAATTCATTTAAACTCTTCATCATCGTCTGCATCATCTCGCGATGTTCTTTTCTGAATTCATTTATTGTCTCATTATGTTCGCGTCTGAATTGATTTATCAGCTCGTTTGTGTTTCTCGCTTCAGCTTTTAGAGTTTTGTTATTTATAATCGCATATAAAGTCAAAAACACACCCAAAATCGTAGCCATCACACCACCCAATGTCAGAACCTCATAAAAGCTCATTTTATTCCACTGCCTTGGTTTCAATTTCAAATTTAATTCGTGAGATAAAACTTTCCAAATCAAAAACACCGAGATCACCTTTCCCGTGTTTTCTCACGGAAACAGTTCCGCTTGTTTTCTCTTTCTCACCAACGACAAGCATATACGGGATTTTTTTCGTCTCCGCTTCTCTAATCTTGTAAGTTATTTTTTCATTTCTTGTGTCAACTTCCGCACGTATCTTCAAATTTTTAAGCTTGGTGTAAATTTCAATCGCGTAATCATTTTGTGCATCTGTTATCGGTAAAACAATAACTTGAACGGGCGCGAGCCAAACGGGGAAATTACCTGCAAAATGTTCCGTCAAAATTCCAACGAACCTTTCAAACGAACCAAATATAGCCCTGTGTATAGCAACCGGCCTTTTCGGCTGTCCATCAGCATCAATGTAAGTTAAATCAAATCTCTCCGGCAACATTACGAAATCAAGCTGAATGGTCGCAACCTGCCAGTCCCTTCCAAGAGCGTCCTTTATTTGAACATCTATTTTTGGTCCATAAAATGCTCCCTCTTTCTCTTTCAAACCATATTTAATCCCATTCTGTTCAAGTGCTGTTTTCAAGGCGTTTTCTGCCTGTTCCCACAATGCCGGGTCACCCATTGCATTATCCGGCTTGGTTGAAAGATAATAAGCCGGTTCAAATTTGAAAATTCCATAAACATAATTTATAAAATCAATCAACTCGTTTATCTCATTCAAAATCTGATCGGGTCTGCAATAAATATGGGCATCATCCATAGTTATCTGGCGAACACGAAACATTCCACCCAAAGCTCCGGATATCTCATTCCTGTGAAGACGTCCAATTTCAGCAAGTCGCAAAGGCAAATCTCTGTAACTTCGCGTTTTCATTTTATAGACATAAGTGCTTTCGGGGCAATTCATCGGTTTGAGCGAATAAATTTCATTCTCAACCTCAAGAATGAACATATTCTCCTTGTAATGCTCCCAGTGTCCCGACCTCTCCCATAAATCTTTCTTCACAAGAATTGGAGTTGAAATTTCTTCATAACCACGCTTGTCAAGTTCCTCACGAATGAACTTTTCAAGTTCACGGAAAATTATCATGCCCTTTGGCAACCAGAACGGAGCACCGGGCGCAATATCATGAAAGACGAAAAGTTCAAGTTCCTTCCCAAGTTTTCTGTGGTCTCTTTTCTTCGCCTCCTCAAGGCGTTTCAAATGTGCCTCAAGCAGTTCCTTTTTCGGATATGCGACACCGTAAACTCTTTGAAGCATTTTATTTCTTGAATCACCACGCCAGTAAGCCCCGGCAACACTTAACAACTTAACATATTTTATCTTCCCCGTTGAAGGCAAATGAGGTCCGCGACATAAATCAGTGAAACTTCCCTCAGTATAAAATGTTATCGTGTCATTTTCATCAATCTGCTCTATGATTTCAACTTTATATGGATCTCCCTTCTTCCTGAAAAATTCAAGCGCTTCCTCTTTTGTCACAACTTTCCTGACATATGGCTCATCCCTTTCGGCAAGTTCTTTCATCTTTTCCTCAATTTTAACAAGGTCATCCGGGGTCAACGGTCTATCAACATCAACATCATAATAAAACCCATCTTCAATCGGTGGTCCAACCCCAAACTTTGCACCCGGGAAAAGTTCTTCAATCGCATGAGCCATAAGATGAGCTGAACTGTGCCAGAAAACCTCCCTGCCTTCAGGATCATCAAAAGTTAAAATTTGAAGTTCACAATCCTCTTCAAGCGGTCTAACAAGGTCAACGACAACACCATTGACTTTCGCAGCAACGGCTTCTTTAGCAAGTCGTTTGCTCAATTTATCTGCAATTTGCAATGGCGTTGTGCCTTTATCAACCTCTAAAATGCTACCATCAGGCAATTTTACCTTTATCTTCTCCATAATCAACAAAAAATTTTGAATTTTCTTTGGAAAGTTTCCTTAAAATTACGAAAAATAGAGGCAAAATCAAAAAGCACCCTCTTCTGGACTTGAAAACAAGAAACTTCAACCAAAATGCAAAACACAAAAGCATTCAATCATCTTTTCACCTTAAACGCACCCAACCCCGCAAAAACAGCATCTTCCCCAAGGTCTTCTTCTATCCTCAAAAGTTGATTATACTTCGCAACTCTATCTGTTCTTGAAGCCGAACCCGTCTTTATCTGTCCGACATTTGTAGCAACGACAAGGTCAGCGATCGTCGTATCTTCCGTTTCGCCAGACCTGTGGCTCACAATTGCAGTATATCCATTCCTCTTTGCAAGCTCAATACAATCAAGCGTCTCAGTTAATGTCCCAATTTGATTTAACTTTATCAAAATTGAATTCGCAATCCCCTTCTCTATCCCCTTTGAAAATATCTCAATGTTCGTCACAAAAATATCATCACCAACAAGCTGGACTTTATCCCCGATTGCCTCCGTCAACATCTTCCATCCATCCCAGTCATGCTCTGACATTCCATCTTCAATTGAAATGATCGGATATTGTTTGACAAGTTCCTCGTAAAACCTAAGCATTTGCTCCGATGTCTTCTCGCTTTTGTCTGATTTAAAGAAAACATATTTTCCATCCTGATAAAACTCACTCGCAGCTGCATCAAGCGCAAGATAAATATCTTCACCAGCTTTATAACCTGCCTTTTCAATTGCTTCAAGAATTATCTCAATTGCTTCAACATTTGACTTTAAATTTGGTGCAAACCCGCCTTCATCCCCAACTGCTGTGCTGTATCCTTTTGATTTCAAAACAGATTTAAGAGAATGAAAAACTTCAACGCCCATTCTCAACGCTTCTGAAAAACTTTCAGCTTTAACAGGCACAATCATAAACTCCTGAATATCAACATTGTTATCTGCATGTTTTCCGCCGTTTAAAATGTTCATCAAAGGCACAGGTAAAACCTTTGCATTTACACCGCCAATATACCTGTAAAGTGGGATGCCAAAATGATTTGCAACTGCTTTTGCAACCGCAAGTGAAACCCCGAGAATTGCATTTGCACCAAGTCGTGATTTATTTGGCGTTCCATCAAGTTGAATTAAAAATCTGTCAATTCCAACCTGATCAAGCGCATCCCACCCTTCAAGTTCATCTGCAATTATGTTGTTGACATTTTCAACCGCCTTCAAAACACCTTTGCCCATATATCTTTTCGGATCGCCATCTCTTAACTCTATCGCCTCATTTTCACCCGTTGATGCTCCGCTCGGGACTGACGCTCTTCCCACCGCACCTGATTCAAGATAAACTTCAACTTCAACCGTCGGATT
>CAZQJI010000031.1:0-2338 GCA_964593475.1 uncultured Bacteroidota bacterium | reverse complement strand
ACTTGCCCGACGCTCAAATGTGGTGTGAATCCATTTTCAAATTTCCTCACATCATCGCAATCTGGAACAATGCTTTGCAATTTCTCCTGTAAAAATTTTACTTTTTCCACTGGCTCTGGATTCAACCATATCGTATAATTTTCCCCGTAATGCCTGAAAAATTTAAATTCCCGAAGTTCAATCTCAAAACTTCCAATTTCTTTACACACTCTCTCAAAATCTGGATAAACTTTCTCAAACTCATCAAAAGGTCTAAACGGATAGATAACCGTTATATGTGGCATCCACCTTCTAAATTGTCTGTCATATTTTTCTCTTATCTTTTGAATCGGCGTCCAAATTTCCTGTGGCGGAATTATGACAACCGCTGTTTTATGTGTCTTCCTTCCCATGTGAAAAGATGTTTATTGCAAATACATCGCTAATTTTTTATTTTTAAACTTGAAAAACAAAATTTCATCAACCAGATGAAATTTGTCGCTGATGTAATGCTTGGAAAACTTGCAAGATGGCTCCGTCTTCTCGGATATGACACAATCTATGAACCGAATTTACCCGTGAAAGAACTTTTGAAATTTCTTGAAGAAGACAGGATTTTTCTCACAAGAAGCAAAAGAGTTGTTGAAGAAAACAACATAAAAAACTTTTACATTGTGAAATCTGAAAAATTTAAAGAGCAACTTTATGAGGTGATAAAAAACTTAAATCTTGACACAGAAACAAATCTATTCTCACGCTGTTCAATCTGCAACACCGAAATCGTTGAAGTCCCGAAATCAAGCATAATTGATCAGATCCCGGAAGAAACCGCAAAATCATTTGACGAATTTTATCAATGTCCCAAATGCAGAAAAATTTACTGGAACGGCTCTCACATTTCACGGATTCTCAAAACTTTAAGCGAACTCAAAAAATGAACAAAACAGAGACGAAAATCTGGAGAATCATTGACATCATAAACTGGGGAACTGAATTTTTCAAGTCAAAAAGTTTTATGTCCGATTCAAACGGAAATGAAGCAAGAACAACGATTGAACTTATCCTCTGCCATGTTTTGAAATGCAGAAGAATTGACCTTTACATTGATTTTGAAAGACCACTGTCAAAAAACGAACTTGAAGAGATAAAAACCTTGATCAAAAGAAGATTGAAGAGAGAACCTTTGCAATATATCCTTGGCGAAACTGAATTTATGGGACTTAAATTCAAACTCACCCCCGATGTTTTAATACCAAGACCCGAAACGGAAATCCTTGTTGAAAAAGCTATTGAAACGATAAAAAAGGACTTTGCTGAAAAAAGTTTAATCAAAGTTCTTGACATTGGAACGGGAAGCGGAAACATAGCGATAAGTTTGGCAAAATTCCTCGGTGAGAAAGTTTATGTGATTGGAATTGACATAAGCGAAAAAGCGATTGAAGTTGCGAATGAAAACGCAAAACTAAACAATGTCAAGAATGTTCAATTTATCCAATTTGACTTTTTCAACGATGAATTAACGAAAAAGTTCGCAAATCAATTTGATGTCATCGTTTCAAACCCGCCTTACATTTCATCTGAAGAAATACAGAACTTGCAAGATGAGATAAAAAATTACGAGCCGATGATTGCACTCACAGATGGAGCAGACGGATTGAGATTTTTCAGAAGAATTGCAAGCGTTTCAAAAGATTTAATCTGTGATCATGGTTTTGTCCTCGTTGAAATGTCTTACAATCAATCTGAAAAAGTGAAAAAAATTTTCGTTGAAAATGGTTTCAATGAAATTGAAATTTTCAAAGATTATCTCGGAATTGAAAGAGTTGCAAAAATAAAGGTTGAAAAATTATGAGAGCACTCGTCCAGAGAGTAAACCGTGGAAGCGTGACAATTGATGGCTCTATCTACAGCCAAATAGGGAAAGGAATCGTTATACTTCTCGGCGTCAAAAATGGAGACACCGAAGAAGATGCAAAATATCTCGCTAAAAAATGCGCCAACTTGAGAATTTTTGATGATGAAAACAAAAGAATGAATCTATCGGTAAAAGATATAAACGGAGAGGCGCTCGTCGTATCACAATTTACTCTCTACGGCGACACAAGATATGGAAACAGACCCGACTTCACACAGGCATCAAAACCAGAAGAAGCAGAAATTTTATATAACAAATTCGTTGAATATCTCAAACAGGAGATGGGAGAAGATAAAGTCAAAACAGGCGTCTTCAAAGCGATGATGATAGTTGAAATCATAAACGATGGACCTGTGACGCTTCTTGTTGAAAGCAAAGAAAAGAATCAAAAATAAAATTGAAACTTAACAAACGCAGAAGTTGAATAATACCAGTATTCATCCT
>CAZQJI010000030.1:0-28261 GCA_964593475.1 uncultured Bacteroidota bacterium | reverse complement strand
GAAATTGGTATAAGCAGGTTGATATAAGATTAAGCAAAACGGTTAGTTTCAGAGGAGTAAAAGTTGCGATTGTTTTTGATGCGTTTAATGTGTTTAATTGGTTTAACGCAGCAAGTTACTTTAATAGAATGTTTGACGCAAGGGGGAATCCACTTGCTAATTTCGGTCAGCCCAATAGTTCCTATGCCCCGAGATATTTGCAGATTGGTTTGAGATTTTTCTATCTGTGAAATTTAAATTTGGGAGGATGGGGAATTTACCTGTCCTCCCCTTTCTCTCAACAACAACCGCCAACTTCTTTTATGCCCTCATAAAAACTCGCATCTTCAAGTGCTTCCTTTATCATTTCAACGGTCGGCGCACCGTAAAATTTATCGCCAATTCTGTAAACCCTGCACATTAAAGCATAATTCCCGCTATCAATATAATTTGGGTCAACATCAACCCCATTTACTCTTATCGTTGGGGAGCCGGGAAATTTATATTTTTGCGCATCTTCTTCACTTTTTATCTCAATCTCTTCAATTTGATAATGATTTAATTTTACCTTTGAAATTGCTTCCATCAGATTTTTCCTTGCAGTTTCGTGATTGGGGCAGTCGGAGAAATAGAGAAATTGAATTTTGATCATTTTGTGTTAATCCGTTTTTTCTTTTAAATTTTTATGCGTTCAATCTTCATAACATACGGCAAAAAAATTTAATTCCGGCTGATGAAAAAAAACAAATTCTTTCTTCTTGTCGTTTTTGTGCTTTCAGGTTGTGCAACTCAGGTTCCGCCATCGGGTGGTCCACCGGATACAACCCCACCACAGATAATTAAAACATATCCACAAAATCGCACAACAAATTTTAAAGATAATTATGTAGAAGTTGAATTCAGCGAATATGTTGATAAACGCTCAGTTCAAGATGCAATTTACATCTCACCTTACATTGAAGGAGAAATTCAATATAAATGGTCAGGGAGAAAACTTAAAATTATTTTCCCGGAAAAATTGAAGGAAGACAAAACATATGTGATCACATTCGGAACCGAAATAAGAGACCTGAACGCAGGGAATAAAATGAAAGAATCTTTCACGCTTGCCTTTTCAACCGGTTCAACGATTGATTCAGGAAGTATTGGGGGGAAAATTTACAGCCGGAGGGAAAATTTTATGGTGTTTGCTTATTTGCTTGACGGGATAAATCCTGATACACTTTCACCGATGCACACAAAACCAGATTATGTGACGCAAGCGGGAAAAGATGGAACTTTTAAATTTCAATTTTTAAAACTCGGCAAATACAGATTGATTGCGGTCAATGATAAACTAAAAAATCTTCTTTACAACCCGGGTGAAGATGAATACGGAGTTTTCCGGGAAGATGTCAAGATTGATTCTTTAAATCCATCCGCCGGGAATATAATTTTTAAAACGACAATTGAGGATACGAGCAAACCTTTCGTTTCATCTGTCAATGTTATTGATGCTTCACATATATTTGTAAAGTTTTCAGAGAAGATAATTTTAAATGAGGATGCTTTTAAAGTTGAAAAAGAAGGGGAATTTTTAAATTTTGTCCCGCAGATTTATCCGGATAGCACAAAGGTAATTTTGATAATGCTTGATAAACTTCTTAACAATAGGAGATATAAACTTTATGTTTCAAAAATCACAGATTTAGCAGGAAACGAGATAGAACCAAAAATTTTTGAACTATCTCCCGAACCGGGCAATAAATTTTCGGAGGACACGACAGCACCTTCTTTGATTTTCTCAATTCCATCCGATGATGAAACTGACATTGATTTAAATGTTAAGATGAAACTTTTCTTTGATGATGTTTTAAACCCTGATGTTGAAGCAATCCTTGTTGATTCTTCGGGTGTTAAAGTGAATGTAAAAATTCAACAAGATTTAAATTTTCTTGAAATTGAACCGGTTGAAAGTTTAAAACCGGATGAACTATATACGCTCAATGTTTTCAAGATTCGTGATGTAAGCGGGAATGTTTTCAAAGATACTTTGAAAATATCATTTAGAACGATTGACCCGGCAAGTTTCGGAGCTATTGAAGGAAATGTGTTTTGCGATGATACTTCTTCATCTGTTATCGTCTCTGCGTTTGAAGTTGGCAAGGGGAAAACTTTTCAAACGAAGACAAAGTGCAATTCAAAATTTATCTTTGAGAGAGTTCCACAGGGCAGATATTTAATTGAAGCCTTTATAGATTCAAATGAAAACGGGAAATATGATTACGGGAAGGTTTATCCTTTCGTCCCATCGGAGAGATTTAGCGTCTATCCTGATACCGTTAAAGTCAGAGCAAGATGGACGACGGAGAATATAAATGTGAAGTTTTAATCAAAAATTATCATACATTTTAAAGAGTCCCCGGCGTTTGCAGTAAGCATAAAAGCATCAAGCGTGTTTTCAATTTTGAATCTGTGCGTCACAAAATTTTCCGCTTTTATAACTCCTTCGCTTATCAATCTCAGAGCTTCTTTTGTATCATCAGGACCTGCTGAATAGCTCGGGATTATGGAGATTTCGTTGAAGTAAATATCAAATGGTTTTATCTCAAGTTTCGCATCATCGGGTGTTGGTGTGAAAAGGACAAGTTTTCCACCTTTTGTGACAAGTTCAAATCCAGAGCTTATTGCTTCAATTGTCCCGGGACCAACGATCACGATGTCTGCCATATATTGATTTGTAATTTGAGCGACTTTTTCCTTTACATTTTCAATTTCAAAATTTAATGTGAAATCAGCTCCGTTTTCAATTGCCTTGTCAAGTCGGAATTTTACTTTATCAATGCCGATGACGATTTCAGCCCCGTAAAATTTCGCAAGTTTTACATTTACCTGTCCCATAAAGCCAAGTCCAAGGACGGCGACATAATCGCCGGGTTTTATCATCGCTTTTTTGAATGCTTTAACAGAACAAGCGACTGGTTCAACCAAAGCGCCGTCCTCAAATGAAACATTATCAGGAAGTTTTAATGTGTCATTTTTTAAATTTACTTCCGGAACTTTAACATACTCTGCAATTCCACCAGGAATTATTTTTGATTTCCTCCATGTTTCGCACATAACATAGTTTCCCTTTTGACAGTATCTACAATTCATACACGGGGCATGATGATGTATGAAAACTTTATCTCCAATTTTAAAATCCTTAACATTTTTCCCGGCGTCAAAAACAATCCCAGAAAGCTCGTGTCCGATGACAAGCGGTGCTTTTTTCCGTATATACCATTTCATCGTATCGCTAGAACAAATTCCACATGCTTTCACCTTAACAAGAATTTCATCGTCTGA
Source organism: uncultured Bacteroidota bacterium (assembly GCA_964593475.1). GTDB lineage: Bacteria > Bacteroidota > Ignavibacteria > Kryptoniales > Kryptoniaceae > Kryptonium. Next base: position 24,955 of record CAZQJI010000030.1, on the reverse strand, counting down.
TATGGTTGGTATTTCAACTTCTTCAATTCTTATGTCTCCAAAATCATAAAGTTTTGCAACCTTCATCGTTCAATTTGGTTTGTTAAGCGAAAAATTTTTTATAATTTATTAATGCCGTTTTTGTTATCAAAATTCAAATCGGGTTTAAGATGAGCAAAAATGATTTCGTTGTTATAGTTGACAGGAAAAATCGCAAAATTGGAGAAATAGATAAATTAATAGCGCATGAGAAAGGAGTTCTTCATCGTGCTTTTTCGGTTTTCATTTTTGATTCAGATGGGAATTTAATTTTACAGCGTCGGGCTGCGAATAAATATCATTCGCCACTTTTGTGGAGCAACACCTGTTGCGGTCATCCGAGGTCAGATGAAAGCTTTAAATCCGGTGCATTGAGAAGATTAAATGAAGAACTCGGGATAAAGTGTAAGATTAAAAAATTCGGGACGATAACATATAATCTGAAGGTCGGTGATTTGATTGAACACGAATATAACACTCTTTTTTACGGCTTTTATGACGGTGAGATAAAACCAAATCCGGATGAAGTAGCAGAGGTTAAAAAAGTGAATCTTGATTTCTTATTGGAAGATGTCAAAAAGAATCCACAGAACTATACAAAGTGGTTTATTCTGATTCTGGAGCGATATTCAAAAGATTTGAAAAAGATAAGTCGTGCCAAAAATCTCTGAACTTATGGATTTATCTCATACTTTATTCCGTTTCGGGCAGTTAGAAGTTCAAAAACTTCATTAAGTTGATTTAATCTGTATCTTCCTGAGACAAGCTCAAGCAATTCTTTTGAGTTGTCACTTAAAAATTCATACGCTTTGCTTACATCGTTTGATGTGAAATGAAAAACGCCTTTTATTGTAATTTGATCGTAATGTATTCTTGTTGCATCAAAATTTACTTTTGTTCCGGCGGGACAGCCACCGAACAGAATAACTTCACCACCTTTTGAGACAAGTTCAACGCTTTTCTCCCAGACATCCGGTTTTCCAGTGCATTCAATTATGGCATTTGGTCCAATGCCAGATGTAATTTCTTTTAATTTTTCTTCAAATTCATCTTCAGATGAATTTATGATGACATCAGCTCCAAATTTTTTTGCAACCATCAGGCGTTCAGAGTGTTTACCGGCGATGATCAGGTTGACATTTAAAAGTTTTTTAATTGCAAGTGTGAAAATTAAACCTATCGCTCCATCGCCAATTATCAAAACGGAATCACCATCGTGCACATTCAAATTTCTTATCCCATTCATAATGCATGAAGTTGGTTCAAGGAATGCTGATTGTGTAAATGAAAGGTTTTTTGGTTTTAAAAACATATTCTTTTTGACAATTCTTGCGGGAACTTTTGCGAATTCGGAATAAGCACCAAGGAAAATGCTATCAAATAAATTAACACATAAATTTTCATCACCGCGCTTGCAGTAGTAACACTCACCGCAGGATGCAGAGTTTGCAAACATAACTTCGTCTCCCTCTTTGAAATTTTTGACCCCTTTTCCAACTTTGTAAATCACGCCCGAGCATTCGTGTCCAAAGGGCATCGGAAATTCAAATTTTGGATGACCACGCAGATACATTTTTAAATCGGTCCCGCATGTAAGTGCAGATTTTACCTCTATTATAACTTCTCCTTCCGATGGCTCAGGGATTTCAACATCTCTGAATTCAATTGTTTTAAAGTTGGTCAAAAACGCACTTAACATTTTTTCAACTTAATTTTTTTGCAAGTAGAAGAGATGGTTTATATCTTTCGGATAAAAGTTCTTCTCTTGCGAGATTTAGAAAGTTAAACACATTTTTCAATCCGATTTGTTCGGCAAGTTCAAATGGTCCGGCTGGAAATTTCACGAGTCGGAACGCAAGATTTATGTTATCTTCATCAGCAAGATTTTCCATCAAGGCATAGTACGCTTCGTTTACTATCATTGATATCGTCAGGGCGACGACAATTTTTTGTGAGTCATTAAGTTTGTCCTTTTGGCTCAAAATTTTTCTGCAGATTGTATCTGCAAGGTTCAAAAATTTTTTGCTGAATTTGTAATTTATCTTTCGCCTTTTTAAGAAATCTTGAAGTTTTTTCTCTTTCCCGACATAATAATAAAATCCTGAGTTCGTTTTCCTCCCGAGCAAACCCGCTTCAACAAGTTTTGATTGTAAAGGCACCGGTTTAAATCTCTCTTCAAAGTTAAATCTTTCATAAATTGATTTTGAAACAACATAATTCACATCAACTCCGACATAGTCAATCACTTCAAAGGGACCCATTTCAAGTCCGAAGAGTTTAAAAGCGGAGTCAATCTCTTCAATTTCCGCAAGTCCTATCTCATATGCTCTCAATGGTTCAAGGTAAAAGTGTCGGGAAATTCTATTGACGATGAAACCGGGTGAATCCTTCACAACTATTGGAGAATGACCGATGCTTTTAAGAAAGTTAACAGTTTTTTCAACTATATCGTCAGATGTATGCTGTGCTTTCACAACTTCAACAAGTTTTAAAACATAGGGTGGATTGAAGAAGTGTGTTCCGATGACTCTGTATGGGTTTTCCGTAACGGATGCGATTTTTGTAACTGATAGGGAAGATGTGTTCGTTGCGAGAATTGTTGCAGGGTTGCATCTGTCGTCAAGTTCGTGGAAAATTTTTCTTTTAACTTCAATATCTTCAATTACCGCCTCAAACACTATATCGGCGCTTATAAAATGTTTTAACTTCGTGGTTGGATGAATTTTTGTGAGTATGTTTTGAAGCTGCTCCTGTTTGATTGTCCCGAGTTCAACTGCTCTTTGCAAATGTCTTTTTATGTTTTCCAGCGCATTTTGCAATGTTTCATTTGACACATCAAATAGAATGACATCATAGCCCGCCTGAGCCATAACCTGTGCTATCCCGCTTCCCATTCTACCTGCTCCAACTACGCCGATTGTGTTCATTTTGGGATTTGAATTTTGTTTTTAAAAGAAACTTTTATCAGAAACCTTGAATCTTCTTATTGCCTCAATCGTTGCAGATTCAAATTTTTCTTCAGGGTTTGAGACCTTGATCTTTATCTTTGCTATTTTTATCTCCGCTTGTTCCGAGCCCTCAAATTTAACATTTATTTCAACATTGTATCCGTTTATTTTCGTTTCTACCTTGTCCGTCTTTCTTTCGGCTTTTATAAAATCTTTCTTATTTAGCATTTCCCACGCAGAGATAAGTGTCTTCTCAAGCGCATCAACTTTTTCTGCTCTTGAAATTTTGATTTCAAAACTAACCTCATCAATTTCGGAAAATCCTGTTGATTTGACTATAACTTCGTCAGTTGTGTCTCTTTTGATTGCGACCTTGTAAAAAATTTTTGCTTCACCCGGATAAAAACTCCGGCTGTCAAAAGATTTACGCTTTTTTACCTTTGGAGAAATCTCAATTGCCCTTTCTATTCCTTCCCTTGCAAATTTAATCGCTTCTCTTATTCCTGCAAATGTCTCAATGTTGAAAAATACAAACAAAATCAATATGTATTTAATCCACGATTGATGCTTCATATTCTTCCTTGAACTTTTTTACAGCGTTGAAGATCGTCCTTGCTATCTCCCATTGTTTTGTTTCACTTCTAAGAAATTTTTCATCCTGAGGATTTGACAGATATGCGGTCTCAATCAAAACGCTTGGCATTGATGCCCCAACCAGAACATAAAAACCCGCCTGGCTTACTCCATTTACTCTGACGCTTAAAGAATTTTTTGCTTCATTGTTTAAAATTTCAGCAAATCTTTCGCTATTTTTAACATAAACATTATGCGCCATTGCAGTTAGGATATAACTCTCATCTGTTAAGTTTTTGTATCTTTCCTCGTAATTTTCCTCAAGTTTTATCACAGCGTTTTCTCTTTCTGCGATTCTGATGGCGTCTTCTGTTTTCCCAGGACGAAGGATATAAACTTCAAACCCGCTTGCCGGGTGTGGTTTATATGGCATTGAATTACAATGAATGCTTATAAAAAGTTTGCCATTGTTTGAATTCGCAATTTGACCTCTTTTGTATAGTTCAATGAATTCATCTTCTTCTCTTGTCATCACGACTTTGACATCAATCTTTTCAAGCAATGTTTTCAATTTTTTTGCTATTGAAAGTGTTATGTCCTTTTCCTGTGTTCCGTAAACTCCAATTGCTCCCGGGTCTTTACCGCCGTGTCCCGGGTCAATCACAACGACATCAATTAAAAATTTTTTCTTAACATTCTCAAGGTTTGAGCGAGCTTCATCTGTGTAAAGTGCTATAAGTATGTCATCCGTATTTTTCTCGGTTATGATTTCGTAATGTTTAACTTTCGGGATGAGTTTAAAAGATAATTGAACGGATGTGCCATACGGTATTATTTCAACTTTGCTAAAGAGATCTGGTTCAGATAAATTTTTTATCTTTGAGATATTAATTTTTGCGTTCGCAATCGTTATGTAAAGCCAGTTGTTTTGACCGAGCCATATTTCATAATCTTTGATTTTCCTCGCTGTTTTAATTCTGAAAAGATATCCGTTGCTTCTTCTGTCAATCATAATGTCATAGACATCAAAAGCAGGGCGGACTGGCTCAATTGATGGGATTGAAACAACGATTAAATTATTTTTTTCGTCAAAATTAATTTCGTTTTGAAAATATCGTTTTAAAATTTCAGAAAAATACTTAACGGGGACGAAAATTTTCCCCATTCCTGAGATAACCTCAACGGGAAGCTGGACGATTTTTGTTTCGTTTTCGGATGAAATTATTATGAATGGATTTTCGGAGACAAGTTTAAAAGTGTGCTCGGAGATTCTAAAATGGAGAAGACCATTTGCTGTGTCTGATATATACTCAATTTTTAAAAGGTCCAGTAAATCTGGAAGTGAAATGTAAAGAGTTCTTGCCTCACGGAAAGCGGGAATAAGTTCAACTCTGTCGTTTATCTTGACCTTAAAGACATCGGCTCTTGAAACTGCAATTACAAGAAAGATAAGGAAAATATATTTAGAAAACTTTTGCATCAAAGTAACCACGGCGGTGTATTTTTAAAATTTAACTTTTGTTTTTCCAGCGTCAACTTCTTTTATGAATTTGATCAAACCTTTGAAATATGTTTCTTGATCATCATACATGCACATATGACTTCCATTCGGGCAAAAGAGAAAACTTCCGTTTTGAACCTGGGTTGACATCCATTTCATATGTTCCGGGTCCATCGTGTCATATTTTGCACCGATTATGAGGGTTGGGACTTTGATTTTGTTCAAATCCTTTGATCTGTCCCACTTTTCAAGTCGTCCGGAGATCCCGAATTCACTCGGTCCCTGCATCAAGACATAAATTTTCTCATTTGTGTGGTTAAAAGCTCTGACAACCGGATCGGGCCACTCTTCAACAGGTATCCTCAAAACATGTTTGACATAGTAATGTTTCAAGAGCAATTCCATATATTTTGGATTTTTATAATCGCCCTTTGCTTCAAATTCACGAATTTGTTTTAAGACATCAGGGGGGATATCTTTTGATAAGACCTCATCAGCGTATCTATCATACTCAGGACAGCTTGACATCATATTTGAGATGATCAATGCTTTCAAATTTTCTTGATATTTGAGTGCATATTCCATCGCAAGGATTCCACCCCAGGAGTGACCGAGAAGATAAAAGTTATCTTTGTTAAGTCCAAGTGCTTTTCGCACCTGTTCAAGTTCTTCAACAAATCTTTCCGTCACCCAGAGCGAGCTATCATCAGGTTGATCCGAATACCACGAGCCAAGCTGGTCATAATAGATGAATTCCATTCCTTCCTGAGGCAAAAAGCTTTCGGCACACTCCCAGTATTCGTGTGTTGAGCCGGGTCCGCCGTGGAGAAGCAAAAGTTTTATCCTCGGGTTGTTGCCAAATCTTTTCGTCCAGACCTTAAAAGTCCCCTTTGGCGTTTCTATCGGAATTAGCTTTACACCACCGGTTTTCACGCCCTTTTCTTCGCTTTTGAAATAATCTTTAAGCGATGGGAGTTCCTCTCTACTTGAACAGGAAATTAGAAAAATTGATATGCCGATAAATAACAAGATAAGTCTAATCATTGCGAAAACCTCGGTTTGTTTTTTGATAATTTACCAAATCTTATGTCAAGTGTCAAGATTTTATGATTATTCAAAAATTGATTTTTAAAGCAGTTGTTCGTAACTTTAAAATGAAAAATTTAAACTCATTTGAATCATGGAACAACGAATTCTCAGCCAAATTGAGGAATTTCTTGAGGAGATAGACAAATCTTTAAGAGAAGAATTATCATCAAATTTTTCCTCAATCAAGCGGGAAGATGTTGAGAAAATCCACGAGATTTTAATCAGATACATCCATAAAGTAATTGAGCTTGCGAAGAAGGGTCGGTCGGTTCACGAAAGGGTTTTGCATTCAATAATACAAAATTATTCAGATGCGGTTATAGCGCTTGACAACGATTATAAAATTTTTTTCTGGAACAAGGGGGCTGAAAGAATTTTTGGTTATACGGCGGAAGAAATGCTTGGAAAAACTGTTGATCCGATCATACCACAGGAATTAAAAGAAAAGGGAGAACTTCAGTGGCTATTTGATGAGACATTGAAGCGTGGGTATATTGAAAATTATGAGACGGAAAGAATTACAAAAGATGGGAGAAGGATTATAGTTAATTTATCCCGGAGTTTGATAAAGGATGAAAATGGCGAGGTTCTCGGGAGCATTGCAATTGTTAAGGATGTGACAAAAGTAAAGGAACTTGAAAAACAGATTCAACATTCGGATAAACTCGCTTTGATAGGTCAAATCGCAGCCGGGATCGCTCACGAAATTGGGACACCGTTGAATGTTATCTCTGGTAATGCAGAATACATTATGATGGAGATGGGAGAAAATAATCCATACAAAGAAGAACTTGAGACAATAATTTCACAAGCTGAGAGAATAGCAAATCTTATAAAGCAACTTCTTGAATTTGCCAGACCGAGGAAGCCGAATTATACAAAGGTTGATGTAAATAAAGAACTCGCACATGTTGTTGAACTTTTAAAACATCAATTTGAGAAGTCAAACATAAAATTGAACTTAAAATTTAGCGATGCTCTCCCATACATTTTGGCTGATTGCTCGCAGATTCATCAGGTTTTTTTGAATATAATTGTTAACTCAATTCAGGCGATAAATGAGAATGGATTGATAGAGATTGAAACATTTGCCAAGGATGGATATGTGACAATAAAGTTCAAAGATAATGGAGTTGGAATTTTGCCAGAACATCTTGATAGAATTTTTGAACCATTTTTCACAACAAAAGAAGCTGGAAAAGGAACAGGTCTTGGACTTGCCGTGAGCAAAAGGATTATGGATGAGCATCACGGGAAAATAGAAGTTGAAAGCACACCTGGCAAAGGAACCGTTTTCACAGTTAAATTCCCAGCTTACACAACAAAGGAGGAGGAAAGTGATGACGGAAGAGAACCTTAAAGCACATAATATCAAAATTCTCGTGGTTGATGATGATGTTAAAATGCTTGAACTTTTGAAAAAAGTTTTAACCAAAAAAGGATACATTGTTGAAACTTCTCCAAAGCCGAAGGAAGCGCTTGAAAAGTTTTCCGAAGACGGCTTTGATATAGTTGTGACGGATATAAATATGCCTGAGATAAATGGGCTTGAAATTTTAAGAAAGGTGAAGGAAAGTTCGCCCGATACAATTGTAATTATGATCACGGCATTTGCAACAGTTAGTTCGGCGGTTGAGTCAATGAAACTTGGAGCTTATGATTATATCATAAAGCCGTTTAATATGGAGGAGTTTGTTTTGATCGTTGAACGGGCTTCGGAGCAAATCTTACTTAAAAAAGAGCTTGAATTTTTACGCAGGGAGATTCAGCAAAAGTATTCCTTCGGAAATATCATTGGCAAAAGCCCGCAAATGCAAAAGGTCTTTCAGTTGATAAAGCAAGTTGCCAATACAAATAGCAATGTAATAATTTACGGGAAAAGTGGAACAGGTAAGGAGCTTGTCGCAAAAGCAATTCATTATAACAGCCCTCGCAGAGATAAACCTTTCGTTGCGGTAAATTGCAGTGCTATTCCAGAAAGCTTGCTTGAATCGGAACTTTTCGGTCATGAAAAAGGTGCATTTACTGGAGCTGTGAGTTCAAGAAAAGGGCTTTTTGAAGAGGCAAATGGTGGAACGATATTTCTTGATGAAGTTGGAGATATGTCTCTGGCAATGCAAGCGAAACTTTTGAGAGTTCTTGAAGACAAGGAAATAAGAGCTGTCGGAAGTGATAAACCTAAAAAAATTGATGTTCGTGTTATAGCAGCAACGCATAAAGACCTTGAAAAAGCAGTGAAGGAAGGGACATTCCGTGAGGATTTATATTATCGTTTAAATGTCATACCAATTTATCTTCCGGAGTTAAGGGAAAGGGTTGAGGATATACCGCTTCTTGTTGAGTATTTTTTGAAAAAGTATGGTGAAGAGGCGGGGAGACCGAATATAAAAATATCTCGTGAGGCGCTTGCTTGTTTGATGAAGTATTCGTGGCCTGGAAATGTTAGAGAACTTGAAAATTTGATTGAACGACTTGTGGTCTTGTCAGCAGGCGATGAAATTCGTGTTGAAGATTTGCCACCTCATATAAGAGTTTGTAAAGCGGAGAATATAGTTGAAGAGCTCACGCTTGGCGAAAAGATAACGCTTGAAGAACTTGAAAAAAGATACATTTTGAAAGTTTTGAAAGAGACGGGATGGCATAAATCAAATGCAGCAAAAATTCTCGGAATTGACAGAAGAACCCTTTACAGAAAAATAGAAGAATACAAACTTGAAGAACCTGAGGATACAGTCGCAGGTGATGAGTCCGAAGGCGCTGATTGATAAGCTGATAACATACGGCAGGATGATAAAATTTTCGCACACCCTTTTTGCCTTACCATTTGCCCTTTCAAGTGTTGTTCTCTCCTCACTTTATTACAAAGTTACACCTGAGAAATTGTTCTGGATTCTGGTTGCGATGATCGGAGCAAGAAGCTCAGCGATGGGATTTAATCGTGTTGTTGATAAAAAGTTTGACGCCCTTAACCCAAGAACGAAAAACAGGGAACTTCCGACAGGGAAAATATCAACATTTGAAGCGATCGTTTTTATAATTTTTTTCTCCGCTCTTTTCATTTATGCATCGTATAAACTCAACAAACTTTGCTTTTATCTTTCTCCAGTTGCTCTTGCAGTGATTTTCTTTTATTCATTTACAAAAAGATTTACATGGCTTTCGCATATCTTTCTTGGTATTTCACTCGGGCTTGCTCCGGTTGGGGCGTGGCTTGCTATTGCAGGGAGATTTGACCTGCCTCCGATTATCCTCGGGATTGGAGTTTTGACCTGGATTTCCGCCTCAGATATAATTTATGCCTGCCAGGATTATGAATTTGACTTAAAACATGGGCTTTACTCTATACCCAAAAAGTTTGGCATAGAAAGGGCTTTGAAAATTTCCTCCGCAATTCATTTCTTAACATTTTTATCTTTCGTTGCGTTGAAATATCTTTTGAACCTTGGCACGATTTACACAATTGGTTTGGCTTTGATAGGAACTCTTCTCATTTATCAGCATAAAATTGTTTCTCCAGATGATCTATCAAAGGTAAATTTCGCTTTTAACAACATAAACAGTTTGGTAAGCACGGGATATTTTGTTTTTGTCTCACTTGAAATTATGATTTAATCTTTCTTTGCTTCGTTTTCGGTTTTTTGCTTTGCTTTCTTCTTTATCATTTTGATTTCTTTTGAGTCATAAACTTCGCCTTTAAATTCTCTCTTTAACGCTACAACACCCGTTCGGGCAAGTTCAACAATTCCATAAGGAGCAAGCATATTTATCATCGCCGTTATTTTATCGCTTTTTCCAGTAACTTCAACTGTGAGAGTTGTCGGACCTATATCAACGACTTTTGCCCTGAATATGTCTGAAATTTCAATCACATCACTTCTCGTGTAAGGATTGACTTTAACTTTTATCAAAGCAAGTTCTCTTTCAACGAATGGCTCATTTGTGAGGTCAACGACTTTCAAAATGTCAATTAGTTTGTTAAGTTGTTTTATTATCTGTTCAATTTGAGCGTCATCTCCATTTGTGACAATTGTCATTCTTGATATGCTCGGGTCTTCGGTCGGTCCAACGGATATACTTTCAATGTTATAACCTTTTGCGCTGAAAAGCCCTGCAATTCGGGTAAGAACCCCGAATTTATTCTCAACGAGTATTGAAATTGTATGTCTCATTTTATCCTCCGAAATTTTTAATGTTCAATTATGTCTTTGGCTGAACCACCTATTGGAATGTGTGGGAAGACATTCTCTTCATAAATCGTTTTGAACTCAATCAAAACAGGTTTGTCTCTTAATGCAAGCGCTTTCTTCAATGTTGATTCAACATCGGAAGTCAAATCAACTCTGAAACTTTGAATTCCATAAGCTTCTGCTATCTTAATGAAATCCGGGCATGATTTATCAATTAAAATTTCGTTGAAAGATTTTTTCCAGTGAAGTTCTTGCCACTGCCTTGTTATGTCAATGTGTCCGTCGTTGAAAATTAAAATTTTAATCGGAAGATTATATGCAGCTATGGTTGCAAGTTCTTGAATATTCATTTGAAATCCCCTGTTTCCATTCAAAGATATTATCGGTCTATCTTTTACTGCCATTGCGACGCCAATTGAAGCGGGGAGAGAAAATCCCATCGTCCCGAGTCCACCACTTGTTATGTGAGTTCTGGGATATAGGAATTTAAAAAATTGAGCTGTCCACATCTGGAATTGTCCTACATCTGTTATGATAACAGCATTTCCACCTGTTAATTCACGAAGTTTTTCAATCACATATTGAACCCGAATTTCTCTTCCAAGTTCATATTTTAAAGGATGCTCTTTTTTCCATTTTTTGATTTGTTTGAGCCACTCTTCCGTGTTTAAATTTTTTACGAGTGGAATTAATTTTTTAAGTGCATCTTTGACATCGCCAACTATGGGGACATCAACTTTGACATTTTTACTAATTGAAGCAGGGTCAATATCAATGTGTATTTTCTTTGCGTTAGGGGCGAACTTATTTGTGTCACCCGTTACTCTTTCGTCAAGGCGTGAGCCAATTGCAATTACGCAGTCGGACTCATTCACTGCAAAATTAGCATACCATGTTCCGTGCATCCCGAGCATACCCAGAGAAAGCGGATCATCTTCTGGATAAACTCCCTGCGCCATAAGTGTCGTCGTCACAGGTGAATTTATTTTCCTTGCGAACTCTCTTAATTCAGCAAATGCGTTGCTTGCTATTACACCGCCACCGGCGATTATAACCGGTCTTGATGAGTTGTTTATTACTTCAGCTGCACGTTTTATTTGCCCGGAGTGAGCAGAATAAACAGGATTGTAACCGCGAAGATTTATTTTTTCGGGATATTCAAATGCGAATTTTTCTGATAGTATGTCCCTTGGTAGATCAACGAGAACGGGTCCGGGTCTTCCTGTTTTTGCGATGTAAAAAGCTGATTTTATAGTTGTTGTAAGCTCACTTATTTTCGTTACGAGAAAATTATGCTTTGTTATGGGTCTTGTTATGCCAACGATGTCAACTTCTTGAAATGTTTCGTTTCCGATTAATTTCGTCGGAACCTGAGCTGTGAAAATAACAAGAGGGACGGAATCCATATTTGCATCTGCGATGCCCGTGACAAGATTTGATGCACCTGGACCTGAAGAGACGATCACAACGCCTGGTTTTCCGGTTGCCCTTGCATAGCCACTTGCGGATAAAACAGCGCCTGCTTCATGCCTTGCGAATATAATTTTTATTCTCGCCTCAGATGAATCACTTCCGGCAATATCAATCAAAGCGTCAAATATCCCGAGGACTGCGTTTCCCGGGCATCCGAAAACAACTTCAACATTTTCTTCAATCAATGAGCGGACGAAAATTTCAATTCCAGTTAAAATTTTCCCGTAAAATTCTTTGTTCGGATTAACCTTTGAAGTTTTATCCATCTTTTTATGATTTTAATTTTTGATTATCCGCAGAGAACAGAACCGCCATTCACGCTTATCGTGGCTCCTGTTATCCAATTCGCAAGTTCAGATGCAAGAAATAAAATCGGTCCCGCTATTTCTTCCGGCTCTGGAATTCGTCCAAGCGGTATTGTGCTTTTAACCTGCTCAACAAAATTCGGGTCTTTAAAGACCTCTGCACACATATCTGTATTAACCCAGCCGGGTGCAACGCAATTTACAAGTATGTTGTATTTTGCAAGTTCAACGGCAAGAGATTTTGTAAAAGCAATTATAGCTCCTTTTGAAGCTGCGTAGTGTGAATGAAATGCCTCCCCACGCTGTCCCGCTGTTGATGAGATGTTTATTATCCTGCCCCAGCCCTGTTTTTTCATTATCGGGACGACTTCATTTGTAAAAAGATAAACACTTTTCAAATTGATATCCATCGTCTCATCCCAAACTTCTTCTGGCATCTCGCCAATTGCTCCATATGTCCAGATCCCGGCGTTATTTACAAGAATATCAATTCTCCCGAAATAATCCATGACTTCTTTTACCATTCGTTTTACATCTTCTGATTTGCCCACATTTCCTTTCACCGCTATGGCTTTTCTCCCGAATTTTTGAATTTTCTCAAGTGTAGATTTTGCAGCGTTTTCATTCACATGATATGTAATTGCGACATCTGCATTTGCTTTTGCAAATAAAATTGCTGTTGCCCTGCCTATTCCTCTTGAACCGCCCGTGATAAGTGCAACACGACCTTGAAGATTTATCATAGTCCCTTTTTGATTTAAAGATAAAAAATCACTCACCAATTGTCAAGTTAAATCCCCAGCATTTTTAAAGATGGGAAAAATTAAAGAGATGCTTGAGAGTTAAAAATTTCAATCACTTTATCAGCGAGTTTATTAAAGTCGGTGTTCTCATCAACATCAAGCCAGATTATTCGTTTATCCTGCCTGAACCATGTCAGTTGTCTTTTTGCATATCTTCTTGAATTTCGCTTTATCAGGTAAATCATCCGGTCATACGAGATCAAGCCGTCAAGGTAATCAAAGACCTCTTTATATCCGACTGTTTGAAGCGAATTTAAGTTTTTGTCAAAACCAAGTTCCCTTAACTTTTTCACCTCTTCAATCAATCCATCTTTTATCATTTTATCAACTCTTTCCTCAATTCGTTTGTAAAGTTTTTTCCTATCCCAGTTGAGCCCAATCTGAACAGTTTTAAAGTTTATCTCAGGTTTTATTTCCTGTTGGATTTGTGAAATTGGTTTGCCGGTGATGTAGTAAACTTCAAGTGCTCTTATTATTCTTTTCAAATTATTTGGATGAATTTTTTCTGCTGATGCAGGGTCAATTCTTTTCAACTCTTCGTAAAGCGCTTCTTTCCCGAGTTCGTTTGCTTTATTGTAAAGTATTTCTCTTAGTTCCCAATCCGCACCCGGTCCTTCAAAGAATCCATCAATTAACGATTTAACATAAAGTCCAGAGCCACCGACAATTATCGGGACTTTACCCCTTGAGAAAATATCCTCAATTATTTCCCTGCCTTTTTCGCCAAAGATGCCAGCGTTAAATTCTTGGTTTGGTTCAAGTTCGTCAATGAAGTAATGTTTTATCTTCCGGCGTTCTTCGTGTGTGGGTTTTGCTGTTCCAATATCCATATATTTGTAAATCTGGCGTGAGTCGGCGGAGATTATTTCGCCATTTATTTTTTCGGCAACTATTAAAGATAATTTCGTTTTCCCCGATGCGGTCGGTCCAACTATTGCAAGTGCTTTCCTTTCCATGGATTAATTTCATTTGCCATTGTTTCTGAATGTTTTTTCACTCCATCCTTCTTTCCCGATCAACGGAACGAATTTGAATCCGAATTTTTTCTTTATGTTAAGTTTGTTTTCGTCTATCTTCTTCACAATGTAAAGTTCTTGAACTTCAAGGTCTCCAATTGGTATGACAAGACGTCCGCCGACTTTAAGTTGTTTCACAAGTGAATTTGGGAGTTTTGGTGCAGCTGCTGTGACAATTATCCCATCGTAAGGGGCGAAGTCACTCCAGCCGATTGAACCATCTCCGACTGTTCCGATGACATTGTAACCGAGTTTTGAAAGTTTTTCAAGCGCAGTTTTTAAAAGCTCTTCGTATCTTTCAATTGTAAAAACCTGCGCTCCCATTTCCGCAAGGATCGCCGCTTGATAACCTGACCCGGTTCCGACCTCAAGAATTTTATCTCCCGGCTTTACTTCAAGTGCTTCGGTCATGCAGGCAACTGTGTATGGTTGTGAGATCGTTTGTGAGCAACCGATTGGAAGAGCAGAATCGTCATAGGCATAATGGATAAATGCCTCGGGGACAAAAAGATGTCTCGGGACTTTCTCCATCGCACGCAAAACATTCTCATCTTTTATTCCGCGCTTTCTTAAAAGTTCAACCATCGCTTTTCTTTCTTCTTCAAACTTTCCCAAGGTCGTTTTTAAAGTTATTTTTTCCAGAAAAAACTTTGAATATAGATTGATACAAAATTAAAAGTGTCCTTGAAATGTTTTATATAACTTCTTTCGCCGTTGTAAATTGTTTCAATGTCAACGAACCCAACTTTGAAACCACGAAGAAGTGCTTTTATCAGAAATTCACTCTCAAATGCAAATCCATCGCTTTTTGCGTCAACATTTTTTATGACATCAATTTTTATTAACCTGAATCCGCATTGACTGTCCAGAATTTTCTGACCCGTTCTCATTGAAATCAAAAATGAAGTTGTTTTGTTTGAAAAAATTCTCTCAATCGGCATTGGTTTTAAATTTTTCATCCTGTTTCCAATCAAGATGTCAAAACCTTCATTGAACCTGGCGAAAAATTTGGGTATTTCGTCCGGATTGTGCTGTAGATCTGCATCAAGCGTGAGGACTGCAGTATAGTTTTGTGATTTGGCATATTCAAATCCAGTTTTCAATGCTTTACCTTTGCCATAATTTCTGTAAAGTTTTAGAACATTAACACCAAGATCGGATGCGATTTCGCATGTTTTATCCGAGGAGCCATCATCAACGACAATTATATCTTTCATTGGTATAAACTGCGAAACTTTCTGAATTAATTTTCCTATCGTTCTTTCTGCGTTATAAGCAGGAATTACAGCGCAAAATTCATTCACTTTGTGAGACCTCTTTAAAAATTTCTTTTGGTGATTTATCTTCCGCTTGAAGTTCAGCAAGCAATTTCTTTTTCAAACCTTCAGGAGATAATCCACGTGTTAATTTCCCTGATTCCGCTATTGAAATTGTTCCTGTCTCTTCACTTACGACAATGACGATTGCATCGGAGATTTCGCTTAGTCCAAGAGCTGCTCTGTGCCTCGTCCCGAGCAGAAAGTTTCCAATTTTTGATTGTGCGCTCAAAGGAAGAGTGCAAGCAGCTGCTTCAACCCTATCCCCGGAGATCACAACCGCACCATCGTGAAGTGGAGACCTCGGAAAGAAAATCGTCATCAAAAGTTCTTTTGTCACTTTAGCTTGAATTGGGACGCCGGTTTCAACTATTGACCTTATCCCCGTCTGTCGTGGAATCACTATCAAGGCGCCAATTTGCTTTTGTGACATTTCAGCTACAGCTTCAACAATTTCGTCAATCACTGCGCTGACATTCGGTTTAAAAATGAGCCGTAGAAACGGATTATTGCCAACAAGCATAAGAAGTCGTCTCAGCTCGGGCTGAAACAGAATGATGAAAGCGATAACCCAGACATCGCTCACAAATCTTAACATCCAGTTGAGAACCTTTAAATTCAGTATTTCTGATACAAACGACAAAAACACAAGAAACAAAAGTCCCAAAAATATCTGTGCTGCTATCGTCCCACGCATCCAGATGTAAAGCTGGCGAATTATCAAACTCACAATTAAAATGTCAATCAAATCAATGAGTGAGAGCCGGAGAAAACCTATTTTTAAAATTTCAATCATTAAGTTTCAACCTGTTTGATTTGAACTTGTCTTATTGCATCAACAATTCTTACAACTCTTGTCATTTCCTTAACATCGTGAACTCTGACTATGTTTGCTCCATTCCACACGGAGATAGCAACTGCTCCGGCTGTTCCTTCAAGTCGTTCTTCAACAGGGAGATTCAAGATGTTTCCGATAAAAGATTTTCTTGAAACCCCGATTAAAATCGGATACCCGAGCGATTTAAACTCACGAAGCCGTCTTATTATCTCAAGGTTGTCAGTTAACCTTTTTCCGAAGCCGATGCCGGGATCAACTATAATTTGTTCAATTCCTGCACCTTTTGCTATTTCAATGCTTTCATAAAGATAAGAATAAATTTCCGAGATAACATCGTCGTAATATGGGTTTTGTTGCATCGTTTTGGGAGTCCCTTTTATGTGCATGACGACAACGCTTGCTTTATAATTTGCAACAACCTCTGCCATCCTTTTGTCAAATTTCAAACCACTTATATCGTTTACAATCACAGCGCCTTCTTCAAGCGCCTGTCTTGCAACTTCAGATTTATAAGTGTCAATTGAAATTGGAACATCTGTTCTTTTGACGAGTTCTTTTATTACAGGTATTACCCGTCTTAATTCTTCTTCAATCGGGACTGGTTCAGAACCCGGGCGAGTTGATTCACCACCGACATCAATTATGTCCGCACCTTCTTCAATCATTTTCAACGCATGTTCAATCGCTGAATCAAGTGTAAAATACTTACCTCCATCGGAGAATGAATCCGGAGTGACATTCAAAATTCCCATCACATAAGTTCGCTTTGAGAAATCAAAAATTTTATCGCCGAATTTATAAATCAATTCATCATTATAAAAACTATTCTTTGCTCTCTCAATCTTTTCAGCAAGTTCCTTGCCTTCCGCGGAAAGATTTCTCAAGGCATTTAAAATATGTTCAAGGTTTTCTTCTTTGATTGAAATTAAAAGATTTCTTCGTCTGGTTGCATCTCTTTTTGAGACGAAAACATCGGCGTTTAGATATCTTGCGATGTTTTGTGAGATAAATAGAGCGATTTCCTCACTTGCGTTTTCAATTTTGAAATTGATATTTAAAAATTTCTCCGGTTTTAATTCAGAAGAAATTTCATTTTCAATTTCTCCAAATCGTGAGAACTCTTCAATTGCTTCTTCTTTGCTGTTAATTTTCAGAATTCTGACCTTCATTTATCTCAGCTGGTTTTATTTTTATTTTGAATGACTTCCCATATTCAGAGATTTCAAAATCAACATCAAGAAATTTTTTTATCGTGTCCATATTTGTTTTGAGATGGTTTGTGATTTTTGTAGTCGTGAATTCGGAGACGCCATTTGCAATTGAAAGTGGAAGCAAAATTTGATCAGCCATATATTCGTCAATTACGGAATCTGATGAGATGAATTTTAAAAATTTTTCACAAGCTTCCTCTGCGACAGCTTCTGCTCGTTTTCCCTTTTCTCCAAGATTTGTATAACAGCAGACGGAATTTTCAAAAATTCCCGTGATTGCTATCGTCGTGTTTTTTGAATGAGATGGAAGTTCATCAATTATCGTCTCAATTTCACCGTGATTTTTCAAAATTTTTTCCGCCGTTTTTGCCTGTCTTTTTGCTACCTCATCTGTTAAGTTTGTATGTGCGGAGTAAATCTGAATTTTCAAAAGTTTTCCACGCTCGGTTAAGTTCAATGCCTTTATCTCGTTCACAGGATTTATAATTGCTTTAATTTCACCGCCACCGTGTGGATAAAAACCCGCTCTTTTCATCTCAACTTTTATGTCTAATCCGATTTTATTCATAAAATAAAGCCAGCAATTTTTGATATAATCAAAAGTCGGACTCCACGAAACATGAGTCCCACCAATTATTGAAAGAGCGGAAGTTGCATTTGCAAATGACAGCGGTAAATAGAGAGTTTGAAGGACAAGAGAAGTTGAGCCAGCAGTTCCGATGTTAATTTTGAAATTTCCTGATTTTATCTCTCTCGGATAAAATTTTATTTTGCTTGATTTTAGAGTTGCGCCTTCAACTATTGCGTTTGATATCAAAGCGGATGCTTCAATTGCTTTTAAATGTTGTGCCTGGATTCCGGGATTTGGTCGGTTTGCTCTGATGTTTATCATTTCAAATGGTTTCAGAAGTAAAACGGATAAGGTTAACGATGTCCTCAAAACCTGTCCGCCACCTTCTCCAATTGACCCGTCAATTAATACAAAGTTGGTTTCATTTTTGATTTTCAGCTCCGCCATTTTTCAGGTATGGGAAAGTTTTTGATTTTCAAAGTAAAGATAAACAAAAAAATGCTTTTTGTAAAATTAAGCATTTTCCCCGGAAATTTGTTGCGTGGTTTTATGGCTTTTTTTATCTTTAAGTTGAGCGTTGCACTTATGCAAATTTTAAATAAAATTTTTTGCTCAAAATGAGGAAATTAATTTTAATCTTGCTTGTTCTGCCGGGCTTAATCTTATCGCAGGATTTGAAGAATTATTTTAAACTCGCCGGCGATGAATTCGGTGTTCCGCCTGAGCTTCTTGAAGCGATTGCATTTGTGAATACAAGATGGACTCACATAGAACCAGAAAAATTTGCCCCACCCTGTGATGGAAGACCGCCTGTTTATGGAATTATGGGTTTAAGAGATGATGATTGGTTCGGGCATAGTTTGATTGAAGGTGCTAAATTGCTGAATCTTCCGGTTGAAGTCGTCAAAAGAGATGTTTATCAGAACATAAGAGCCGGGGCAGCTTTACTTGCAAAACTTTCGTCTGAAAAAGGTTTAAAAAAGGGTGTCTCAAAGATTGAGGATTATAAAGATGTTGTAGCAAAGTTCAGCGGAATTCCACAACCTGAGATAGCACAAATCTTTGCTTATGATGTTTATAAAGTTCTCGCAAATGGTTTTGATGGTTTCGGGATAAAAATTGAAAAGCAAGATATTGATTTATCTGTTTTTCCGAAAAACTTGTTTGAAAGAGCGGGTTTAAAAATTGTAAACCCTGATAAAGTAAATTCAGATGATTATCCGCCTGCGGTTTGGGATCCAAGTCCGAATTATACAGAAAATAGACCTTACACGACGAGAATTGTAATTCATGTGACGCAGGGAAGTTTTGCCGGCTCTGTTTCCTGGCTTAAGAATCCAGCTTCAAATGCAAGTGCGCATTATGTCATTAGAAGTTCCGATGGTTATATTGTTCAACTTGTGAGGGAAAAGGATAAAGCGTGGCACGCAAGATGCTGGAATAATTTTACGCTTGGAATTGAACACGAAGGATATATTGAAAATCCACAGGTTTGGTTCACTCCTGTTATGTATCTTGAATCTGCTAAACTTGTGAGGAATATGGTTAATCGGTGGGTTATTCCGGTTGACAGCAATCATATAATAGGACATAACTTCTGGCAACAACCGCAATGGCCAATTGTTCGCCAGGAGTGGGATTTTGCAACTTACGATCCAGCTTCAACTTACCCGACATCCTGCAATAACCACACAGACCCCGGTTCAGGTTGGAATTGGAGTTATTATTTAAATTTGATTCGCTCGGATCAGGTCCCTCCAAAAGTTGTTTCCGTTATACCTGAATCTGGAACGAACAATTTCCTCGCTTACAAATCTGTTATCATCAATTTTTCAATTCCGATGGATAAAACATCAGTTGAGTCAAACCTTGTCATAAATCCTCGGGATACAGTCACATTGGTATGGAGCGCTGATCAAAAAACGCTTGAGATCAAGCCGAATAAGTTCTGGGAATTTTCAACGAGATACACGATCAAAGTTGATACAGGGGCAAAGAGTGTTTTTGGTTTAAAGATTGACGGCGATGGAGATGGGGTTCCGGGTGATCCGTATATTGTTGAATTTACTACAACAGCGCCGGATGTTTCTCCGCCCCTTGTTGAGAAAGGTTATCCGACAGGTAGTGATGTGAGCATTTATGCGGAGATGAAATTTGTCTTCAATGAGCCAATTGAAAGCGCAAGTTTGGCAAGCCGTGTGAAGTTGGTTGATGAAAATGAACAGGTTATTTCAATCACGGGTGGAAAGCATATTATAAAAAACGATAAAAGCATTGTAACATTCAAACCAGCAAGTGTTCTCTTGCGTGACAAAACTTATAAAGTTAAGTTTTTGGCTGGACTTAAAGATTTGTTTGGAAATGCAACAACGGAAGATTATGTTTTCACGTTCAAAACCGAACCCGGATTTTTCTATCAAGGAAGTTTGATTGATTCGTTTGAGACCATTGGTTCATGGTGGAAGCCATCGCAGAGTGGAAGCACAACGGGAGTTGATACAACTGTGACAAATTTTGTGGTCACGGGTGAAAAGAAAATGAATGGTTCAAATTCAGGAAAATTGATTTATAAATTTACGGGAAACTCGGGCGGGGTTGTGAGAGTTTATAATGCTTCAAAACCCGGTATTTTGGATTCACAGGGAAATCTTGGTTTATGGGTTTACGGCGATTTAAGCGGGAATAAACTTGAGTTGTGGTTTTATAATCCGAATAATTATATCGTTGAACTTGGAAACATAAACTGGTATGGTTGGAAATTTGTGTCTTTGCCGATTTCATCAATCCCGGGGACAAGCAAGCAATTCCATAGCATAGTTATAAGGCAAGTTCAGGGCGCAGATAAAGAGGGTGAGTTGTATTTTGATGATTTACAGGTTGGCGGAAAAATTACATCTGTTGCTTCCAATGAGATTCCATCTGATTTTTCACTTTCCCAGAATTATCCAAATCCGTTCAATTCATCAACAGTTATTGAGTTCAGCTTGCCAGTGAAAAGTTATGTCAAGATTTATGTTTATGATGTCCTTGGAAGAGAGGTAAAAGTGATCGCTGATGGTGAGTTTGACGCCGGGATTCACAAAATAAAATTTGATGCTGAAGACCTTCCTTCGGGGGTTTATCTTTACAGATTGAGCGCCGGGAAATTCTCACAGACAAGGAAGATGGTTTTGATTAAATAATTTTGTTTTCTTGCAACAATTAAACTTTTTTCGTAAAATTGATTTGAAGGAAAAATAAATAACCCCCGATGATGAGAAATCTAATTTTATTTTTGCTTTTTTTCGTAAGTTGGGTTTTTGCGGATAATTTTGTCTATGTGATAAAAGTTGAAGGTGCGATAAACCCGGCAACCGCAGAATATATCTCAAGCTCAATAAAGAAGGCAACCGAAGAAGGAGCTCAATGTTTAATCATAGAGCTTGACACACCTGGTGGGTTGCTTGAATCAACCCGCAGCATCGTTAAAACAATTCTTGGGGCGGAAATTCCAGTTATCGTATTTGTCTATCCATCGGGAGCTCGCGCCGGTTCGGCGGGTGTTTTCATAACTCTCGCAGCTCACATCGCAGTGATGGCTCCGGGGACAAACATCGGAGCTGCGCATCCAGTTGGAATTGGTGGTGTTGGTGATACTTCAAAAGTTATGGAACAGAAAATAACAAACGATGCTGCTGCTTTTGTCAGGACAATCGCAGAGAAGAGGAATAGAAATGTCAAATGGGCTGAGAAAGCGGTTCGTGAAAGCATATCTTCAACTGAAACGGAAGCGTTGAAAGATAGCGTAATTGATCTCATAGCGAGGGATTTGAAGGATTTGCTTGAAAAGATTGACGGCAGGGTTGTAAAAATTGATTCAAGAGAAGTTGTTTTAAATGTCAAAGATGCACGAATAAAATTTGTTGAAATGAACTGGCGAGAAAAACTTCTCGCTTTGATAAGCGATCCAAACATAGCGTATATTTTGCTTTTGCTTGGGATTTATGGGATTTTGTTTGAACTCTACAATCCCGGCTCAATTTTCCCTGGCGTGATCGGGGCTATTTGTTTGATACTTGCTTTTTATTCACTTCAGGCACTGCCGATAAATTATGCTGGGCTTGCTTTGATAATTCTTGGTATAATTCTTTTGCTTCTTGAAATTAAAATTGTAAGCCACGGTTTGCTCACAATAGGTGGTGCGATCTCACTTTTACTTGGTTCAATAATGTTAATAAACTCACCATTTGAACTTATGCAAATTTCATTAACAGTTATAATAACAGCGGTTGCCTTAACAGTTCTTTTCTTCCTCTTTGCAATCGGTATGGCTTTAAAGGCACAAAGGAGGAAGCCAACAACAGGAAAAGAAGGATTAATCGGAGAAACTGGAATTGCACTTACACAATTTAAACCTGCTTCAAACGGCTGGGCTACAGGTCAAGTCAGAGTTCACGGCGAAATCTGGAAAGCAATGAGCCAGGATGAAATCAATCAAAATGAAGAAATAGTCGTTAAAGGAATTGACGGCTTAACGCTTAAGGTTGAAAAACTTAACAAGAAGACATAAACTAAAAATGGAGGTATAGCCATGACGATTTCACTTTTAACAGTAATAGTTGTTTTTTTAATCATCATACTTTCAAGCGCTATAAGAGTTTTGCGTGAATATGAAAGAGGCGTTGTGTTCCGACTCGGGAGATTGATAGGGGCAAAAGGTCCAGGGCTTATATTTCTTATTCCGATAGTTGATAGAATGGTGAAAGTGAGTTTAAGAACAGTCGTGCTTGATGTCCCACCGCAGGATGTCATAACAAGAGATAATGTTTCAATTAAAGTTAATGCGGTGGTTTATTTCAGAGTCGTAGACCCTGAAAAAGCGATAGTTGAGGTTGAAGATTATCTTTATGCAACTTCACAGCTTTCGCAGACGACATTAAGAAGTGTTTTAGGGCAAAGCGAACTTGATGAAATTTTAGCAGAAAGAGAAAAGATAAATCAGAATTTACAGCAGATAATTGATGCTCACACAGACCCATGGGGAATTAAGGTCTCAATGGTTGAAATAAAACATGTTGATCTTCCAGTTGAAATGCAGAGAGCAATGGCAAGACAGGCTGAAGCGGAAAGAGAAAGAAGAGCGAAAGTTATCAATGCGGAAGGAGAATATCAAGCAGCTCAACGACTTGCGGAGGCAGCTCAGATAATCGGTCAATATCCAACTGCGATACAATTGAGATTTTTGCAAACCCTTTCTGAAGTTGCATCTGAGAGAAATTCAACCACGATATTTCCAATCCCAATTGAACTCATAAGACCGTTTATTGAGACAGGAGATAAGAAAAAATAAGGAGGCATAAATTTTGGAACTACTTGTCGTTGGCTCAATAGCACTTGATACCATTGAGACGCCATTTGCACGTGTTGATGAAACACCGGGTGGTTCAGCTCTTTACATTTCAATTTCAGCAAGTTATTTTACAAACTCAATCGGGCTTGTTGGTGTTGTTGGAGATGATTTCCCGGAAAATGTAATCGGAGAACTACAAGGTAGAGGAGTAAATCTAAAAGGTCTCCAGATTATTCGCAATGGTAAAACATTTAGATGGGCGGGGAAATACCATTACGATATGAATACACGTGAGACAATTTATACTCAATTAAATGTGTTCGCTGATTTTAATCCGATAATACCCGATGAATTTAAATCAAGTGAAATTGTATGCCTCGGGAACATTGATCCTGTGCTTCAGATGAGAGTTCTTGATCAAGTTTACAATCCAAAGCTTGTGATTGCTGATACGATGAATTTCTGGATTGAAAGAAAGTATGATGAACTTTTGGAAACATTGAAACGTGTGAATGTTTTAATCGTAAACGATGCCGAAGCAAGGCAAATTGCACATGAACCAAATTTGATAAAAGCGGGGCGTAAAATTTTAAACCTCGGTCCTGAGATTGTAATAATCAAGAAGGGTGAACATGGTGCGGTTCTTATGATTGATAGCATAATTTTTTCAGCCCCTGCTTATCCAATTGAAGCAATTCAAGATCCAACTGGTGCAGGTGATACATTTGCTGGTGGTTTTGCGGGATGGCTTGCTAAAACGAAAGATTTCTCTGAAAAAAATTTAAGACGAGCCGTAATTTACGGCAGTGCCATTGCCTCATTTTGTGTTGAAGATTTTGGGATTAACCGAATAAAAAATCTAACCTGGGACGAGATTCAAGAACGATTTCTCGCTTTTAAAGAATTGACAAAATTTGAGATTGATTGAAAAGTAAATTTGGTAATTAACCAGTTGAAGCAATATGAAGTTGTGATTAAAATTATGGAAGAAAACGGTGGTTACGCTACACTTGGTTACCTTTATGAGAATGTTTTAAAATTTTTGGAGAGATCAGGAATCCACTGGAAGACAAAGACACCATTTGCAACAATAAGAAGAATAGTGCAGGATAAACGTTTTTTCTTTCGTATAAAACCAGGATTATGGGCTTTAAAGACATACAGGGATAAATTACCTGACGATGTCATCTTACTAGTTGAGAAGGAAACGAAACCAGATGCCGATTCTATACACACTTATTATCAAGGTCTTCTTGTTGAAATTGGAAATATCAAAGGATTTAAAACATATATCCCACCGCAGGACAAAAACAAAAAATTTCTTGGTAAAAGGTTGAGAGATATCGTTGGTTTTGAAAAGATGCCGAACTTTACATATAACAGGATAATTCAAAAAGTAAGAACAATAGATGTTATCTGGTTTAATGAGCGTGAATTTCCAGCGGGTGCATTTGAAGTTAATCATACATCAGATTTTCAGAGTTCCCTTTTTAAATTTATTGAGTTGCAGGATTTCAATGTTGGGTTTTATATTGTGTCCCCGAAAGAAAGATACGGGGAGTTTAAATCAAAAGTTGAATCAACCGCTTTTAACCCGATAAGAAACAGAATTAGATTCTTAACATATGATCAGATCGCAAAATGGCACAGTAAAGTTTATGAACTTATGCTAACAGAAAAGCAAATTTTTAAATCAACCCATGTGTAATTTCCTTTGATGATTTTCCCCCATTTTTATTAAATTTGAAATTGTGCATTGTATTTAGCAATAAACATC
>CAZQJI010000029.1:19217-29403 GCA_964593475.1 uncultured Bacteroidota bacterium | reverse complement strand
TTGACCCCGATTATATGTGGAAAAAGTCCGCTATGGTGCTTTATTAAAAACAAAAATTCCGAATTTAGAGTGCTTGAGATTGGAATAGTTACAGATGAAATTTCTCTTAACATAAAAGAAGCGATTGAGATAGGGCTCAAGCTTGGAATTGTGAATTATGAGATTCGTTGCGTCGGCAGCTATGACAGGCGGGTTCCATATATCAGCGAGGAAGATGTTAATTTTATACTTGAAAATGTCCAATCCGGGAAAATTAGGATAACAGCGCTTTCACCGGGTATTTTTAAAATTAAGCCGGGTGAATCTGAAAAATTGAAATTTGAGATGGAAAAAGTTTTGCCGGATACATTTCAACTTGCGAGGAAACTCGGTGTTAACAAGATAATAATTTTTGGTTTTGTCAGGGATGGAACGCCGGAAGATTTTATCATTGAGACATTGAGAAAAGTTTCCGATTATGCTTATGCTGAAGGATTTAATCTTGCAATTGAAAATGAGCCGGGTTTTTATTGTGATACTGGTGTTAATACTGCCAGAGTGATTGAAAAGGTTGGAGCGAAAAATCTCGGGGCAAACTGGGATCCGGCAAACGCTGTTGGTGCCGGAGAATTTGCCTTTCCTGTTGGATATGAAAGCATAAAAAATTTCATCTTTAACCTTCATGTCAAGGATGCTGTGAATAAACCCGAGTTTAAATGTCTTCTTGTTGGCGATGGCTCGGTCAATTGGTTTGGTCAGCTCAGAGCTATAGTTCGGGACAGGGTAGTTGATAATATCACAATTGAAACGCATTATTTGCCACTTATTGAGTCAACAATTGAGAATCTGAAAAGGGTCAGAGCAATTTTAAAAGCAATTGAATGGAGCGGATTATGAAAAAGGTCAATGTTGCTATTGTTGGGCTTGGAGGTCATGGATTGACGATAAGAAAAGCGGTGAAGTTATGCGGGAAGATGAATATCGTTGCATGTTATGATGTCAATGAGAAGTTGCTTGAAGAGGCGGTTGCTGAATTCAATTGCAAAAAGTTTTCAAACTATGATGAGCTTCTTGAATATGATGATGTAAGGGCAGTTATAATCGTAACGCCGAATTATTTACATTTTACGCAGGCGTATAAAGCTTTAGTGAAAGGTAAAGATGTTTTTGTGGAGAAACCCATCACCGTTAATGTTGATGAAGCAAGAAAACTTGTGAAACTTGCCGATGTGAAAAAATTAATTCTTCAGGTCGGGCATAATACGAGAAAGAGGAAAGTTTTCAGAAAGGCAAAAGAGATAATTGAAAGTGGAGAACTAGGTAAAGTGACATTTTTTGAAGCGAACATTTCAATGTCTACAGGGCTTGGCTATTTCCCGAAGTGGAAAATGGACAAAAGTAAATGTCCGCTTCTTCCGATGACACAGCTCGGGATTCATTTTATTGACACAATAAATTATCTTCTTGGAAGGGTAAGTGAAGTTTCATGTTATGCTAGAAAAGCATTTTTGAAGGTTGAAGATACGGCTGTTGCTTTGATTAAACTTTCAAACAGTATTGTAGGTCTCATCTCCTCATCGTATGTATGTGGGGATATATATGAATTAAAAATTCACGGAACAGATGCAACAGTTATATGTTATATTGACAGAGTTGAACTTCTACGCCGTGGCGAGGGAAAGCCAGAGGTCTTTAATCTTAAAGAAGATATTGAAAGCTATATTGAGGAAATGGATGAATTTGCAAACTGTGTTATAAAAAGAGAAAAACCAGAAGTAGATGGTCGTGTTGGTTTGGAAAATTTAAGAGTTATTGAAGCGATGATTGAATCAATAAAGAAAAAGAAATCCGTAAAGTTATGAAGATTTATATTCTATCTCTTCTAATACAGGTTTTGGCGCTGGTTAACGGTTTTTCAAGTGGATTTGAACTTCGCAGGGAGAGGATTTTAAAGTTTTACATTGATTCAGTTCAATTGGGTAGGGATAAAATTGATTTTTTTGTTCTGACCGCAAAGATAAAATTCGGTAAGGATCTTGAAAAATATCTTCATGCTCTTGATTCGCTTATTTTAAATCCTGGGGTGGGAGATATGTTTTTTGCTTATCAATTGATCGGGCTTTATATGCACTGTAAAGAAGTTCTTCCAACTAGTTATCGTGACAAAATTAAAAATGTTTTCAAGAGGAGGACAATTTATCGTGGGGATACAGAAAATCACTGGCTTATGTATTATATTGCATGGTATCTTATATCGCAAGAATGGAAAGGTGAGACCTGGTCGAATTTGAAGACATCTGAAGAAAATTTTCACGAATCCGAGGAATATATCAATTTCTGGATTGATAAGACAACTTCTTCGGGCCAAATGGAGTTTGATTCGCCAACTTATATAATTGCTTTTGTTCCGCCACTTTGTGTTCTTTATGATTTTGCACAGGATACATTGATGAAAAAGAAAGCACAGATGATGCTTGAGTATATACTTGTTGATTACGCAGTTGAATATCTTAAGGGTTGCTATTGCGGAGCACATAGCAGGGATTATCCTGATCTGACTGTGAAACCGCTTGAGGTGCAGGCGCAAGCGCTTGGTTATCTTTATTTTGGTGAAACAGATTTCAATCCTAAAGCAAAGGAAAAAAGCACGGTGATTTTTTGCGCGATGAGCAATTTCAAACCCCCGGAGATAATTTATCACATAGCCACTGATAGAAGCATCCCATATGAGCATAGAGAGAGAAAAAGGGTCAGGAATGTGATAAGATTCGGGAAGGAAAGAAACCCGGTTGTTTACAAATACACATATATGACAAGCAGATATTGTATTGGTAGTTTGCAGGGTGGAATACTTCAACCAATACAACAGCATAGCTGGGATATAACATTTGAAGGTGGTGGAACAGTTTTTTCAGTTCATCCTTATTTTTCCGAAATTGAACTTGGAATGTTTTTCCCAGAGGAAGTTAAAATTTTACCTGAGCTTGTTGACAGGGCTCATAAAGTTTATAGAAGCCCTGATAAATTATCTTCATCTTCTCCGTATGAGCGTATATTTCAATACAAGGGGACATTAATAGCGTTGTATAATTTGAACGATATGAAGGAAGAGGAAAAATATCGTCATGTAAACATTTTTGTTTCCGGTTTAGTTGCCAGTTTTAAGGTTGATAGCTCCGGCTGGATTTATGGAAGGTTTGGTGATGCGTTTTTTGGTTTGAGGATCATTGGTGGTTTTTCTGAGATGTTAAAAGATAGCGCTGGTTACAGGTTCAAGGTTTATGGTGATAAAATCTGTCTGATTGTTGAGACCGGGGATATTGATGAGTTTGGCAGTTTTGAGAATTTCACTTCATCTTTGAAAGCGACGCTTTCTGATTTTCGGGTGGAGGATTTTAGTGTAATTTATAAAAGTTTGCATGGTTTTGAAATGTTTTTTTCTTATGATGGGAAAAGATTTATAGACGGGAAGAAGTTCGAAATGGACTGGGGATTATTTGAGGGAAGATTTATCGGGTCAAGAGATAATGGAAAAGTTGTAGAAATGATTTATATGGAGCCATCTGGAAAAATTATAAAGAGAATTCTTGACTTCAATAAATTTGAAATTTTTGATGAGTTAAAATAAAATTTAAAAATTGAGATGCGAATTTTAACAGTTACCTTACTTTTTATTTTTTGCGTGAATTTGTTCCAGCAGGGAGGAGTTGAAAGGAAAATTTATGCGGTTGTGCTTATGGTTGAGAAAATGATAGTTGGAGCAAAAAATCTCCCGTCGGGTTTGTTTATTTCAAGTGACAATGGAAAAAGCTGGGTTCATAAGGGATGGAAAAATATAAAGGCGAATTCAATTGCGGTTGAGCCCGGTTCAAATGGTAAAGTAATCTATCTTGCAGCTGGCAACGGCGTTTTGAAGACAACGGATGGGGGAGAGACATGGAGAATTATGACTGACTGGAGGGTAACGGAAGTTTTAAAGGTGGTCATTCATCCTGAGGATAAAAATTTAATTTTAGCAGCGACAGCTTATGGCATTTTCAAATCAAGCGATGCCGGGTGGAGCTGGGAGGAAAAAAATAATGGTATAAAACCGGAACAAACCGGAACAACATCATCAACTTTCGTCAGCTCAATTTTAATTGATGTTAAAAACAAGAAAAGAATTTTAATTGGAACTGAGGATGGCATTTATGAAAGCTTGGATAATGGTGAGAGCTGGAGAAATCTTGCTTTAAAAGGCATTGCCGTGAGAACTTTAGTTCAAAGCCCGAATGATCCGGATATAATATTTGCTGGAACGGAAGAAGATGGAATTTTTAAATCAACTGATGCTGGTAGAACCTGGAAGAATGTTAATAAAGGTTTGCGTTCATTAACAATTTATTCAATTGCATTTGATCCGAAAAATAAAAACATAATTTATGCTGGTGGATTTAAAACCGGAGTTTGTCGCTCAGATGATGGAGGAAATACCTGGATGTGTTTCTCTGATGGACTTGGTGATTTTGATTCTATACATTCAATTGCCGTTCATCCCGATGATCCAAATTTTATAGTGGCTGGCTCTATTGATGGTGGGGTTTATATAAGCAAAGATGGAGGGAGGACATGGAATTATTCAGATCTTAAAGGAGCTTTGGTCTGGTCAATTTATATTGAATAAAATTTAAGGTTTAAAGATGGCGAAAATAATTTTGCTTGCTTCAATTTTTTTAAATATTCTCGGTTGGAATAATGATCTGAAAGCGAAACAACTTTCTCCTGAGGATGAATACAGGGTAAATTTTGAGAAGAGAAAGGATAAACTTTTACGATATTTTGCTATGTTAAATCAGAAAAGTTTTGTCGTTTCACTTGCCAAGTTCTCAACGAATACGGATATTGAAGGTGCGATTGAAATTTTTGATTCGCTTATAACGGAGCCAAGCGGTGATATGTTTTTTATGTATCCAAGTTTAATGACTTATCTATACGCTGAGGATAAAATGCCTGAATGGTTAAAGCGAAAATATAGAAATGTCTGGAAAACATACACTCCGTTTAGAGGGGATACAGAGAATCACTGGCTTATGTATTATGTTTCACTTTATCTTGCATCACAGAGGTGGTCAAATCAAGATGGTTCGGAATGGTATACCGGGAAAAGTTCAGAAGAAAATTTTGAGGAAGCCAGGGGATGGATAGATAAATGGATTGAGATAACGACGACAATTGGTCAGGGTGAATTTGATTCCTCTCATTATATGCCTTTCTTTTTAATACCGATGTTTATGCTTTATGAGTTTTCACAGGATTCACTGATGAAGTTGAAGGCACAGATGATGCTTGATTATCTGTTTTCGGATTTTGCGGTTGAACATTTATCAAATTGCTATTGTGGTGCTCATAGCAGGGAATATCCGCCGGAAGCGATGAATCCGAGGAATTCACTTGCGAGCGCTTTTTCTGCTTTATATTTCGGCAGCGATCCGAATTTTGAGCGAAATTTATCAAGATATGGAATTGCTGTATTCCCTGCAGTTACATCATATATTTTACCTTACATAATCTATAAGATCGCAACTGATAGAGAACTCCCGTATGAGCACAGAGAAAGAAAACGAGTTAGAAATATTATAAGGTATGGCAGTGAGAGAAATCCAGCAGTTTACAAATACACATATATGACACGTGACTACTGTATGGGTAGTTTACAGGGCGGAATACTTCAGCCGATACATCAACATAGCTGGGATATAACATTTGCTGATGCAAGAGAATATAATACTGTTTTTTCAGTTCATCCATATTCTTCGGAAATTGAACTTGGTATGTTTTTCCCAGAGGAGATGAAAATTTTGCCTGAGCTGGTTGATAGGGCACATAAATTTTATAGAAATCCTGATAAATTGATCTCATCTTCACCATACGAGCGGATATTTCAGTATAAAGGGACGATGATAGTTCTATATGGTCTGGATAGGATGAACGACAGAGAAAAATATAAACATGTCAACATATTTATACCAAGGTATCTTGATCATTTTGAGATGGACACATCCGGATGGATAATCGGTTCTATGGGCAATGCTTATTTCGGGATGAAAATAATCGGTGGCAGGTTTGAGATGAAAGTTGATAGCATAAGTTATAGGATAAGAGTTTATGGGGACAGGATATGTTTGATAGTTGAGGCAGGGGGAGAGAGTGAGTTTGGGAATTTTGGGAAATTCAGGGATGGGTTAAGAAGTTCAAAATATAGTTTTGATTCTCGCGATTTTTCGGTAAGATACAAAGGTTTGAGAGGATTTGAAATGTTTTTCTCTTATGATGGTAAAAGAATGCTTAATGGTAAAATTTATCCGCTTGATTGGGGATTGTTTGATGGAGTTTATTTGAGATCTGGGGTTGGAAGTAAAGTTCTTGAAATAAAGTATAAAGAGAGAATGAGAAAAATTGACTTCAATAATTTAAAAATAATTGATGAAACGACGAAATGAAAAGAAGAGAATTTTTAACACTTTGTTGTGGCATAACTTTTTATGAGTATATTAACAATAAATTCACTGGATTAAGCGATAACAAAACCTCCAAACTCGCTGTTGATGATCAAAAGTCCTTTGCTGATAATGAGCTCCCATTTTATAAATTTGATACACAGAGGATTCATACCGATTATATTACGACTTTGCCCGGTGTTGAGTATTTTATAATTGGCAACGGTGAAATAATTTCCTCCGTTCAATTCTGTTCTGATAGGAACTCCGGCGCCTCTTTTTTCGGGCTGACGATCTGGGATGCTGAAAGATTTGTCAGAAAATGGAGCACATTTCTTTATCATCCCGAACGCGGCTTTGAAAATACAAAGTTAACTGTTCTATTCAACGGGCAATATTACCAGCTAAATCGGGAAAATTTTGAAGAAATTTCCTGGGATTTCCAATCCGGAATTCCAATTGTTAAGTTAAAATGGGGCGATGAAAAATTTAATGTGATAGAAAAATTTTTCACTCCAAGAAATGGGAAAATTTTATTTAGAGCTATTGAAATCAGGAATAAATTGCAAGAACCGGCTGAAGTTTCACTTCGCCTTCAGCTTTATCCTAACTTTGGATTATTTGATGAAATTTTTACAAGTGAATCTGAAAAAGCTGTTTATGCGAGGGGATGGGCGACTATGAAACTTCAAACTCTGCATAAAAGCGCAAGGGTTTCGGGAAGATATGATCTCTGGGTTGACTTAAACCGTATAGATAAAATGGCTGAGGTTGTTTATGTTTACTCGCTTGATGGAGATGATAAAATTCTGAAGAAGAAAAGTTTTTCACAGTTTGTTGATGAAACATCTAAATTCTGGGGCGAGAAAAACAAGTTTAAAAGTGATAATGAGGTTTTAAATCATCTTTTTAATGTTTCTGCTAATGGTTTGAAATCAACAGTTTCAAAAACCGGCAAAAGAGATTCCGGGATATGGCAGTATAATATGGAATGGGTCAGGGATGATTCAATGTTTGTCCTTGGTCTTTTAATGTGTGGATTTTTTGAAGAGGCGAAAATAATGCTGGCGAAGTTACTTGGTAGATTTGTCGGTCCGGAAGGTCAAACAGTTGAGTCAAGTCGGTGGTTCGGTTATGAGCTAACAGAGCTTGATCAAAACGGACAGCTTTTATATGCACTCTGGTCGTATGTTTGCTGGACTGGTGATTTTGAATTAGTGAAAAAATTCTGGGATAAGGTCAAGCTCGTTGCAGAATTTCCTTTAAAAGATGTCTTCTGGGATAAAAATAGCAAACTTTTGAAGAACAAAAGAGAGTTCTGGGAAAGGACGGATGCATTCGGAGTCGAAGATGGTTATGAGTTAGCATATCAATTCTGGGTTTCGCTGGGACTTGCAAAGGCTTCTGAACTTGCTGAAAAAGCAGGTGAAGTTAGATTGGCTCAAAAGTGGCTTTCCGCATCAAACGAGATAAAAAATTCAATGTTAAATCATCCGGTTTTCAGGTTAATTGAAGATGGTCATTTTATAAAAAGAAGAAATTTAAACGGACAATGGCAGAGATATTTCATTCCACCGGATAGAAGGAGAATGCCACCAAATTCTCCCATAGCTGTTGAAGATAAACCCTCATCTGAGTCCGATACTTCTGAAGTTTTGCCAATTATATATGGTTTTGTGGATGCAGATTCGCAAATTTCATTGAAGACGCTTGAATGGGTTGAGAAGTTGTTTAATCAGAGATGGAGTTATGGGGGATATGAAAGGTATGATAGTTCAAGCGAGCCACAACCGCCTGGTCCATGGCCTTTTGCTTCTCTTTTTGTAGCAAGAGCATGTATGGAAACAAAAAATTATGATAAGGTCTGGCGTGTTCTTAACTGGCTTTACAGTATAAACGGAGGCAAATCGGGTGGATGGTTTGAGTATTATTCGGTTGAACAATTAACACCGCCACTACCACCTGTCGGGATAATCGGATGGACATGGGCTGAAATGATCGCACTTTTTATTTATCATATTCTGGGATTTAGACCCGAGATGGAAAACCTGACAATAAAGCCAAATTTAATATCGGATGTGGATTCAATCCATTCAACCATAAGAGTTAGAAATACATTTGTTGATCTTGATATAGAACGAGGTGAAAAAACAGTTGCTTTTGTTGATGGTGAAGAGGTTAATTTGAAAAACGGGCAATTGATAGTTCCTTATTTTAGTAAAAGAGTTAAAATAAAGTTCGTTGTAAAGTGAGATTTTTTAAGTTTAAAACGCTTGACGAGTTAAGAGCAGAAGTTGAGAGGCTGGGTCTTGCTGAAATTTTAAAGTTTGATGAAAATCTTGAATTTGTTTTCAAGCCAATAGAAATTTCTGGATTGAAAATTGGGAATAGGTTTGCGATACATCCAATGGAAGGTTGTGATGGAACACTTGATGGAAGACCGGATGAGCTCACATTCAGAAGATGGAGAAGGTTTGGCGCCGGTGGTGTGAAATTAATCTGGGGTGAAGCTACAGCTGTAGTTGAAGAGGGGAGAGCTAATCCAAGACAACTTTTGTTAAATGAAAAGAACCTCAAATTTTTTGCTGAGCTTGTTAAAACGACAAGGGAAGAGCATAAGAAGATATGGGGCGACGATTCAGATCTGGTTATAGGGATACAGCTTACACACTCCGGGAGATGGAGTTATAAAAAACCAATGATAGCATTTCATAATCCAGTAGTTGATAAGTTAACATTTGTTGATAAAGATAAAAAAATCACAATTGATGATAGTTATCCTGTTGTAAGCGATAAATATCTTGAAAAACTTGAGGATAAGTTTGTTGAATGTGCTAAACTCGCTTATGAGGCGGGTTTTCAGTTCATTGATATAAAGCAGTGTCATACTTACCTTTTAAATGAGCTTCTTGCAGGTAAAACAAGGGGCGGGAAATATGGTGGCGATTTTCAAAATAGAACAAGATTTATCAGAAATGTCATAAGCAAAATAAAATCGGAACTTGGAGACAAAATTTTATTGGCATCGCGAATAAATGTTTTTGATTGTATACCTTTTGTTAAAGGTGAAGATGGGATCGGAAGACCGGTTGAATACCCGGTGCCTTATCTATTTGGCTTTGGAGTAAATGAAAATGACCCTCTCAAGCCAGATTTAACAGAGCCGATTAAACTTGTTGAGTTGTTATCCTCTCTTGGTGTTAAGATGATTAATATTTCTATGGGGAGTCCATATTATAATCCGCATATAGGGAGACCGTTTGAGACCCCACCTTTTGATGGTTATATTCAACCCGAACATCCACTGATTGGAGTTGCAAGACATTTTAAATTAACAGCTGAGATAAAAAAAGCCATTGATTCATTTAATAAGTCGGAGGGGGAAATTTTAGTTGTCGGGACTGGATACAGTTATCTTCGCGAATACTTCATTTATGCAGGCGAGGCAAATTTGAAAGAGAACAAAGTTTCAATTGTTGGAGTTGGCAGGGGTGCGCTTGCATACCCTGATTTCATATCTGACTTAAAAAAGTATAGCAAGTTGAACCCATCAAAGGTTTGTATAACAATAAGTCACTGTACGAATCTTATGCGTTCAAAACATAATGAGCTCGGTCAGTTTCCCACTGGGTGTGTTCCAAGAGATAGGGTTTATGCAGAGATTTTTAGAGTTGCAAGAGAAAGGTGGAAAACATTAATGTAGAGCAGTTGCAATAGCTCCAATTATGCCT
>CAZQJI010000029.1:15019-19117 GCA_964593475.1 uncultured Bacteroidota bacterium | reverse complement strand
TACTGCATTTTTCATTTTTAAAATTTAAATTTATGGGAAATAACTTTAAACCCTAGGGTTCAAAGAGACCTCAAAGGTTGACCTTTTCCAAAAATTTTTAACTTTTAAATTTTAAAGTAAATCCCTGATTTATGTGCCTTTTTCAGGCTTAATTTTCTCTATAAGTTTTTCAATTCGCTCAAGATAAATTTCAAAAGCTCTTCTTCCCTTTGCTGTAAGCCTATAAGTGGTCACAGGTTTTCGCCCTATGAAACTCTTTTTCATAGATACATATCCCGCATCTTCAAGTTTTCTCAAATGTATGCTCAAATTCCCGTCCGTTGTCTTCACACGGTCACGAATAAATGTAAAATCCGCCTCTTCAACAGTTGTAAGAACGCTCATTATCAGGAGGCGAATCCGCGAATGAATTATCTCATCAAATTGCTTATAATCAAAATCATCAGCCATACATCTATGAAATTTCTTTCTTATACCTGGAATACAAAACAAGTCCTGGGACCATTTGAAGTGCGAAAATCATAAGTGCAAGAATTAAAATTGACTCATCGCCTTGTAAGAAGAAAGTAACGATACCACCAAGCCACCAACCAATGGCAAGGTAGATAAACCATTTATGCGGGTAGAGAACGGAACTTACAAAGTATCCAACTCCCAAAACTGTTGCAATAACAGCAGATAATGCACCAAACTTAATGCCACCTGTAAATGTCCCCACAAACCCCAAAATTGTAAGCGCTATCCCGCATCCAAGCCATATCATCATAAGAACTCTGCCTGAAAAAGTTTCACTCCTTTGCCTTGCCTTATCCTTGTAACCCATAATAAAATAACCTATCCATCCAATACCTACACAAACGAGCCAAATTAAACCATGGTTTAAACCTAAACTTAATTTAATTGTAAAGTAACTTAACAAAAGTCCAACCATCACAAGCGCTCCCCAGAAAATATAATACTTTCCATTATCACGGGTGACACGCTTTGTCTCTTCCATTATCTGCCTGATCAATGCTATTTCTTGCTTGAGTTCATCCCCCGATGGGTCTGGAAAGACCCCTTTGGTGGATCGCTTCTCCGACATAACTTTTTAATATTTTTGTTTTTAAAAATTTAACAAATTTTTAAATTTGAAAGAAACATCCAAAGACAATCGTTCTCCTCCCAAAGTAACTTAGCAACGGCTCACGTATAGAGTAATCGCGCGAATATGTATAGTCCATGATATTCCTTTTGTTTAAAACATTTATCATCTCAATGTAAAAAACGGCAAAACCATCCTTGCCAAATTTTATAATGTAATTCAATCTCACATCAAAGCGTTGATAGTCTGGATACCTGCCGGAGTTTTTAACACCATAGATGGGTTCATAAACATCAACGCTTTGATGATATATGGAACCAATTATAGGTGTGTAAGGTCTCCCTGTTGAGAATTTATAACTTAACCCGATTTCAAGGTTGGAGGATAAATTGTATTTTAAAACACACGAAAAGTTATGTTTAACATTATATGGGGAGGGGGCAAGAACTTCAAAGTCAAGCCATTTTCTCTTTGAATCAAGAAAACTATAAGAAATCCAAGCATTTAAAAATCCGGGCATCCCGCCCTTTAAGATGATATCAACCCCACGGGCATACCCGTATCCTGAGTCATCCCAAACATCACCAGATTTAAGAGGGAGTTTCCTGTAAAGTTTATTATACAATTCAATCCTTGCATCAACAAAGCCAGCAATTTTACCATCAAGCGAAATTATATAATGAATCGCTCTCATAGGACCAGTGTTAACAACATAGCCAAACCTCTTTACATCCCTATTATATTGACTGAACCACCCGGATGCAAATTTAATCGTTGCATCTTTAGACAGTTTTAAACCGATGCTTAGACGAATGTCATTCCATCCCTTCTTGATTTGTTTTATATAATCAAACCTTTCGGAGAAAGAGATAAAAATTTTCCTGAACATAAATTTAGGTTCCAGATAAATCCCGAATCGCTCACACTGAAAATTAAAATTGATAAATTTACCATCATACCCCGGGCGGAAGTCATAATCCCTCGCCGGGATCACACCCTTAACTTCTCCACTTCTTGATTCAAATTCAAAGCCAATCAAATAACTGAAGCGTCCCGAGTTAATATAATCTATATCAAAACGAAAGCCAAAGAGGTCATCTTTACCTCTTAAATCAAGAACGCCAAGCTTCCATACATTCATATGTTTATTTCTAAACCCAGCAAAGTTGACAAGAAATTTTGAGTATAATATATCACTCGCGGTGAAATTTAGGAGATAGTTTCTCGTTTTCCCATCAAACAACCCATTATATTCCGGGCGTTCTACATTGACACCTTGAACATCGCTTGCAAATAAACTGAAAAGTTTAACCTTCCCGGTGCGAGAATATCTTAACACAATTCCACCAGCTATATCCTCGGAACTGGGGAACACTGAAAATCCACTTGCTCCACCATTGACCCAGAAAATCGGTGCTGTGTAACTTTTCCTCATATCAATATGAAATCCGGAAAACTTATTATCTACAGGAATTCTGACGCCAGCACCAATACCAGCAAGTGATATATTGCCATAAAACTCAGATCTATTAATCTCGTCAAGCGTTTCAATCTCAATGACACCAGATAAAGCATCTCCATATTTTGCCGAGAAGCCACCGCTTGAAAAGAAAAAATTTTTTATAAAAGCGGTGTTAATATTTGAAAATATTCCACCATAAGGCGATTCAAATGTAAATGGAAATATAAGTGGGACACCATTAATTATCGTTTTTGTCTCATCAGGGTCTCCACCCCTGACATAAATCTGCGCACTTTCAGAAACTGGCGTCACCCCCGGAAGCGTCTTTATCGTCTGAAAAATATCAGCTGCCCCACCCGGGACAGTAAACACATCAACCTGCGTTAAACTTAATCCTTTTGATTCTACATTGCTAAATGAGCTGGCATTGACAACAACTTCACCAAAATTAATTGGCTCAGGGGTTAACTTTATCTTAACAAAAATTGAATCGTGGTCATTTAACTTTAAATCAATTACTCTCTTTTTATATCCAACCATGCTTGCCACAAGCTTTACATTGCCTACTTTTCTCGTTAAAAATGTGAAATTTCCATCTTCATCTGTCATAGCACCTTCAGAGGAACTCTGGATATAAACATTAGCATATGCAAGCGGCTTACCACTCTCCTCGTCAAACACAAGACCAGAAATTTTGGACTGAGGAAACAACAAGTGAATTAAAACAAACTGAAGGAAAAAGATATATTTTTTCATTTTGTTTTTCCTGTTAATTTTGAAAGTTCTCTCTTTGCCCATCCAAATCTTGGTTCAACTTCAAGCGCCCTTTTATAAAACTCTGCAGCTTTTTCAAACTGCTTTTTCCTTTCATAGCACTTCCCGAGCCAAACAAGAGCATCAATATAACCCCAGTCTGGTCCAAGTGGGTCTGCTATGTTATTTCGCTCAAATAAATCAATCGCCCTTTTTAAATTCTCAATCGCTTCATCAATATCACCACCAAAAATTGAAGGAGTATTAAATTTTGATATGCCGCGAACAAGCCACGCTCTCGGATTTAATGAATCAAGAATTATCGCAACCTCAATCAATCTGCTACTTTTAGGTCCAAGAAATGGACCCTGAATCCAATTTTTAGCTATTTTGAGCCCATAAAGAGATGAAAGCAAAGCTGGGGGTTCAGACCATTTATCGTTTAAATTCATAGATTCCTCGGCATGCCTGATTGCGATGTCAATAAGTTTGTTAAATAACTCATCATCAAAATTCAAAGCATAAATCAACAGGCAATACTCTGAATAGGCAAGATGATAAAAAGCAAGTGGGCTTTCGGGTTTGATTGAAACTGCTCTTTCAAATAATGACCTTGCCTCCATAAGCAACGCTTTGTTAAAAGTGGCATAACCATCTTTAACCAAATCCTTCCCCTTGATAATCAAATTATAAAATTGGCTATCATTTTGAGCGAAAACGAAATTGAAAAAAGCCAGAAATAAAACTATCGCCAGATTCATTTTAAACACCTTTGCTTTATTTTTAAAGTTCTTTAATT
>CAZQJI010000029.1:0-14919 GCA_964593475.1 uncultured Bacteroidota bacterium | reverse complement strand
TTCCGCGGGGAAAGAGGGTCCAGCTGCTCAGGTAGGCGCAGGGGTTGCTTCCGTTTTCTCAGATATACTCAAATTTAATGATATTGACCGTAAAAAACTTGTTATATGCGGTATAAGTGCTGGTTTCGCATCCGTTTTCGGAACGCCTTTAGCAGGTGCTATTTTTGGAATTGAAGTTCTTTTTATAGGAGATATTTTATACGAGGCTCTTTTACCTTCGTTCGTGGCAGGTATTATAAGTTATCATATTTCTTCTGGATTTGGAGTTACATATTTTTATCATCCTTTAAAATTTACTCCCGTTTTCAGCGAATCTCTATTAATCAAGGTCATTATCGCTGGAGTTTTCTTCGGGATTGTCTCATTCGCTTTGATTGAAACAATGAGATTGTTTGAGGATTTATCTTCCAAGATAAATTTGTGGAAACCATTGAAGGGTGTAATTGGTGGATTGATTATAATTGTTTTAGCTTTCATCTTTTCAACTAAATATCTCGGACTTGGTTTAGAAACAATCCAGGAAATATTAGAAGGAAAGGAAATTGTTATATATGCATTTATTCTGAAAATTATCTTTACTTCTATTACGCTAAATTTTGGTGGAAGTGGCGGAGTGATAACTCCTATATTTTTTATCGAAGCTGCAGCCGGGACAGCACTTGCAAATTTAATAGGGATGAACAGAGCAACGCTTTCTGCGATTGGTTTAGTAAGTGTTTTGGCGGGAGCAACAAACGCACCTATCGCTTCAAGCATTATGGCGATAGAATTTTTTGGAACAAGTATCGCACCTTACGCTGCATTATCATGTATTGTTAGTTTCTTAATAACGGGTCATAGAAGCATCTATCCATCTCAGATACTCGGCATCAGAAAATCCCCATCTATACAGGTTGAGATTGGTAAAGAAGTTGAAGAGGTAACGCCAGAGTTTGAGTGGAGAAGAAGAAATTTAATAGATGTATTTCTTGGCAAGCTCGGGATATTAACGAAAGGATCTTCAAAAGCAAAAGATAATACACCTTAAAATTTATAGAGAATATAACGCCTGACTTCTATAATGGGTTTGTAGTTCATTGATTCAATCTTAAATTTTAAATTGTTAAGTTCGGCTCGTTTTTCTGTTTTATCCTTTGCTGTCTTTTCAACCAAAACAAAAGCATTTGATGTGCTTGATAAAAATTTTGATATTCTCTTGAAGTCCTCTCTTGGAATTTCAATCCACACAATTGAATGGGATAATTTTCTATAAGAGTAAAAAGTCAATTGCGGGTTCATACCTTCGGTTGAATGTTTCGTGTGAAGGTAAAAAAGTGTATCACATTTTGAAGAATCAATTATTTGACATACTTTTTCAGCGCCATCATAATAGCGAGAGTAATCAAGAAAAAATTCTGTTTTTAAAACAACAAAAGTTCCGATTAAAATTGTGAAAGTGAAAATCAAACGCCTTAATTTTTGAGGTTGAATTTCAGAGAATAATTTTTTTGATATTACAAGAATTGTCAAAAATCCGAGGAGAAATCCAAGTGCAGATGTCATTGATGTTAAGTTGAAATTGAACTTAATAAAATTTTTTATAGCATCTCTCAAGTCCTGACTTGATGACCAGACAATCGCTGTCAATAGAAACGATAGCGGTAGCCATTTTTTACTCTCGTTTTCAATTTCAAATAAAAATGTTGATGAGATAATTACCGCAGGGACAAGAGAAGGTAGGGCATAGGTTGGAATTTTTGTTTTTGAAATTGAGGTTATTAAAAATGTGCTCCAGAACCAAGTGTGAATTAGGATTTTCTCCTTCTGCGTTGATTTAAAGTTTTTGAGAATTTTTAACAGATCAAAAAATACAAGAATCACGGGTGGAAATTGAACGATAAGTTGATTTAAAATATAAAAGAAACCGAGTTCGGGGATGTTCTCTTCAACTCCTCTGGATAATCGCTCAATGATGTGAAATTTGAAAAATGTGTTAATGAAATCATCTCCATAAGTTTTGAGCATGTAAAGATGCCACGGCAGGGCGATCAAAATGCCAATTGATGTAAGCGTGGAAAGATGTATGATTCCTTTTTTGAGATCCATCTCTTTTTTAAAAATGGCTATCAAAATAAAAATTCCGATTGAAATTGGTGCAAAAAATCCGACGATTATTTTTGTCATCAAAGCCAAGCCGAATGAGATTCCAGAGAGAATCAGGAAAATTTCCCTTCGTTCAAGGGCGAGAAGATAAAAATAAATTGATAAGGAAACGAAAAATATATAAGGAATGTCAAGTTGTGCCTGTCTTGAGTAAAAGTTAAAAAGATAAATTGAACCGAGCAACGGAATTGATAATATGCTTGGCTTTAAGAGTGATGAATTATCTGTTTTAATATCAAAAAATTTTCTGATTAAGATAAAAATTAAAAAAACGGTTAAAGAGCCAAACAAAGCAGAGAAAAATCGGGTTGTGAATTCACTTATGCCGAAAATTTTATAAAATAAAGATGTGAACCATATAAACAACGGAGGATGAGAAGATGAATACAAGCCACCAACTGCATGTTTTGTTTGATCAACCCAGTCATTGAAATAATAAATTGATTTTGCACGAACTCCGTAAAGGGACTCATCCCACATTTGTAATTCTTTAAAACCGAGATTATAAAATCTGTGTAATGAGAAAAAAAGAAGGAAAAGGGAGAGAAGGAAATAATTTAACCTTTTCTTGTTCAAGTTTTGCCACATTTATTTTTCAAAAATAGCTTCAACAAATGCAGATGGGTCAAAGGGTTGAAGATCATCTATATCTTCGCCAACGCCGATAAATTTAACAGGGATTTTTAATTCGTTTACAATTGCAAATAAAACTCCGCCTTTTGCTGTCCCATCAAGTTTAGTGATAATTAATCCTGTTACGCCGATTGATTGTGTAAATTGTCTTGCCTGTTGAATTGCGTTTTGACCTGTGGTGGCATCAAGGACAAGCCAGACCTCATTGGGAGCATAGGGTATAACTTTTTGCATAACTCTTTTAACTTTTTTCAATTCTTCCATCAAATTCGTCTTCGTGTGAAGTCGCCCTGCGGTATCAACCAAAACAACATCTATATTTCGTGCAAGTGCGGATTTTAATGTATCAAATGCAACTGCTCCGGGGTCAGAACCCTTCTGTTGCTGTATTATGTCAACCCCAGCTCTTTTAGCCCATATTTCAATTTGTTCATTAGCAGCTGCACGGAAGGTATCTGCAGCACCGATCAAAACTTTATTGCCACGGATTTTGTAATGGTACGCAAGTTTTCCGATCGTTGTGGTCTTACCCACGCCGTTTACTCCAACGATCATTATTACGAATGGTTTTTTATCCGGCGGAATATAAAAGGGATCTTCAGAAGTTTGATTGTCAATCGTTTTTAAAATTTTTTCAAGTTCATCTTTTAAGAGGGAATTAATCTCTGAGGCATCGTTTATTCGCTCGGATTTTAATCTTTCTTTCAATCTTGCAATTATCTCGGTAGTCATATTCACGCCGACATCTGCAGTAATTAAAATCTCTTCAAGTTCAGAAAAAAAGTTTTCGTCAATTACTTTTGTTGATGTGAAAAGGTTGGTGATTTTATCAAGGAGATTGTTTCTTGTTTTTGTCAATCCATCTTTAATTTTTTTCAGTCCAATTTTATCAAGGATTCCCATATTCAGCTCAAGATTTATTTTTCAGCGAAAAACATTTATCTGGAAGCAGGAACATTTGCTGAATTAAGCTTTTTGAGATGCTCAAAAAATCTTTTGCCGTAGACATAAAGAGATGCAAAAATCATAATAATGCTTATTGCGATGAAGAAGTTTAAAATAAAACCACGAGCTTTTAGCATTGACAGAGCGATTACAAGTGCGATTGATGTAACGGTGTAT
Source organism: uncultured Bacteroidota bacterium (assembly GCA_964593475.1). Lineage (GTDB taxonomy): Bacteria > Bacteroidota > Ignavibacteria > Kryptoniales > Kryptoniaceae > Kryptonium. The sequence goes on along the minus strand of CAZQJI010000029.1, from coordinate 11,022 downwards.
TTCCCGAGTTTATTTGATGGGAGGACAAATTTTATTCTTGTGCTTAAATATAACCCGGCTAACAGAATAATTAAATCCCTTCCGATTACAATTGCAACATACCAGATGGGAAGATCGCCTTGCTGAACTAAACTTAACACAATTGCTCCGACGCAAACTTTATCAGCAAGCGGATCAATTATTTTCCCGAATTCAGTTATCTGATTAAACTTCCTCGCAAGGTATCCATCCGCAAGATCGCTTAAATACAGCAGAAACATAAAAAACATTGAGATTGCACGATTTAAGGTAAGTTTCAAATCAAAAGCTTCAATTAAAATCTGATCTGGCTCGGATGTTAAAAAGTAAATAGCCGGGATAAGTATTATGAATCGGCTGAAGCTTAAAAAGTTTGATATGTTGAAGATTTTTTCTCTCATTTCAATCAAATTTTTCATCTGCTGATTTGATGAAAATTTCATATTCTAATTTTTCAGGTTTTTCCTCAATTGGTGTTGGATAATTTCCTGTGAAACAAGCGATGCAAAAACTTAAGTTTTTCGGAGCCGATTCAAGCAGTTTTTCAACGGATAAATAACCCAGAGATTCCACGCCAAGTTCTTCTCTTATCTTTTCAACATCACCATTTAATCTTGATGCGATTAATTCATCCTGCGTCGGGAAATCCATACCGTAATAACATGGAAATTTTATCGGTGGTGAAGCAACCCTGAAATGGACTTCTCTTGCACCAGCATCTTTGATCAATTTGACAAGCGCTTTTGATGTGGTTCCACGAACTATTGAATCATCTACTATGACAACACGCTTGCCTTCAAGAACTCCTTTCACAGTGTTAAATTTTACTTTGACCTTTAACTCTCTCATATTTTGCTGTGGCTGTATAAAGGTTCTGCCGACATAATGGCTTCTTATCAATCCGATTTCAATTTTGACATTATTGCCAAGTTTTATGCTTTCAGTAACAAAGCCGAGCGTTGCAGTGTTGCTTGAATCCGGGACATTTATAACGATGACTTTATCCTCTTCGGTTGATTTTGGAGCCGGGTGTTCGTGTGCCAGAAGTTTTCCAAGTTTTCTGCGAACCTTATCAACATTTTCTCCAAAAATTTTACTATCGGGTCTTGAAAAATAAATAAACTCAAAGATGCAAAACGCTTGCTTTTCAACTTTTTTCTCAATCCAGAACGATTTTAATTCACCCGTCCTTAAAACTTCATCATCAATCACAACGATTTCCCCGGGCAAGACATCGCGAAGATAACTTGCATTTATGAGATCAAAAGCGCATGTTTCTGATGCGACGACATAACTTCTTCCAAACGGATTGCTTTCGCTTAAATTTTCCATTACTCCAAGCGCCAGAGGTCTGAAACCATACGGATCACGAACAGCTATCAATTTATCATCCGTTAAGATGACAAGCGAATATGCACCTTCAATCTGGTTTAATGCATCTTTGATTTGTTCAATTTGATCTTCTTTCTGACTTCGTGCGATCAGATGTAAAATTATTTCCGTGTCAGTTGAAGATTGAAAAATCGTCCCTTCAGATTGAAGTTTATTCCTCAAATATCGTGTGTTTGTTAAGTTTCCATTGTGAGCGATGGCGAGGTTTCCATTTTTATAATGGACAACGAAAGGTTGAATGTTTGATTTGTTTAATGAGCCGGTGGTTGAATAGCGATTATGACCTATTGCGGATGTCCCTTTGAGATATTCGTTTATGATTTTTTCGTCTTTGAAAACTTCTGCAACAAGCCCGATCCCTTTGTGATAATTGAATTTTGTTTTTCCGCTTAGTTCATCTCTTTCACAACTTACAATTCCGGTTGATTCCTGTCCCCTGTGTTGAAGGGCATATAAGCCGTAATAAGTCATTAATGCAGATTGAGGATGTCCGTAAATTCCAAATATGCCACACACTTTAAATTATGCCTTTGTTTCCAATTCTTATATGATTTGAAAAAATCCACGGTTTGCTGTTGTAATAAGCCTCAACTCTGTAAGCTCCCGTTTCTCCAACTTCGTAAGTTAATTCACTTGCAATTGTGCTTGTTAAAATTTCGCCATTTTTGAGCAATTTAACTTCAGCTTCTTTAGGAAGGATAACTTTTAACCTCACTGGCGAATCTTCAAGTTCAATATAATCTCCCATTTGATAAATTTTTCCGTTCTTTTCAGCGAAAAATCTGAAACCTTTTGGGTCAGCAAAATATGCATAGGTTACAAAACAGCGAGCGTTTTCTATTGCGGAGAAAATTTTTTGTTTGTATAATTCAAAATTTTCTTTTTTGTTTTTGTCAATTGGTTCATCAAGTAAGACATGTGTTCTTATCCCCCTGAACATAACTTTGTATGGGAAGACCTCAACTTCAAAAAGTTGCCAGATTTTGTATTTATGACCGTGTGCGTCAACACCGCCAATGCCGGTAATTCTTCTTCTTTTTGCTATTTCATCCCAGCGTTTTAAAGTTTCGGGATAAGGACCCTGAAGTGATTTCAATGGATGGATAAATCTGCGGAACTTATTTTCCTGTGTTAATCCCTCAACCCACTCGGACATGTGATTCCATATTTCAATGCCTGTGAAATCATCAACGCTCCATTCATTCCAGGGATAAGGTGGATATTCCTCAAAATTGTTTCTTCTTTCATCGGGATGTGCAATTATGCCGATGCCGTTTAATTCCTTTATCTTTTTCACATATTCTTTCGCAGAATTATTCGGATAAAAAACTTCATCAACTCTGAAAACAAGATAATGGTTTTTATCATCCGGGTCATTGAGTTCATAACCAAATATAAGCATTGTATCACCATACCATCCTTCGTATCCATCAAGTTTGGGTTTTAAAGTATTGTGGTCGGTCATCATTATAAAATCAAGACCGAGTTCATTTCCTGCTTTTGCTATTTCGGGTATTGTTCCTGTTCCGTCGGAGTAAACAGAATGGACATGTATTACGCCAGTGTATTCAAACATTTATTGTGAATTTTGATTTTTGACAAGATAATATAAAGTTTTTGGAGGGTAAAAAGCAAAAATGGGGGAGCGCAAAACTCCCCCGGAGTATCATTTCTCAACGAATTTACCAAGCAATATATTTTTCTTAACGATATCGTCCGTTTTTACAATTTCAACGCCCTCCGAGCGCCATTTTTCAATTAATTGTTTTCCACGATCTTCATAAATTGGTTTTGCTGCATCTTCAACGAGATAAATTTTATATTTACCACGCTTCAGAAAACCTTCAATCGCATATGCATCGCATACATCAAGAGCCACACCGAAGACGACGATCTCTTTCGGGTTTATAATTTCAAGGACAGGATCAACATTTGGATTTGAGAAGACATCAAATTTTTGCTTTCTGAAGATAATTTCACCGGTGTGGTTTTTTACAAGATTTTCAAGCTCTTTTTCATCATATTTCTTACTGTCAATGTAAAGCGGATTCAATGGTTTCGTCTCATCAATTCTTTCCCAACCCGGTGTTCCCTGGAGACAATGCGGTGGGAATGTATTTAAATAATCTGGATTATCCGAAATCTCTTCATCTTGAAGTGTGTGGTAATCAGCTGAACCCATTATTTGAATCTCATTTTTTCGGGCGTAATCATATAGTTTTTTCAAATTTGGAATTATCTCCTCAGCATTCGGGACATAGAGTTTCCCATCTTTCATCATAAAGTCATACTGTGTATCAACATCCCAGAAAATTACTTCTCTAATCATGGCGCACCTCCGTTATTTGGTTTTACTTCAAAATTAAAAACAAACTTTTTAAATTCTTCGTTTCGTCATGATTTCATTCTCATTCCATGTTCTTCACGGTCAAGGATCCATCCGGCGATTTTACCTTCATTGATCGTTTTGAAATCTTCCCAGTATTCTCGGGTTCTGACAAACCTTGAGCTTGTATCAGTGGGTGGGATGGACTCAACTTCTTTCATAATCTGGGTAAATCTTTTCTTCCATGTTTCCATGTTTTCAACTCTCAAATCAACCCAACCATCGTAAGCCCATTGATTTATTTTTTCTGGTGTGATGTCAACGCAATTTTCGCCTCTATAAGGTGGAATTTTTATTTCATTACCGCGAATTAGAGTTTTTCCATCGGGCATTAGGATTGGGATTCCGATTGAAATTATCTGTGATCTCAATTTTTTATTTGCAAGTATAATTTCGGTGCATTTTTCGCTCATATCTTTCGGGTCCTGTTTTGCTGCGTTTTCTATGCTTCCATAGGCAAGTTTTAAAAGATGTGCTTCATAGAGAAGTTTTGATAATCTCGGTGGTCCGAGAAGTTCAAAGGCTATGCTTTCAACGCCGAATTGTTTTTCAAGCTCGCGCATTCTTTTCAAAGCAGTTTCTGTCAAAAATCCAGCTCTGTAAGTTGGTTCAAGAGTTGCATGGTCAAGTGCGTTTATAATGTCGTGTCCTGTGTTTCCACCTTTTATCTCAAAAATTACGGTCTCAGCTATTTCTTCGGGGGTCACATATTCCATTTGTCCAGGTGTTGAAAGCGTTTCAAATTCAGCTCTTGAAAAGAGTCCATTTTCTCCTGTGTCAATGAAGACAGAGTATAAGGTTTGGTTGAGTTTTTCAAATTTCCCATTGTCAATTTTTAGCTCAAGTTTCCCATCAAGTTTAAATGCTTTCTCGGGTGGACAATCAATAAGTTCAATTGGTTTACCTCGTCTTAGTATTTCTCCATATCCAATTTTTTTCCACGCTATTGCTGCTGTTGGTTTGATTTCTTTTGTTATAGGTGCATCCGGCGTTCTTCCCATTAAAAACAGAAGGAGGGTGTGCGCACCGGCCACTGCTGATTTACTTAACAAAACTTTTGAGGGTCTTTCCTCACTGTGTGTATATGGTATGTTTAAGCCCATTCCACCTGTTCCGCTTGTTCCGATCTTTACATATATCTTTGTTCCGACCTCCTGCATTGAACGATATAGAATCTGCACATGTCTTATCAATTGCGGAACATAAAGAGTTGCGAGAAGTTTTTCAGTAAGTTCAATTAGTTCATCAGAGTTAGCTTTTTTATTTTTCAACCTGTCAATTGTGTGTAGAACTTCGTTGCTTATGGTGAAGATGTCTTGATATGCTATAGCTGTTGCGGTGTTAATGCAATCAATTACAATTTCAGGTGCAAATCTGTTGAGGAGTTTGTAAAGTGCGGATTGTTTTAGAACTTCGTCTGTAAGCTCACCAATTATGTCGTTAATTAAAGTTCTTCTGTATTCAGGATTTGCTAAAATTTCTTCTCTGCTCATATCTTTGAATTCATCCCTGACGAAAATATTGCCCCACCATGGGATAAAGAAATCGCGGTCAAATTCTGGAAATTCTTTTCTTAATTGTGCGACCGCTTCTTCAGCTTCCCACTGTTTGAGGGAAGCTACAATTATGTTTCTTGGCTTTTCTTGAATAATTCTTCGGGTTACGGCAGAGCCGACAAGCCCCCAGGCACCTAAGATGAGGACTGATTTGCCTTTGATATCCATAGCAGGAATGGCTTTAGTTTTTGTTGCACTTAAATTTAGTCAGTAAAAGTTAATTTTCCAAAGTTTGAATTGCGAGTTGAATTTTTGTAAATTTGTTAAAACAAAAACGATGGAAAATTTTTTATGTCAAAATTTGCAAAAGTTCTCGCTGGAGTTTCGCTCGTTTTAATAGTTGGATTGATAGCTGTTATAATTTTGTCTTATAAACTCATCACAAAATCACACCCGCAAATTGAAGGACATATAGAGTCCGAACTTTTGATTGACACTGTTTATATTTACAGAGATGAAAATGGAATTCCGCACATTTATGCGAAAAATGAACACGATTTATACTTTGCTCTCGGTTTTGTTCAGGCGCAGGATAGATTATGGCAAATGGATTTATCAAGGAGGATAGCGAGTGGAAGATTATCTGAAATCTTTGGAATTCAAACGATAGAAGTTGACAAACTTTTCAGAACCCTCGGGCTTTATGAAACCACCGGGAAAATGCAGAGATATTTGAGTGAGAAATCAATTGAAATTTTAAAATCATACTCGGACGGTGTTAACTATTTTATACAGATGAACAAGGGTAAGTATCCGATTGAATTTGAGCTTTTAGGATATGAGCCGGAGGAATGGACGATAAGGGATTGTCTTTTGATTACAAGATTGATGTCGTGGCAGTTGAATTTTTCCTGGTGGACGGAGCCGATTTTTTCGGAGATTCTGGCAAGAGTTGGAGAAGAAAAATTTAAAAGGTTAATTCCAAAATATCCAGAAAATGCGCCAATTATAATTCGCAAATATTTCCCACCGATGGGGAAATTTGTTGATGCAAATTTGAAATTTAGAGAGATGTTTGGACTACTTGCTGATGGTTTTGGGAGCAACTCCTGGGTTGTTTCAGGTAAGAAATCAACAACTGGAAAGCCAATTCTTGCAAATGATCCTCATCTTCCTTTTTCTTTGCCATCAATCTGGTATCAGGTTCATTTAAACGATGGAAGTATGGACATGGTCGGCGTCAGCATCCCCGGAACACCGGGAATTGTCATCGGAAGAAATAATTACATCGCCTGGGGATTGACAAATGTTATGCTTGATGATACGGATTTTTACATTGAAAAAATTGATTCATCTGGAACGAGGTATTTTTATAAAGGTGAGTGGCGAGAACTTAACATTAGAGAGGAGATTATAAAAGTTAGAGATAAAGGCGAGTATAAATTTAAGGTTTTGTCAACGCATCGTGGACCTGTAATAAGCGATGTTTATGAATTTGGTTTTCTGGAATATATACCTAAACCTAATGCGAAATTTATCACATCGCAGGCTGTCTCAATGCAATGGACGGGACACTTAATTTCTGATGAGATTCTTGCTTTTTATAAAATAAACCACGCAAAAAATTGGGAAGAGTTTAAAGATGGCTTGAAATTTTTTACGACGCCTGCTCAAAACTTTATTTATGCGGATATTTACGGAAATATCGGATATTATCTCGGCGGGAAAATCCCAATCAGAAAAAAATTAAATCCGATACTTTTAAACCCAGGTGAGACAGATGAGTATGATTGGGTCGGCTTTGTTCCGTTTAACGAACAGCCAAATGTTTTTAATCCAGCTGAAAATTTCATAGCAACGGCAAATAATAAAATTGTGCCCGACAATTATCCATACTACATAAGTTATCTGTGGGAACCGGAATCAAGGATAATGAGAATTGAGGAGATTCTGTTGTCAAAAGATAAATTTTCAGTTGGGGATTTTAAGAATCTTCAACTTGATTATTTTTCACATTACGCCAAAGAAATCACGCCGTATATAATCAAAGCGTTTGAAGGTTATAACATTAACGATGAAGTCGTAAAAAAAGCGATTGAATTTTTGAAAAATTGGAATTTCAATTTCAGCCGTGATGATATCGCCACGACAATTTTTAATGCTTTTATTGTTGAGATGATGCGAAATACATTTGAGGATGAATTTGGTCAAGAACTTTACCGAAGATTTTTGTTTTATTCTGGCGTTCCAGTGAGGATTTTGAAACAGCTTATCGTTGAAAATGACTCATTATGGTTTGACAATGTTGGAACGAAAGATAAATTTGAGACGAAAGATGAGATAATAATAAAAAGTTTTATAGATGCTGTGAATTACCTCAGAGATAAACTTGGTGATGACATATCCACCTGGCACTGGGGGAAGATTCATAAACTTTATCTTGTACATCCGCTTGGATTGAGGAAACCGCTTGATAAGATTTTCAATCTTGGTCCATTTGAAATTGGTGGCGCTGGAACTACAGTTAACAATGCCGGTTATAGTATGCTAAAGCCATTTGATTGTGTGCTTGGTCCATCAATGCGACAAATTGTTGATTTTTCTGAAAATTTATTATATTCTGTTATACCAGCGGGTCCATCTGGGCAATTAATGAGCAAGTTTTACGATAGTCAGACAAGGATTTATTTGAATGGTGATTATTTGAAGATTGAGATGGAATTTGAGAAGATAAAAAACTCAAAGCATTTAGTTCTAACTCCGAAAGAATGAGAAGAACTAAGCGAAATAGTAAGATTGTTTTGCTTGTTGCGATTCTTTTACCTGCTTTTTTGGTCCTGATCTTTTTTGGTTTGAAAATTTTTAGATTTGGATATAAATTTTCAAATGAAGAAGATATAGGCGTGAAAAATCCTGATTTTCAAATTGATGTTTTGAACGCTTGCGGAGTTGAAGATGTCGCATTTCAGATAACGCAGTATTTGAGGACCAAAGGTTTTGATGTGATTGATTACGGAAATTATGGTTCAATTGTTAAAGAAAGTTTTATAATTGACCATGTCGGGAAACCGGATACGGCGAGATTGATCGCAAAAGTTCTTGGGATAGATGAGAGAAAAATTGTTAATTCAGAAAAGCCGTATTACAATGAATTTACCGTTGTAATTGGAAATGATTATATTTTACTGAAACCATTTAAAAACAAAAATGGAGAAAGTTTTTGAGACCAAAGACGCTCGCCAGGAAAGCAGCACAACTTGCACTTGAGAAAAAAGCAGAAGATATAGTTATAATGGATGTTCGTAAATTAACAAATATAACTGATTTCTTCGTTGTATGTTCTGCTGAATCTTCAATTCAGCTTAAAGCGATAGTTGATCACATAGTTGAACAGCTTGAAAAGAAGGGGGTTAAAGCGTGGCATATTGAAGGATATACAAATTTAACCTGGGTTTTGATTGATTATGTAGATGTTGTCGTTCACGCATTTTTAAAGCCGGCGCGTGAGTTTTACGGTCTTGAAAGATTTTGGGGTGATGCAAAATTTGAGTATATAACTGAAGATGATGTAAAACCTAAAAGAAAAACAAAGAAGGGAAAAGATGCTTCCGTCAGCGAAGGAATATCTGAAACAGAAAGTTGAAAGTGCGCTTAAAAAGCTTGGCATAGAAGTTAACGGTTTTCAGCTTGTTTTTGATAAGCCCAAAAACGAGCAATTTGGTGATTTCGCAACCAACATCGCGATGTTACTTGCTAAAAAACTTGGCAAAAACCCGCGAGAGATCGCTAGTGAGATAGTTTCAAATCTTGAGATAGAAGAGGAATTTATAAATAAAGTTGAAGTTGCAGGACCTGGCTTTATAAATTTCACGCTTTCGCCCAATTTTTACATCCAGCGTTTGAAAGAAGTTTTAAATCAGGGAGAAAATTTCGGCAGGATAAATATAGGTGCGGGCAAAAAAGCAAATGTTGAATTTGTCAGCGCAAATCCGACAGGACCATTAACAGTCGGACACGGAAGAAATGCTGTTCTTGGTGATACTGTTGCAAATATCCTTGAATGGGCTGGTTTTGATGTAACGCGTGAATATTATTTCAACAATGCAGGACGTCAGATGAAAATTCTCGCCGATTCAGTTCGCCTGCGCTATCTTGAAATGCTCGGAGAAAAGATTGACTATCCTGATGAATATTATCAGGGTGAGTATATTAAGGACATTGCGAAAATGTTAATTGATGAATACGGGGATGGGCTAAAAAATGAGTCGGATTTAAAGATTTTCAAAGAGAAAGCGGAGTCAGTGATATTTGAAGATATAAAAAAGACGCTGAAACGGCTCGGGATTGAATTTGATGTTTATTTCAATGAGGATTGGCTTTATGAAAAGAAAATATGGGATGTGATTTCCGAGCTTGAGAAGAAAGGATATGTTTATGAGAAGGACGGTGCGAAATGGTTTAAAGCAACCATGGCGGGTGGGGAACAGGATAAAGTTCTGGTTAAAAGCACCGGCGAACCAACTTACAGATTGCCCGATATTGCTTATCATATTGAGAAGTTTAAGAGGGGATTTGATTTAATCGTTGATGTCTTTGGAGCAGACCACATCGCCGAGTATCCGGATGTGTTAAGAGCACTTGAGGTATTGGGTTATGATACTTCAAAAGTTAAGGTTTTAATTTATCAATTTGTCACGATTGTAAAAGATGGTGAGGTTGTTAAGATGTCAACGAGAAGGGCGAATTATATCACACTTGATGAGTTAATTGATGAAGTTGGTCCAGATGTTGTGCGATTTTTCTTTCTTAACCGCAGTAGAGATGCACATTTGAATTTTGATTTAAATCTTGCAAAAAAACAATCTGAAGAAAACCCTGTTTATTATCTCCAATATGCACACGCAAGAATTGCAAGCATTTTGAGATTTGCAAGAGATTCGGGGGTAGAAGTGAAAAATTTTGAAGATGTGGAGTTTGAGCTTTTGATTGAAAAGGAAGAAATTGATCTTGCGAAGTTGTTAAGTGAATTTCCGGAGGTGATAGAGCTTGCATATTTAAGTTTAGAACCGTTGAAGATAATAAATTATTTGAATTCAGTGGCGGAAACATTTCACAGGTTTTATCACAGGCACAGGGTTGTAAGTCAGGATTTGAGCTTAACACTTGCTCGTCTTTCGTTATGTCTTGCGACAAAAATCGTTATTGCAAATGGACTTAAAATTTTAGGTATAACAGCACCTGAAAAAATGTAAATTTTTTTCAAGCGATCTAAAGCACATTTTTTTCTTGACTTTTAAACTTAATTTTATTATCCTTAAAATGAACTCAATAACAAAAACAGGAGGACTCATCATGTGGCGTAAGCTAACAATTTTTCTTTCCCTTTTAATTTTGATTTCCTTACCGGTTTATCAATCTTTTGCGGATGTTTATCCGAGCAATATTCGGGTGACGCAACCTTATGGCAATGCACCGTTTGATGGAAATTTCAATGATTACACGGGGGCAAAGATATGGTTTACATTAAATGACTCAGCTACTAGGGTTGTTGTAAAAATTTATCACGATGTTAATCCGGCACATGTAAAGACATTTGAACTTTACAATTTAAAAATGGGTGAGCATTGGGTTTATTGGGACGGTACGCTTGATGATGGTAGTAAAGCGCCGGCTGGAAATTGGGTTGTTGAAATAACAGCTGAACAGCAAGGTGGATATAGTGCTTGGACA
>CAZQJI010000028.1:20461-29794 GCA_964593475.1 uncultured Bacteroidota bacterium | reverse complement strand
GTAAACTCCTTGCTCATCTCCTCACGCATAATCCGCATCTCCTCTCTAAACTCATTCGCAAGTTTCAAAAATTTCTCATCAAATTGCTCAGAAAGTTTTCTCAAACTTTCATCAAGATAACTTTTCGTCACAAGCTCCTCCCGAGATAAAAAAATAGCTATATCCCTTCTGAATTCTGCGTCTTCTTTTATCAGCTCAAGCAGTAAAACTTTCAAAGTTTCTTTATTTATTTTCTCCTTTGTCTTCATCGCAGATTTAATGAGATTTTAACTCCTTTTAAAATTAACCCAGCCCCTGGATTTTAAATTCCAGGGGTTAAAAAAATTAAATGTTTTTTTCTGAATTATTCCTTAGGAACGATCACGGTTCTACCGTGGTAGTATCCACATTTAGGACAGGCGCGATGTGGAAGCTTTGGCTCATGGCACTGCGGGCATTCGCTCAAAGTTGGCGCCGTTGGCTTGTAATTTGCTCTTCTCTTATCTCTGCGTGATCTTGAATGTCTTCGTTTTGGATTCGGCATCTTTGACTATCACCTCTTTAATTTTCACTTTCTTTCTTCAAACCTTCACTCTCCATAAGCTTTAAAATAGGTGCCCAGCGTGGGTCTATCTCCTCTACTTTACAGGTGCAAATTTCAAAGTTCAAATTTTTCCCACACCTCGGACAAAGCCCAAGACACTCCTCATAACAGAGCAACTTCATCGGCACAGCAAGCAAAACCATCTGTCTTACATCATCAGATATATCAATCTCGTTTGTCTCCGGCGTTATCAAAACTACCTCCTCAGGTTCATATTTCTTTGTCTCTTCCTCGCTATAAACATAATACATTCGGTAACTGTTTTCAAGAACCATATCAAAGTCCTCAACACATCTATCACATTGAAACCTACCAACAGTATAGACATTCGCTCTTAAAAAAAGCTGACGCTTTGACTTCTCAAGTGTTGCCTCAACATAAACTGGCTTGTTAAACCTTTTCTCTTCAAGCTCAAGGTCCGATGGCTTAACTATAAATGTGTAAAAATGCTCCCCATCGGACAACTTTGAAATGTTGATCTTCATTAAAGAATTCATCCATCTTTTTAAAAAATTTGATGAAAATATAAACAAAAAAATGGTTATAAGCAAGAAGAAAACTACTTTTCTAATTCAACCCTGGAACTCATCCTTTGGATCATAAAGTCCTTCCATTCCGCAAAATTCCCCTCAATTATGTGCTTTCTCGCCTCACGAACAAGCCACAGATAAAAAGCGAGATTGTGAATTGACGCAAGCTGAAGAGCCAAAATCTCCTCCGCATTGAAGAGATGCCGGATATATGCTCTTGTGAAATTTTTACAGGTATAACAATCACATTCTGGATCAATCGGGGAAAAATCCTCTTTATAAATTGCGTTTTTTATGCTAAATTTTCCATTCCTTGTGTAAACGGTCGCATTTCTCCCATTTCTCGTCGGGATAACACAATCAAACATATCTATTCCTCTTGAAATTGATTCAAGTATATTTTCAGGTGTCCCGACCCCCATAAGATATCTCGGCTTATCAACAGGTAAAAGAGACGTTGTGAATTCAGTTATTTGATACATAACCTCGGTTGGTTCGCCAACAGCAAGCCCGCCAATAGCGTAACCGTCAAAATCAAGTTTAATAAGTTCCTCAATGCTTTTCGCCCTTATCTCGGGATACACACTCCCCTGAACTATCCCAAAAAGTGCCTGCTTATGCCCATAAAGTGGTTCTGTCTTTTCAAATTTCTCCCGCGCTCTTTTCGCCCATTCAATTGTCAATTGATTTGACTTATTTGCATAATCATAATCACACGGATAAGGCGTGCATTCATCAAGACACATCATTATATCCGAACCTAAAACACGCTGAATTTCAATTACGCTTTCAGGAGTGAAAAAATGATATGAACCATCAATATGGGATTGAAATTTAACACCATCCCTTGAAATTTTTCTGAATTGAGCCAGACTAAAAATCTGAAATCCACCGCTATCCGTTAAAATTCCCCTGTCCCAGCTCATAAACTTATGCAATCCACCAGCTTTTCGGATTATCTCAACCCCGGGTCTGAGGTAAAGATGATAAGTATTTCCAAGTATGATCTGCGCACCTATTTCAATAAGTTCTCTTTGCTCCACCGCTTTAACAGTTGCCTGTGTGCCAACAGGCATAAACACAGGAGTTTCAACAATTCCATGATCAGTATAAATCAACCCAGCACGAGCGGATGTTTTCCTGTCCAGAGACAAAATTTCAAATCTAAACACCGTTAAACTTCACACCAAATTATTTTTCAACCTCTTCTGCAAATTGATGCAATTCATCTGCAACTTCCTCTTCATCAAGATCCACAACTATATCTTTCATTAAATCGTTTATAAGCCAATTTGCAATCATATATCCAACCGCAAGCCCAACACCAAGCGCCGTCAAACCGGCAAGAGCTATTTTGATTTCCCTCTTCATTTCCAAACCAAATTTTGTTTTTAAATTTTAAGACCCGCTTACTTCTATAATTTCACTGATTTTCCCATCAACAATTTTCACAATTCTATCGGCTTTTTCCGCAAGCTTTTCATTATGCGTTGCGATTATAAATGTTTGACCATGCTTTCTGTTAAGTTCAATAATTAACTCGTGCAAAGCTTCCGCATTCTGACTGTCAAGATTTCCCGATGGTTCATCTGCAAGGACGATATCGGGAGAATTCATCAAAGCCCTTGCAACCGCAACTCTTTGCTGTTCTCCGCCAGATAGTTCAGACGGTCTGTGATTAACTCTATCAGCAAGTCCAACTTCTTTTAAAAGTTCAAACGCTCTATCCTTAACCTCATTAAAACTTTTTCCACCTATCATAGCCGGCATCGCAACATTCTCAAGCGCTGTAAATTCGGGCAAAAGATGATGAAATTGAAAAACGAATCCGATTTTTTTGTTCCTAAATTTCGCAAGCTCAAAATCACCCATCTCAAAAACATCAACCCCATCAACAAAAACTTTCCCTTCGCTCGGTCTATCAAGAGCTCCAAGAATGTGAAGAAGCGTGCTTTTACCGGCACCGGATGCGCCAACAATAGCGATTATTTCTCCTTTTTTGACCTCTAAATCTATTCCTTTTAAAACATGCAACTTTATATTTTTCCCGAGCGAAAAAATTTTGTGTATGTTCTCAGCTTTTAAAATTATGTTTCCCAATATCCCGAATCAGTGTAAATTTTTTTATCACTTTGAAACAGCAAGAACTTCACTCAAATCACACTTCATTATATTTTCAACGATTCTTTGCCCGAATTCACTTGTCTTAACCTCAACAGCGCCTTCCATCTGACGAGCAAAGTCGTAAGTCACATACTTCTGCTTTATCGTTTCCTGCATCCCATATTCAATCAACTTTGCTGCTTCCTTCCAACCGATATATTCAAACATCATAACACCTGATAAAATCACTGAACCAGGATTGACCTTATCAAGCCCTGCATACTTTGGAGCTGTCCCGTGGGTTGCCTCAAAAACAGCATAAAAATCGCTTATATTTCCACCCGGAGCAATCCCAAGCCCTCCGACAAGAGCAGCTGCCGCATCCGAGAGATAATCTCCGTTAAGATTCGGCGTCGCTATAACATCATATTCAGAAGGTCTTATGATCAACTGCTGGAACATATTATCGGCAATTCTGTCTTTAATCACAATTTTGCTATCAGGCTGTTTCCCACCATAATCTTTCGCAAGTTCTTCCTCAGTTATGATATAATCCCTGAATTCTTCAAGCGCAACCTGATAACCCCACTCACGAAAAGCCCCTTCAGTAAATTTCATTATATTTCCTTTGTGAACAAGCGTCACACTTCTCCTGCCGTTTTCAATTGCATATTTTATCGCTTTACGAACAAGACGCTTTGAGCCAAACTCAGACATCGGTTTAACACCAATCCCAGAATCCTTTCTGACCTTGATACCAAACTCCTTTTCAAGTATATCAATCATCTTCAACGCCTCTGGTGATCCCATCTTCCACTCTATCCCGGCATAAACATCTTCGGTATTTTCTCTGAAAATCACAACATCAACATCTTGTGGTCTTTTCATCGGGCTTGGAACACCTTCATAATACTTAACAGGTCTTACACAGGCATAAAGATCAAGAACCTGTCTTAAAGTGACATTTAAACTTCTTATTCCACCTCCAACTGGAGTTGTCAAAGGTCCTTTGATTGCGATTATGTGCTCTTTTATCGCTTCAAGCGTATCATCAGGCAACCACACCTCACGACCATAAACTTGATTTGCTTTTTCACCTGCGTAAATTTCAAACCACACGACTTTTCTCTTTCCACCATATGCTTTCTCAACCGCTGCATCAAAAACCATCCTTGCAGCACGCCAGATATCAGGACCTGTCCCATCACCTTCAATAAATGGAATTATCGGATTGTCCGGAACATTAAGTTTTCCGTCTTTTACAGTTATCTTTTCTCCCTCTTTTGGCGGAACTAATTTCTCATACTTCATATTTCATTACCTCCCGTTTTTTAAGTTATTTGTGTTTTAGGTTCGTTTATTTTTTGCCTTATTAAATCAGCATATCTTTCAATTTCACCCTTTGCATACCTTTTGACAATAGGTTTAAACTTTAAACCGTCGCTTAAATATCTCGGGATTATATGAAAATGGACATGAAAAATTCTTTGCCCCGCAACAAAACCATTGTTTGACAAAATGTTGAATCCCTCTGGTTTTGGCTCAATTCCATTTATAACTGCCTCGGCGACAACTTTAACCGCTTTTAGAAGTGATGAATATTCCTCTTCCGGAAGAAGTAAAAAATTTTCATAATGTTTTTTCGGTATGACGAGCGCATGACCGAAATTTACAGGATTGACATCAAGAATTGATATAACATGCTCATTTTCATAAAGCACCTGTGCACTTTCCTTCCCATCAATGATTCTGCAAAACACACAATCTGCTCGCAATTTCGCTTCCATAACTTTTCTCAAAAATTTTTTAAATGGAAATAACTTTGATTGAAAGAGCCAGAATGTTATGTAGCGAAAAATTTTTCTCACCACAAATTAAATTTAAACAATCTATGCTTAACTTTCAAAACTCAATTTTTGAAACTCATTTCCTTTTGCTTTGTGCCTCTTTTTGCGACTTCCAGATCTCGTAATTTTTTCTTATATCCTGTAAAACCTCAATATCAATCAAATCATCGTTTCTTATCCTGACATCATAATTTTCCCAGCCCATAAAATCCTGTAATGATTTTTTTGTCTTTTCATCAAAAACACCATTTACTGGACCATCATAAAATCCCCTATCTTTCATAATTTGCTGAAGCTCTTTACAAATTTTCTCGTCTATTTTCACCAGATTTTTTGGATCACTTTTGAAAAAGTAAAGTTTGTGAAGTTGATAAAGCCGCTGAAGTTCCTCAAGTGGCTTCGGATGGTCGTAGATGCTTATATCAATGTAGTTATCCATTGTGCTGTCATAACCTGCGCCCTTCTTAACGACAAGTAAAGCTGCGGATTGCTCACCTCTTCTATCACCTCCCGCTTTCCCACCGGCGACAAGTGCAGCGACAAGTCGGTCTGCAAGTGTTCCCTTTGTTTCTTCAAATGTTTTAGCCATCGCTTCAACAGTTCTCTGATCAACGAGTATATTCCCCTGCACAGCGTAATACTTTCCGACAATTATCTGCCCTTTGCCACCATATTTTTTCTCTGCACCATACCCAACAATTCCACCAGCCCAATCAAAGCACTCACTTCCCGTCCAGCTTGCGGAGTTTCCTTTGAAATCAACAATTCCAACCTGACGGATTTCCCTGTGCTGGTCATTTTGAAGGAGAATTTGCAATGCCTGTTCAGCGGTTGCCCCATTTTCAAGAAGTGCAAGCCCGACGGGACCATATCCAACATTTGCAAAACTTTGTGTTGCAATTGCCCCAACATTTGCCTTTGCCCATGGAACTATCGGTCTGACATTTGGAAACTTTGATTGAACAGCAACGCCAGCTTCATTTGCTTCAGGATCAAAAGCAACGATTGAAAAAGTTGCACTTATTTTCGGCTCAACAAATTCAGATGGAAAATTAACAAGCAACAAAACTAAAATCGCCATAGAAAAAATCAAAATAAATCTCATCTTTCCACCTCCGTTTGTTTGAGTTTATAAACAGGATAAATTATTTCACCTTTTGACTCTTTAAGCAAAAACTCATCAAAGAAATTCCAGTTCACCAAGCCATCATCGCTTTCTGGCTCAAGAAGATAAAAAATCAAATTAAATTTCTTCTGATCCATCGGAACATAATAATAACCCCCGTCAATTTCCATCTCCCGTTGCTCAAAATGACCGAATAATTTCAATTCATTATGACCCTGAAATTTTCTCTCCGACTTTTTCACGCTATCAACAACGAAAACTTCAACCTTTCCTTTAAAACTTTTATCAACTTTCTTGACATCAATTCCGTGTTCAATTAATTTCATTGCGATTTCACCAAACTTACTGCTGAAAATGTAAGCCCGTGGGACATCTCTTTTTTCAACAGTTTTAAACTCCCCGTAATTTTTTGTCCTGAAAATTTCCAGAGCATCGCTTACTTTCCGCTTTTTTTCACCCGTTAATGTATCAACATATTCAATCATTCTATATCCATAAATTTCCACTGGCTCATCAAATTCCTTTATCTCAAATTTTATCCCGAGCGAATCAATCTTCCCGGAAGTTGAAATTTCATCTGCACGCTTTATTAAACTTAACATTTCATCTTTATTCTCAAAAGCAAATTTCAAAGTTTCCTCAATGAATTTTTCAGTCGCATCAATCCTTGTTTTAAAATCAGCATAAACATACGCTTCGCTTAACACAGCAAAACGATTTAACAATCCGACATAATTTGTCCCGAACCTCGGGCGGTGGTCAAATGTAATCCAGCCCTTTGAAGGGTCAAAAGGATCAATAAAATTCCCGTAAAAATAAGTTCTGTAATTGTATCTCCTTAACATTTCATCCGTTACCTTTGGCAGAAGTTTTCCCTTTACAAAGTTATAAATTTTCTGATCTCCATTCGGATTTAAGCCAGTTGCGTAAGTCAATACATAGCCATGATACGAGCCATTTGTAGTATGGCAATCAATAACAAGATGTGGGTCAAATTTGTTTATCACATTCATAATCAGCGATTTTATCTCGGGTGTTTCAAGTTTTGTGAAATCACGATTTAAATCAAGCCCCTGCGAGTTTTCTCTAACTCCAACTCCACCTTCAGGACCATTTTGATGTGGTCTATTTTGCTTGCTTATCTTTTCATTCCCATCAGCATTGAGAATCGGAACAGCAAGAATGACGATTCTATCAAGTAACCTCTGGAAATTTTTGTCAGTGTGAAATTTTCTTATCAAATGCAAAATTGCCTCTTTCCCTTCAACTTCACCTGCGTGAATGT
This sequence comes from uncultured Bacteroidota bacterium, assembly GCA_964593475.1. Classification (GTDB taxonomy): domain Bacteria; phylum Bacteroidota; class Ignavibacteria; order Kryptoniales; family Kryptoniaceae; genus Kryptonium. The sequence continues at coordinate 22,320 of CAZQJI010000028.1, read as the reverse complement.
TCCCGATCAACAAAACGATAAGTTTATCGGAGGACTTCAACTCGTCGGGACTTGAAATTCTCGGCCGGGATAAAATCACAAGTGGTAAATCTCTACCTTCATAACTTTTCCCGAAATTTGTAAGATATGCGATGTCGCTTGCCTGAGAAATCTTTTCAACAAAATCAATCACATCTTCATAAGTTGATGTTTGAGTATAATTGCTTAACTCCGCTCTCGTCCTCGGATAATTTGCTTGAGTTTGAGAAAAGATCTGAAAGAGTATAAGAAAAGATAAGAGAACCATTGCCCTCATTTTTGTCTTATTATGTATTCAAGACCTTCTGGACTTACACTTACAAGTTTGAAATTTTCAGGTATCATCACCTGTGGTTTAACAAGTCCGGTTTTATCTTCTATGACATCACGATAACTTACAAACGCTTTGATCAATGTATCACTTTGATGTGTTTCAGATGAAATTTCAACTATTTTTGAAAGTGCTCCCCTTATAACAACTCTAACATCCGGAGGAAAAAGTATAATTTCCTTATCTGCGGGGACATTTATAATCTGAACCGGGACTGTAAACTCACGCTCAACAATTTGCTCCACTGAAAAGGACACATTGACAAATTCATCGCTTAGCTTCACAAGTTTATAATTTGGATTTATGAGTGGAAGCTTGACTTTTATATTTTGCCCTGATTTCTGAATGATGAATTTTTCGGTTGAGATGCTATTTATTTTTGAAACTATTGATTCAGCACCCGAAATGCCAACACTATCCGGGACAAGTTTCGGTGGTTGAACAAGATCGTGATTTTCCTTTTCTACTTCATAATCAAAGACAACAGGAACTTTTTTGCTGATTCTTTTATCAATCTCAAAAATTAAAGTTTCAGGTTCAATCTGGACGATGCGGACATCTTTCGGCATTGAGAACTTAACACGATTATTATTGAACAGATTTACATTCAAATTTTTATGGACATTTTCCAGATCAACTATTACTTGTGGTTGAGTTATAAAATAAAAGGGCAGGAGTTTCCATCCCTGCCCTCTAACCTTCAAATTTACAAATTCAGGATAATCGTTTTTAATTGCCTTATCGGGGCTGAGATTCTTTATCACAACTCTTGATTTGAAATTCTCTTCAAATTCACCATTGAGATTAACAACCACCCAGAGAAAAAACGAGAAGAAGATTGAAACAATTAAGGAGACATAATTTTTCATTTAACTTAACCGAACTTCGCTTTGATAATTTTTTCAATCAATTCTTCTTTCGTCGCTCTTGAAATTTCACGACCCGTGAGTTCAATGTTTTCAATTTTCCTTGCGATTGAACGAAGTTGCATCACACTTAATTTTTCAAGCTGTGAGCGAAGTTCATCTGCAGATTTCACATCGGCTATGTCAACGGGGTCAGCTTGCAATTTACCACCAGCGATCTCAGATGCTTTCTCAGGATAAATTAACATCTCAAGATCATCAATTGGTCTTGGTATCACATGAACTGAGACAAGTTCCCCAACTCTTTGAGCAGCTGCTGCCCCCGCATCAACTGCTGCTTTGACTGCTGCAACTTCCCCAATTATCTTGATCGTCACATATCCACCGCCAATATATTCTTTCCCGACAAGTTTTACATTTGCTGCTTTACAGGCTGCATCTGCTGCTTCAATTGCAGCTACAAGCCCCCTTGTTTCTATCATCCCAAGTGCATATTCAATCATAGCTAAACCTGTATTTTATTTACTTTCCTTCGGGTCTTTTTGGAAGAATTAACTCCACATCCGCATGCGGTCTTGGTATCACATGGACTGAGACAAGTTCCCCAACTCTTTGAGCAGCTGCTGCCCCCGCATCAACTGCTG
>CAZQJI010000028.1:0-20361 GCA_964593475.1 uncultured Bacteroidota bacterium | reverse complement strand
ACTGAGACAAGTTCCCCAACTCTTTGAGCAGCTGCTGCCCCCGCATCAACTGCTGCTTTGACTGCTCCGACATCACCACGAACCATAACCGTGACATATCCACCACCGATAACCTCTTTGCCTATGAGAGTGACTTTAGCAGCTTTACACATTGCGTCTGCTGCTTCAATTGCTCCAACAAGACCTTTTGTCTCAATCATTCCAAGTGCATCAAGCGTTTCCGCCATAGGAGAATTTCCTTGATTTTGTTTTTGATTGAACATCTCTGCAAAAATATAATCAGTTGTTTTCAAATTATCAAGTTTTCTAAATAAATCCTGACTTGCTTGATTTTCACATTTGGTTTAAATTATCTTTGCAAAATTTCGGTCTCAACAAAAATCTTCATATAAAAATGAACGACAAAATCATAATCAAAGGAGCACGAGTTCATAACTTAAAAAACATAGACCTTGAACTGCCCAAAAATAAATTAATCGTCTTCACAGGAGTAAGTGGCTCAGGCAAATCATCACTCGCATTTGATACAATATATGCTGAGGGACAGAGAAGATATGTTGAAAGTTTATCTGCATACGCAAGACAATTTCTTGAAAAAATGGACAAGCCCGATGTTGATCTGATTGAAGGCATAGCTCCTGCAATCGCAATTGATCAGAAATCCACTTCAAAAAACCCCCGCTCAACCGTTGGGACAATGACGGAAATTTACGATTATCTCCGTCTTCTATTTGCAAGGATTGGAAAGACATATTGTTCAAAATGTGGGAATCTTGTCCAGAAAGATTCGCCCTCCTATGTCGTTGATAAAATTAAAAAACTTCCAGAAGGAAGCAGAATTTACATTCTCTTCCCGCTTCAAATTCACAAAGGACACACGCTTGAGGAAGAACTTTCTGCATTGAAAGAAAAAGGGTTTCACAGAATTTTTGTCCTTGATGAGCTGATTGATTTAGATGAAGAGATAAACATAAAGAGGATTAAAAAAGAAGAAGTTTATGTCCTCGTTGATCGTCTCGTTGTTCGTTCAGATATTGATGAGACGAGGTTATTTGATTCGGTTGAGATGGCTTTCAATGAAGGTAAAGGTTATTTGATTGTTAAAGTTCTTGACACCGGTGAAATTTTAAAATTTAGCGAACATTTTGAATGTGCTTATTGCAAGATAGAATATGAAGAGCCAGAGCCACGCCTATTCTCGTTTAATAATCCATACGGGGCATGTCCAAAATGTCAGGGTTTCGGCAGAGCTTACGGAATTGATTGGGATGCTCTCGTCCCGGATAAAACAAAAAGCATAAAAGAAGGGGCAATTTACCCGTGGCGAAGTGAAAAATTTTCATGGTTTCAAAAAGATCTTCTTCGCGTTGCAAAACGTGTTGGAATTCCAGTTGATGTTCCATTTAAAGATTTAAGTCCGGAACATATTGAGATAATAAAAAATGGCTATGATGGATTTGAAGGTGTAAACGGATTTTTCAAATTGCTTGAAGAAAACTCTTACAAAATCCACTATCGCGTGATGCTTTCAAGATATAGAGGATATACAACCTGTGATATGTGCGGTGGTTCAAGATTGAGGAAAGAAGCATTAAATGTCAAAATTGCCGGGAAAACAATTTATGATGTTGTGCGAATGTCAATTGAAAAAGCATATTCATTCTTCCAAAATATTGAATTAACAGATTATGAAAGAACCGTCTCAGCAAGCATTTTATCAGAGATAAACAGAAGGTTGAAATATCTATATGAGGTTGGACTTGGATACTTAACACTTGACAGATTATCAAACACCTTATCCGGTGGAGAAGCACAGAGGATAAACCTTGCAACTGCGCTTGGATCTTCACTTGTCGGAACGCTTTACATACTTGATGAACCAAGCATTGGCTTACATCCAAGAGACACACATCGCTTGATAAAAATTTTAAAATCGCTTAAAGAAAATGGAAACACCGTGATCGTCGTTGAACACGACCGTGAGGTGATAGAATCTGCAGATCATATCGTTGACCTTGGTCCAGGCGCTGGAGAAAACGGTGGCAAAATTGTCTTTCAAGGTAGCTATGGAGAATTGCTTAAAGATGAAAATTCATTAACAGGCAAATATCTAAGCGGTCGCTTGAAAATTCCAGTCCCAAAGCAAAGGAGAAAACCGCAAAATGGAAAATCAATAAAAGTTTATGGCGCAAAAGAACATAATTTGAAAAACATAGATGTTGAATTCCCCCTGAACCTCTTTGTCTGCGTCACAGGTGTAAGTGGCTCCGGTAAAAGCACACTTGTTCATGATATACTTTACGCTGCTTTGAAAAAACTCAAAACAGGAAGTTATGAAGGTAAAATAGGTAAATTTGATAAAATTGAGGGATATGAACTTATTGACGCTATTGAAATGGTTGATCAATCCCCGATAGGTAAAACCCCACGTTCAAATCCTATCACATACATTAAAGCATTTGACGGGATAAGGGAAATTTTTGCATCAACCCATCTTGCAAAAGTAAGAGGATACACTCCCGGACATTTCTCATTTAACATCCCCGGCGGAAGATGTGAAACCTGTGAAGGTGAAGGTTTTGTAAAAATTGAAATGCAATTTCTTGCTGACATTTATTTACCCTGCGAATCATGTAACGGGAAAAGATATAAATCTGAAATACTTGAGGTTGAATACAAAGGCAAAAATATAAGCGATGTCCTTGATATGACTGTTACAGAAGCGATAGAATTTTTCCGGGGTCATAAAAAGGTCGTTGAGAGATTAAAAGTCCTTGAAGCGGTCGGGCTTGGTTATATAAAACTCGGACAACCCGCAAATACACTCTCAGGAGGTGAAGCACAAAGAGTCAAACTTTCTGCACATCTTCTCGCTTCAGAATCAAACCCGCATACTTTATTTATCTTTGATGAGCCAACCACGGGACTTCACTTTGACGACATTTCAAAACTTCTCAAAGCATTTAACTCACTTCTTGACGCCGGACACTCAATCATTGTAATTGAACACAATATGGATGTGATAAAATGTGCTGACTGGATAATTGACCTTGGACCTGAAGCTGGAGACGATGGAGGTTATATTGTTGCAGTTGGAACTCCCGAGGAGATTGCCCAAAATCCAAATTCTTACACGGGTCAATTTTTGAAAAAGTATCTTGAATAACTCATGTACTACAAAAACCTTGCCAGAGTTTCCTGCAGTTTGTGATTTTCGTCAATGAAACACGGATATATCTTTGTTTATATTAGAAGTGAAAATTTTACCTTTGATTTGTGAAGCGAGGACCTCTGGGGGGAGGTTCTGCTTCAACTCTTGAAGGGTCCGGGAGAAAAATCCATTGCGGGATTGACTCCCGGACCTTTTTCATATATAAACGGGCTTTACCGCATAAGGTATCGGGTCGTCAACCCCAGCAAGCTGAAAACCACGAAGTCGCAAGGCACAGCTATCGCAAACACCACAAGCTACATCTTCCCTTTGATAACAACTCCAAGTAAGATGAAAAGGAGCTGAAAGTTCAATTCCTTTTTTGACTATGTCAACTTTCCTCATATCAATAATTGGAGCCACAATTTCTATCGGTCTGCCTTCAACGCCCGCTTTTGTCCCCAATTTTATGACTTCGTTAAAAGCCCTGTAAAACTCCTTTCTACAATCAGGATAACCAGAGGAGTCCTCTTCAACAGCGCCGATGAAAATTTTACTCGCATTTATCACCTCAGCCCATGAAACCGCAATTGAAAGTATATTCGCATTTCGGAAAGGAACATAACTTGATGGAATTGTCGTTCTTTTCAAATCCGCTTTTTCAACAGGTATGTTTTCATCAGTCAAACTTGAGCCACCGATCAATTTAAAATGTTCAACATTTACAACAAGACGTTTCTTAACCCCGTAAAAGTCAGCAATATCATTAAACGCTTTCAACTCCCTTCTTTCCGTCCTCTGCCCATAATTCAAATGAAGGAAAGCGAGCTCATAACCCAACGAATGTGCAATCGCAGCTGTAACGCATGAATCAAGCCCTCCGCTTACCAGAACAACCGCTATTTCGTTTTTATTAACCATTTTGAAAATCAAACTTTGATTTTAAATTCTCTCAACCTTTATCATATTTGTTGAACCACGCTGAAATAGTGGAATTCCAGCTGTCATTATAACAAGATCGCCATTGTTAAGTATTTTGCTCTCTTTTAATTGAACTTTTGCGCTTTCAATTGTTTTATCTGTTTCAGATATCTCTTTAAGTTTAACGCCCCTTACGCCCCAAACAAGGTTCAAACGTCTTACCACTTCATCGCTGTCTGTAAGTGCAATTATCGGCACAGATGGTCTATACTTTGCTATAGCTTTTGCCGTTGCACCTGTATGTGTTATCGTCACAATCGCTTTTGCATTTAATTGTTGAGCAAGAAGACACGCAGCACGTCCAATGGCATCAACTTCGTCTTTGAGCTTTAAACCAGGGTCAAAAATCGGCTCGTAAAATCTATACTGCGTCTCAACCGTTCTGATGATCCTGTCCATAACTTTAACCGACTCAATCGGAAATTCGCCAACCGATGTTTCACTGCTTAGCATTACAGCGTCCGTTCCATCAAGGACAGCATTTGCGACATCTGTAGCCTCAGCTCGTGTTGGTCTTGGATTTGAGACCATTGATTCAAGCATTTGAGTTGCTGTTATCACGGGTTTTCCTGCTTTATTAGCTTTTTTTATCAACATCTTTTGTAAAACCGGGACATCTTCCGTCGGAAGTTCAACCCCGAGGTCGCCACGAGCAACCATAATCGCATCCGCTATTTCTATTATCCCATCTATTGACTTTACTGCCTCAATCCTCTCTATCTTTGCAATCACAGGGACAAGACAACCAAATTCTTTCATCTTTGAAATCAAACCAATTATATCATCTCTTTTCCTAACAAATGAAAGAGCAACATAATCAACCCCATTTTCAAGCCCAAATTTCAAATCCTCAATATCTTTTTCCGTAAGAGATGGAATCCTTACATCCACACCGGGCAAATTCACACCCTTATGAGACCTTAAAATTCCACCATCAACAACTTCACATTTGACTTTTGCTTCTTCAACTTTAACAACCCTGAGTTCAATCAAACCATCATCAAGCAAAATTGTATCTCCAGGTTTGACATCATCAACAAGATAATCGTATTGAATCGGTATAGTATTTTCACCATCAATTTGCTCCGGCGTCAAAAATACAAAATCACCCGTTTTCAATTCAATTGGCTCTGTTTTCAATTTCCCGACCCTTATCTTCGGTCCCTGTAAATCCTGCAGTATCGGGATGTGCTTCCCTGTGATTCGGCTTGCTTCTCTAATTAGATTTATGAATTTCAAATGTTCATCATAATCCCCATGTGAAAAATTCAATCTCGCAACATCCATACCGGCGTTTATAAGTTCAATAATTTTCTCTAAAGTGTTCACAGATGGTCCAAGCGTGCAAATTATCTTCGTCCGCCTGTGTTTTTCCTCCTTCCAGAACTTTTTCATTCACTTCGTGAAATTTGTTTTTGCAAAAATTAAAAACAACATATTCAAAATTCAAATCTTGATGAAAATTTTTTTCTTGTAAAGAATCCACATCAGAAAATACATTAAAAGAACATGTGCAATCGCATAACCAAGCGAGCCATTCATCGGACCAAGCCAGGATGCGAAGAAATTCTCATAAATATAATTCTTAACCGTTGTTATTCTTCCATCAGGCATAGTAACTTTGTAATACACACTTAATCTTCCGATTATCCCTGACAAAACAAAAACTGTAATCGCATTCATTCCATAAACTATGAACGGATAAGCCCATTTTTTATAACCCTTGACATCAACAAAGAAATAACAAAATCCGAGAACTATCAAAGCAAATCCAGCGGTAAAAACCGCATAAGAACTTGTCCAGAGATTTTTATTTATCGGAAGCCACGCATCCCAGACAGCACCTATAAACAAACCAAGATTTCCCATTATAAAAAGCCAGAGTGTCTTTTCTATTTTATCCCTTTTACCCCTCAACCAGTGTCCCGTTAATACGCCAAACAAAGTTGTTGATATTGCCGGGATCGTGCTTATTATTCCCTCTGGATCCCAGGTTTTCGTTGCACTCCACATATGCCCGCTTAAAATCAAACTATCAACATACGCAGCAAAATTTCTCCCCTTTTCATAAAGTCCTGCACCTACACCCGGCACAGGGGCAAATTCCATCAATCCCCAATAAACAAACAACAAAACAATAGACCAGATCGCCTGCCACCTCACACTTGAAGTCAGAAAAATAATTGACGCAAAGAAATAACATATCGCTATTCTCTGCAAAACCCCCATTATCCTGATAGTTGAAAAATCAAAATTTGGAAAACCATTTAAAAACAAACCAAGCCCGAATAAAATCAAAGTCCTTCGGAGAACTTTCCAGAATAATTTTATTTTCGGATAACCAAGTTCAATTCTCCTTGAAAAAGCGAAAACGATTGCGACGCCAACTATGAAAAGGAAAAACGGAAAAATCAAATCCGTAAAAGTCCAGCCGTGCCAATCAGCGTGTCTTAACTGTGGATAAACATAAGACCAGCTCCCGGGATTATTGACAAGAATCATGCCTGCAATTGTAGCACCTCTGAAAACATCAAGCGATGTCAATCTTGAAGTTACCACAGAATCAACAATTTCTACTTTTGCCGTTGTTTTTATTTCTTCGCTCATTTCATCCTCCAAAATTTGATTTTCTATTTGACTACCCTAACCATCACTTTATCTCCTTTTTTCAGCTCTCTTGAAGATTTTATAACTTTGCAAGACGAAAAATGCTCATCAACCACATCAACGACTTCAATTTCACCTATTTTCTCATCGTTTTCAAACACATAAAGAATCATACCTGATATAATCCCATCTTTTTTCCCGAGGTTTACATACACACCTTGATTTCCAACGACAAGTATAACTCCCTCAATCACATCAGATTTCAACTCCGTTTCACCAGCGATTTCAGATTTTGTAAAGTCAACTTCTTCAAAAATTTCCGGGATATATTTTTTCAATCTCAACGCAAATTCCATCGCCATTTTTTTCATCGCTTCCCCAACTATTGTCTCATTGAATTCCGCACTTCCAAATTTCAAAAGATCAAGCGAATAAAACTCTGAATATTTTTCTGTTGGTTTCCCGAGAAGTGTTAACCCGAGACCACGCTCTTTTACCTCACCAATTGCCCCAAAAACAACATCACTTTCACCTGTCGGAGCGTTGAAAATTTGCGCTTCAACTTCAACGGCTGAATTGTATGCCTCATAACCCGCCATCAGAGGAAAACCCGTCATAAATCTGCTAATTTTAAATGTCAAGATCTTTCCGAAAATTATATGCGAAACTCCAAACCTTCTGTTCAACTCCATGAAGAAAAATGCATCTTTAAAATCAAAATTTAAATCTTTGCTCAATTTCAAAACAGAATCCATCGGCAAAACTTCAACACCGTATAATTTCAAAACGAAGTCACCAAGATATTTTGGAATTTCAACGCTTAAATTCCATTTGCCCCTGTAATCAGAAAGATTTTCAAACGGGATAAACGCAATTTTATATTGTGCCTGCGACAGATTCAAAAAAAGAAAAAGTAAAAAAATTTTAAATCTCATTGTCAATTTCCCAGTTTTTTAGCCAGTAAAAGTCGTGAACGAGATTCATAAAGTTAGCAAAACTTTCAGCATCCATCCGCAAAAATTTATTGATAAAATTTTCTCTCTCCAATTCCGAAGATTTTTCAATCAAACTTGACAGCATCGTTCTAATTTTTTCAACCGACTCTTCAATCTGACTTAAAATTCTGCTTTTAAACTCACCGTTATCAACTTCATCAAATTCTCTCCCGCTCTGAAAGAAAGAGAAAACACGCCATAAAAATTTTGACTGGAAAGCCAGCTCATCAATTAACTCCATCATCTCATTTTCCATTGCAACTTTAATCAGAAACTCAAGCGATTTCTTTTCCCTCAATTTCCCATTTGAGAACTTATCAACCGCTTCAACTATTTCAATAGCATTTTTCATTTGAGAAGAACCATTTTTATTGTCTCTCTTAAATTTCCTGCTGAAAGAACGCAAAAATAAACACCGCTTGAAAAACCCGATGAATCAAAAATAACTTCATAAGTTCCGTAATTTAATTTTCCAGAAAAAATTTTCTCAACCTCACGACCGAGCGAATCATAAATTTTTAACTCAACCTGATGAGAAGCAACTGACTCTGGAATTGAAAATCTTAACTTCGTCATTGAATTAAACGGATTCGGAAAATTTTGATAAAGTTTAAAATCAAGTTCATCGCTTATAAAATCATCCTGAGCAAGCGTAATTTTAACGGGATAAGTTACGCTTAAATCGTCAATCAAAAATTTTCCCGAATAATCAACTCCGTCTGAGAAAGAACCGGTGAAATAGAAAGCAATTTTTATGATTTTTATCGGATAACAAAAATAACTTCCCGTTTGAGTTTGAATTGGATACTTCGTTGAAGCACCAACTCTTCTCCACTCATTAGCCCAATTGATAAGCCCACCTGTAAAGACAAAAATTTCGCCATTATCATCAGCGACGAAATAATAAACTCTATAAGAACCGCCATCGCCATAAACATAAAGATAAATTGAATCGGGGACGCCGTAGATTGGAATATCTGTATTAACATAAATCCAGTGCTGTTTCCCTGAAATATGTCTGAAGCCATACGAAATGGCAAGCGCATTTGGAAAACTTATAAAATTTGTATCAACAAGCGAAATTGAAATGCTGTCAATGTTATCAACACTGTGTGTAAACTTCATTTCATCAAATTTCTCAATCAATTTTTCACCTTTACCCAGGACAACTTCAACATTTGCAGTATCACTTAAATTATCAAGCACCGCAACAACTTTACAAATTCCCTCATCAAAAGCGCGAAACAAACCGAGAACATTTATGCTTCCAATTCCACCGATTGTTTTCCACTCAACATCGCTTGAAGATAATTTTCTGAAATTTCCTTCCGTGTCATAACCGCTAACGGAAAATTGAACAGTTCTGCTTGTGTCTGTGACGACATTTTTAGGTGAAATTTTAATGTTTCTCATCCCGTGGACGACAACAAAACATGAATCCCTTAAACCGTTGATGTGTCTTACATAAACATAACCGCTGTCGTGTTTTTTGCCCGCGGTGAAAAGTCCGGATAAACTTATCGTCCCGATGGTTGAATCGCACGACCAGATTATTTGATTTGAAGAAACTTGAATCGGATTGTAATACTTATCGTATCCGAAAACCTTAAATTGAAATTGTTCACCTCTGAAAAGTTTTAATTTCTTTGGTTGAATTTGAATTTCGTTTAAAGTATCCTGCGGGGCGGAACTAACGATGAGAATTGCATTTGAAACTGACCTTTCACCGGTTGCATCTGAAGGTGAATTTACTATTTGACCACGCACAACCATAGTTGTAGAGCCACCGCCATCAAGATTAACACCGTGCCACACACCGAGCGTGAGCATAAAATTTGCAAGTTCGTCAAGCGTCATCCCGGCGCTCGTTGCCTGCCTTCCATCAACGGTGACGAAATAAATTTTCATACTGTCTTTTGAAAAGCCAACCGCTGTTCTCGGATGCCTGCTATATGTAAAACTTGAGCTTGCTCCCTCCTGTTGATAAGTTTGTGCGACGACATTTTGACCGTCTCTGATTATTCTCGGAAGACCACCGATGGCTTGAAAAATTTTTCCAGCATTCGGAGAAAGGGAAAACAAAATCTTTAAAGTGTCTTTAAACTTAACATTATTCCTCAAAAATTCACCCGCACGACCGTGACCCGAAAGAACTGCTTTACCCGGTGGAATTGTCATATTTCCAACCCAGTTCACAATCGTATCAACAACACAGTAAACCGTATCATTCACAACCCAATTATTGATTGGTCTAATAAGAACCTCACTTCCCCATTGATTTGTCCCGGTTGAAAAGCCAAAATAACTGTTATACAAAATCAACATATCGCTTCCCCTTGCTTCGTTAACGCCATCTATCAATCTCACCGAATCACCAATTATTAATTTCCCCGAGAAATTGAAAATCTCAATGAAAGGTTTTTTATCAATCGTAATTCCAAAGACGGAACGAGGATATGGTCTTTTCAAAATCTCTCCGTTTTCAACTTGAATGTTAATTGGTTCACCTGTCTGTGTGTTGTAAAAATCACCATTAATCGCACCAACCACAACATGTTCCTGATAATTTTTTCTGTTTGCCATTGAACTTGTTTTCTCAAACGCTTTAAGTTGCTCTCTCCCATCTTTTGATGCTTTTACAGTTTCAAGAGTTATGTATTGATTTGTGATGTCAATTTCAAGAACATTTACCGTCCATGGAATGCTTGGAAATGTGATAGATGTATGCTTAACACCTGGACCAACATATCTTGAAACGATTGTGTCGCTCTGTGAATAAATTAAGGATGGCAAAAGAATTACGAGAAGAAGTAAAAATTTTGTGAATCGCATTTTAAGTGAAAGTTTTTATTTTCAAATCAGCTTTGTCCCGTGCGATATTTTAAAGGGACAAGCACTTTTTCTTGAGTTTTTATTCTCTTCCAAAGTTAAATTTCACACTGAAAAAAGGCAAGGATTAACTGCGGATTTCAAGCGTTCAAAAATTCTTTTTATCTTTAAACAAAAATCAAAAACAAAATTGAACAGGTCAAAAATGCAATATCGTCTTCTCGGAAGAACAGGACTTCTGGTTTCCGAAATAGGTTTCGGGGCATGGGGAATTGGAGGTAAAATGTGGGCTGACTCGGACGACCGTGAATCTATAAAAGCATTGCACAGGGCGATAGAACTTGGTGTTAACTTCATTGATACTGCGCTTGTTTACGGCGATGGACATAGCGAAAGATTAATTGGCAAAGTTTTAAAAGAGACCCGTGAAACAGTTTACATCGCAACAAAGATACCACCGAAAAATATGGTATGGCCTGCTCTGAAAGGAACACCATTGAAAGAGGTCTTTCCGTATGATCACATTATAAAATCAACGGAGCAAAGCTTGAAAAATCTCGGCGTTGATACAATTGACCTGCAACAGTTCCATGTCTGGAACGATGAATGGGCAAGGATGGATGAATGGTGGGAGGCGATTCAAAAGTTAAAAGAAGATGGCAAAATTAGATTTTTCGGCGTCTCAATAAACGACCACGAACCCTGGAACGCTATTGAACTTATAAAAACTGGAAGAGCTGACACTGTTCAGGTTATTTACAATATCTTTGATCAATCTCCCGAAGATGAGCTTTTCCCGATTTGCATGCAATATAATATCGGAGTAATTGTGAGAGTTCCTTTTGATGAAGGAAGTTTAACAGGAAAGATAACACCGGATACAAAGTTTCCAGAAGGTGATTGGAGAAATAGATATTTCAAAGATGATAGAAAACAACAGGTCTGGGAAAGAGTTCAAAAACTTGAAAAATTGCTCGGTGAGGAAGCGAAAACTTTAAGTGAACTTGCTCTTAGATTTTGCTTGAGTAACGATGCGGTTTCAACAGTGATCCCCGGGATGAGAAAAGTTCATCATGTTGAGGAAAATTGTTCGGTTTCGGATGGGAGAAAACTTTCAAATAAAATGTTGCTTGAATTGAAAAAACATAGATGGGTAAGAAACTTTTATCGTTGAAAATAAAAAACCCGGGCGGACCCGGGTTTACAGATTAAGCGAATTGCCCGAATAATTTTTCCAATCTCTCTTTTTTCACATTTTCGTCAATATTACCATCAAACTTTGAAACGATTTTTTCAAGCGCGCCTTCAAAGGTTGGTCTTTCTTCACGATAGAATATGCCAGTGTAAATTTTATCCTGCGACATAGCAAGCTCAAATGCTTTCAGCTTATTCTTCGGGTCGTGGTCCGGAGGAATTTCAACAACTCTTTCACGGACAAAATCAAATGTTATCTCCATGTTAAAAGTCGGGCATGGTGATATGACCTGTATAGCAGCAAAGCCCTTATGTTTAGTTGCCTCAACGATTAACTGAGTTAATTGCTTCGTATTTGATGAGAAACCACGGGCGACAAATGTTGCACCGTATGCAAGTAAAAGCATAATCGGATTAAGCGGTGGTTCAAGCGCACCGTATGGAGTTGTAGTTGTTGTCATCGTCAAAGTTGAAGTGGGCGAAACCTGTCCCTTTGTTAATCCATATATCGCGTTGTCAAGTATTATATAAACCATATCAGGATTTCTTCTTGCGATGTGCGGGATATGTCCACCGCCAATTGCGAAACCATCACCATCACCACCTACAACGAAAACTTCAAGTTCAGGATTTGCTATCTTAACACCAAGTGCAACCGGCAACGCTCTTCCGTGAACGGTGTGAAGATTATAACCTTTGACAAAATGCGGAAACCTGCTTGAACATCCAATACCGGAAACAATGCTCAATTTATGCGTAGGTATTTGCAATTCACCAAGTGCTCTTATAAATGCAGCAAGCACGCCATAATCACCGCATCCCGGACACCATGTTGGTTTAACTTCACTTTTATATTCAACCTTCGCCTGCTTTATTTTTTCCATTACTTCGCTCATTTTGCTACCTCTATTATTTTGTTATAAATTTCTTCAGATGTGAAAGGAATCCCTCCGTAATTGTTCAATTTTATCGGATTGTAATCAACGAATGTGCGCAAGATGTTTGCGAACTGACCATGATAATTTTGCTCAACCACTATAACTTTCTCATAGCTCTGGATTATACTCCTGACTTTTTGCTTTGGCAAAGGATTTAAAATTCTCGGATGGTAATGGCTGACTTTTATACCATCCATTGAAGCTTTCATGATCGCCTCTCTAATAGCCCCAAATGTTGAACCCCATGAAACAATTAAAATTTTAGCTGAATCAACCTTATAATAATCGTCGTTTTCGTTCTCAAGTTTTTGGGCAAGCGTTTCAAGTTTTCTAAATCTCTTCTTCTGCATCTCTGTGTGAACCTTCGGAGTGTAGTTCGGATTTCCACGCTCATTGTGTTCAAGCCCGGGGGCAATATACTCAAATCCCGGATGTCCGGGTATTGCAATCGGCGCAAGTCCGGTTTCAGTTATCTTATAGCGAAGGTATGAATCCCTGCTTTCATAATCAGGTTCAAGTCGGTTGATAATTTGAATTGAATTAAGATCTGGTTTTGGAATTGCCTCTGTTTGATAAGCAAGGACTTGATCTGAAAGTATAATCACGGGCATCTGATATTCTTCCGCAAGGTTGAAAGCTCTTATCGTCTGATAGAAACAATCGCTCACATTTGCCGGTGCAACAACTATTCTCGGCGCCTCACCCGGACCACCAAACACAACATGATAGAGATCTGTCTGCTCAGTTTTGCTTGGCATTCCCGTTGATGGACCTGCGCGTTGCACATCAACTATGACGACAGGAAGTTCAGCCATTGATGCATAGGTTATAAGTTCCGTCATAAGCGCAAGCCCTGGTCCAGATGTCGGTGTTATAACTTTCGCCCCAGCGTAAGAAGCACCGACACAAGTCGCAAGAGCTGAAATTTCATCCTCGTTTTGAATCACCTTTCCACCGAATCTCGGTAAATATCTTGCCAGAAACTCAAGCACCGGGGAAGCTGGCGTAATTGGATAGCCAACAGCAACTTTGCAACCCGCTGCTATTGCCCCGAAACCTATGGCTTGATTCCCTGATAAAATTACGCGATTATCTTTACCTTCCGGTTCACCAAGGCGAAATCTCCCCAGTTCGGCAAGATATTTTTGTGCATATTCAATCCCGCTTCTGAATGCTGTTAAGTTTTGTTCAAGTATTTTCTCACCTTTGCGTTTGAATTTATCAACAATTTGATATTCCGATTTTTCTGGTGGGATTCCAAGAACAGCGGTTAAAAATCCCGTTGCAACCATATTCTTCGCAAGGTGAGTTCCCGCTGACATTGCAAGCTCTTTGAGTGGAACTTCATACTTTTTCTTTGCGAAGCTCTCAGGGGGTTTACACTCAGCGGGATCGTAGAATAAAACTCCATCATCAGCAAGCACACCAGCATAATTGTCAAATGCTTCTTGATTGAAAGCCATCAAAATGTGCAGTTTATCCCCCATTGAGTAAATGTCACGCGGGCTTACACGAAATTGATACATAGCAAGCCCACCCTTTATCTCAGCAGGGAAGGTTCTAAATGTAAAAACGCGATAATTTGATCTCGCAGCTGAATAAGTCAATATCTCTCCTGCGCTCATCACACCTTCTCCACCTTCCCCACCTATTCTGACGACAACATCATTTAATTTTCCATTTACCGACATTTTTTAATGTTCTTTTTGTTTTTATGAAAATTTACTCAAAAATGGAAACATCTTCATTATGTAAGAAGAAACAATGCCAAGCGTGTTCGTAAAAATTAACACACCAAGCAAAATTAAAATCACACCGCTCACTATCTCAACAATGTTCAAATATCTTCTCACCTTTGAAAACCATTTGAAGAAGAAATTGATGCTTAAACTTGTCAAAATAAACGGTATTCCAAGCCCAAGAGAATAAACCGAAAGGAGCAAAATTCCCTGCTTGACTGTTTCCTGCTGTGAAGCGAGAACAAGTATTGTCGCAAGAACAGGTCCAATGCAGGGTGTCCATCCAAAAGCAAATGCGAAACCAATTATAAAAGCACTGAGCAAGCCAAGTGGTTTCCCTGAGGTTTTCAATTTCGCTTCGTAATTCAAAAATTTTATCTTCAAAATCCCGGTCATATGCAAGCCAAACAAAACTATTACAACACCAGCAACTTTTGTGATCACATTCATATTATCGGAAAGAAATTTCCCGATCGCAGTTGCAGACGCACCAAGCGCGACAAAAACAATTGAAAAACCGAGAACAAAAAACAAAGAACTTAACAATGTCTTTATCAAAAATTTTCTTGCACCTGTCACATCTCTCAATTCTTCAAATGACAATCCAGAGATAAAGGAAATATACCCCGGTACAAGTGGTAAAACACAGGGCGAGAGAAACGATAAAATCCCAAACAAAAACGCCGTAAATAAACCTACGCTTTCCATTTCAATTTTCCAGATGTAATTTTAAATTGATAAAAAACCCCCGACCTTTTGCCGGGGGCGAAAAATTTCAATCCTTTTTACCTTCTTCTTTCTCCTCAGATTGAACGACATTAACTTTGATTTTTACACTTACATCGGAATGAAGTTTTATCGGGATCTCATAACTTCCGAGCATCTTTATCGGTTCGTCAAGCATAATTTTTTTCCTGTCAATTTCAAAGCCAAGTTTTGAAAGTTCATTTGAAATCATCTGTGCTGTCACAGAACCAAACAAACGCTCATTTTCACCAGCTCTCATTGGAATTGTGATTTCAAGATTAGAAAGCTTCTCTGCAAGGTTCAAAGCCGAAAGTCGTTCTCTTTCAAGCTTAAAAGCTTTTTGTTTTTTCTCCGTCTCAATCATCCTTATATTTCCAGGTGTTGCCGGAAGAGCTATTTTCCTTGGAATTAAAAAATTTCTTGCATAGCCATCCTTCACATCAACTATATCGCCAAATTTTCCGAGATTTTCAAAATCTTGACGCAGTATAACTTTCATCTTAATTTCTCTCCATTAAGTTTTAATCAAATGATTACTTCACAGCTTCAGCCACAAATGGCAGTAACGCAAGATGCCTTGCTCTTTTAATTGCTTTCGTGAGCTGGCGCTGATGCATTGCACAGTTTCCGCTGACTCTTCTCGGAATTATCTTACCTTGCTCTGTCAAAAATTTGCCAAGCTTTTTCTCATCTTTATAATCAATGTATATCTCACCCGCTTCACAAAATCTACAGATTTTTTTCTTTCTCAACCGCAATACTTTTTCATCGCTGTTCTCAACCATAGCTCGTTTTAAGTTAATTTATTTTTGTTAAATTTTTGGTCCTTCGTTTGAAAGATATTTGTTTAAAGCATCAGATTGCTGGCTCTGGGAAGAAGAAGATTGAGATTGTCCTTCGTTATTTCCCGAAACAGGCGCTCTTCTGTCAAGGAATTGAATTCTCCTTGCCTTAATTTCAACAACTGTTCTTGTCCTCCCATCAGCTGTTTTCAAATTTCTGCTTTGCAATTCTCCTTCAACAAGAACAGCGCTTGACTTTTTCAATCTTCCTCTGCATGACTCCGCAAGCTTGTTCCACGCAACTACACCAACAAAACATACATCCTCTTTCCATTGTCTCTTGCTATCACGGAATCTACGATTTGATGCGATGGTGAAATTAACAACCGGTGTTCCCTTCGTCGTCTGGCGAAACACCGGATCCTTTGTTAAATTGCCAACAATGACAACGCTGTTCAGTTCAGGCATTTTAAGTTCTTTTGCCATAGATCGTTCCCTCCTCATTTAAGTTTTAACATATTTTTTCAAAAAAAGGAAACTCTATTGTTCCTCATCCTCTTCATCTTCAAATGTCTCCTCCTCAGCTTGAGCGACAGATTCAACATTTCCAAGCCCAAGATGTTCAATTGTTATCCTGCCACGTCTTTTCTCTTGCTCTTTTGCTTTAAGAGCTTTCTTCGTGACAACAACGGTTAGGTATCTCATTATGTTTTCATCAAGTTGAAAAGCCCTTTCAAGTTCGCTCACTATCGTCGGCGGTGCAAAATATTCAAAATAAACATAAAAAGCGCTGTTCTTCTTATTTATAGGATACGCCAATCTTCTCCTTCCCCAGCGCTCCATTAAAATTATCTCTCCACCTCGTTCCTTGATAAAGTTCTCGTATTTTTTGATGATCTGCTCAATTATCGGATCATCAAGTGAAGCGTTGATTAAAAATGTCGTCTCATACCATCTTCTTGAGAGCATGTTCTTCGGAATTTTTCTCGCCATTAAGTTACCTCCATTTGGTCTTTTTGTTTTTAAAAATTTTCGGACCCGGGAACAAAGCCCGGATCATGGAGTTTGATTTTTCGGTTTAACTTTTTTGTTAAATTTGTTCATAGCGCTTACAACACCATCGGAGATGAAACAAAGCGTCGCATCAACCGCATTGGCTATCATTTCATTCAAAACTTCAATTTCGTCGCTATCAAATTTTGATAGAACAAAATCAACCATGTTTTTCATCTTCTCCGGGTTTCCAATTCCACACCTCAAGCGTGGAAATTCCATCGTTTTCAAATGATATATGATTGAATAAAGCCCATTATGTCCACCATCGCTTCCCTTCGGTCTTATCCTTATCACTCCAAGCGGTAAATTCAAATCATCACACACAACCAGAATATCTTTGATTTCAACTTCAAATCTCTCAACCACATCCTTCACAGCAATTCCACTATTGTTCATATAAGTCAACGGCTTAACAATCAAAATTTCTCTACCTTTGTACTTCCCCGGAGCAATCAGGTAATCACCTTTACCGGGTTTAAAATCAAGATTCAATCTTTCAGCCAACACATCAACAACCATAAATCCAACATTGTGTCTTGTCATCTCATACTCCCTTCCGGGGTTTCCAAGTCCAAATATAGCAATCATATATTTTAAAAAGAACTACTTTTGCTATTGCTGTTTCTCAGTTTGAGATGGAGCTGAGGGCTGTTGTCCTTCTTCAGGTTTTGCCTCTACTTTTGCTTCTTCACCACCTCTTGGTGGGACAACCGCAACTATAACAGCAAGTTCATTTTCAAGTATTTTGACATTGGGTATATTTAAATCCTTAACATGGATTGAATCACCGATATCAAGATTGCTTATATCAACTTCAATATGTTCAGGTATGGCATTGCTCGGACATTCAACTTCAACTGTGTGGAGTAAATGTTCAATAATTCCACCTTTTTCAACTCCGGGAGCTTTTCCAACGAGAACAATCGGAACTTCAAGCGTAACAGTTGCACCAGCTTTCAAACCATAAAGGTCAAAATGAATTGGTTTATCCGTAACCGGATCAAATTCCACATCTTTCAAGATACATTGAAATTCTTTTCCATCGCCAAGTTTAAGCCGAATTATGTGTGTTTCGGTTGTATAAATTAGATTTTTAAGCTCGGATTCCTTAACTGCTATCGGAAGTGGTTCATCTCCTGGAGCATAGTAAATGCCTGGAATTCTTCCAGAGCGTCGCAACTGATTAGAGGCGCTTTTTCCGGTTTTCCTTACCTCTGCATTTAAAATTATCTCGGTCATAATCCAAATCCCGAAAAATTAGTTTTCAATTTCAAACAAAACACTTAACGATTCATTGCAATGAATTCTTTTTATAGCTTCTGCAAAGATTCTGGCTACTGATCTAACTTCAACTTTTGGCGTATTCTTTCGCAAAGGCACGGTGTCTGTGACCAAAATTTTTTCTACCGGTGCATTTTCAATTTTCTCAACCGCATTTCCTGATAAAATGGGATGGGTGCATGCCCCAAAAATTCTCCTCGCTCCTCTTTCAATCAAAGCATTTGCTGCATTTATAAATGTTCCAGCTGTGTCAATTATATCGTCAACTATCACAACTGTTTTATTTCTAACATCGCCCACAACATTTACAACTTCAGATTCATTCGCACGCAATCTTCTTTTATCAATTAAAACAAGTTCTGCATTTAATCTCTTCGCATATCCACGTGCAAACTTCACACCTCCGATATCAGGTGAAACCACTACAAATTCCTCCGAGCCGAGCATCTCCCTGATAGCCGGAACAAGCACAACAGCTGAATAAAGATGATCAAACGGTATATCAAAGAAACCCTGGATTTGCGGTGCATGTAAATCCATGGTTAAAACTCTATCAGCTCCAGCAACAGTTATCAAATTTGCAACAAGCTTTGAGGTTATCGGCACACGCGGTTGATCTTTTCTATCCTGTCTTGCATAACCAAAATATGGGATAACGGCAGTAATTCTGCGCGCTGATGCCCTTTTCGCAGCATCAATCATTATTAAAAGTTCCATCAGATTATCTGATGGTGGGAAGGTTGATTGGATTATAAATACATCGTTACCGCGAATATTCTCAAGATACTTAACCCAAATTTCGCCGTCGCTAAAATTTCTTATCTCACAATCACCAAGCGGTTCTCCTATCTCCTCCGCTATTTTCTCCGCAAGCTCTCTACTTGACCTTCCAGAAAAAATCTTAAGCTGACTCATTCATTCTATTTGTTACTTTTCCATCGCTTCAAAAGTCAATGACAAAGATAAAAAAATCTAACAAATTTACCAAAAAAATCATTGCTGGGGCGGGAGGATTCGAACCTCCGAATGGCGGCTCCAAAGACCGCTGCCTTACCGCTTGGCGACGCCCCAGTGAAACAAAGAACCTGAAATCATACGACGTTATAAATTTAATAAAGAAAAGACAAATTTTCAACTGAAACAAATTCCCGCAGGAACGCTCTCGCTTTCCCGCAAAACAAAATCATCAATCTTGAAATTCTCGCACATAAAATTTATATTTCTCTTTGAGTTTTAAAAACAAAAGCAAAATCAAAAATGAAAAAAATTATCCTTATCCTCTTAATCCCTCTCTTCATCGCCGTATCCCAGGAAAAGTTTACAGTGATAAAATGCGGTGCTTTAATTGACGGGAAAAGTGATAGCATAAAGAAAAATGTTTTAATCCTGATCAAAGATAACAAAATTGAAAAAGTTGGGAACTTTGAAATTCCAAGAAACGCACAAATAATTGACCTATCAGATATGACCGTCCTGCCGGGATTAATTGACGCGCATGTTCATCTATTCCTTCACGAGGGCGATTATGATTCCCAGCTTTTAAAAGAGTCAATACCATATAGAACCATAAGAGCGGTTGTTCACGCAAAACAAACTCTTGAAGCTGGATTCACAACGATTCGCGATCTTGAAACCGAGGGAGCCGGATACGCCGATGTTGACCTTAAAACAGCAATAAATCAAGGATTTATCCCCGGACCGAGAATGCAGGTCTCAACGCGAGCTCTATCTGTAACCGGCGGATACGCACTTATGGGTTATTCCTGGGAAATTCAAGTTCCAACCGGTGCTCAACTCGTTGATGGTGTTGACGAGGCAAGGAAAGCAGTAAGAGAGCAGATAAAATATGGAGCTGACTGGATAAAAATTTACGCCGATTCAAGAAGAAGGCGGGGTGAAGTAGCCGACTCACTCACCTGGTATTTGACTTTTTCAGATGATGAATTAAAAGCGATCGTTGAAGAAGCAAAAAAAATGAATGTAAAAGTTGCAGCTCATTGCTACTCATCTGTAGCAGCTCAAAAGGCGATAAACGCCGGGGTTGCATCTATTGAACATGGA
>CAZQJI010000027.1:0-30373 GCA_964593475.1 uncultured Bacteroidota bacterium | reverse complement strand
AGTAAATCATATCCTGAATCAAATCCTCCAAAAGATTAATTGAAAATAAAGCGTAACTGTCAAGATCTTTAGGGATTATTTTTATAATTTTGTTTTCATCAATTACACCTTGAAGTAGATACGAAAGTTTATCCTTGTTTATATCTATCAAAGAATGTTGAAAATTGAGGATGAAAACTTTAGTGTCTATTCTCTGGCAAAGATCTTTTAAGTCATGGTCTGGTTTAAGTAATTTCTCAAACTTTTCTTTAGGAACTCTAAAAGCATAACTTCGCCATGCTTCCACTACTCCATATTCACCGTTTTCCATAATCCATTTTGGCTTGAATATCGCATACTTCAATAGAGGTTTGTGAATGTATACAAAAAATTTATCTTTGATAGGCTTGCCGTTTTTAACAACTTTTGATACTTTGAAATCATAAAATCTTAAATTCTCTTTCTCAGCATATTGAAATTCAATTTCTATCTTTCTATTGTCTATTTCAGCAATAAAATCTGGCTCTCTTGAGACCCCTCCTTTTCTTAAAAACCACAAAAATTTATCTCCTCCAGATTTATATACCTTTATCTTTTTCCCTGGATACAATTCTTTTACTTTATCCTCCAACCATTCTAATATCTCTAACTCAGCAATTGCTTTCTTTTTCATATCCTTGCGATACTCAAGATATGTGCGCGACTTTATATCACTTGACTGAGCATATATTGTTTTTACATCTGATTTCAAATTTTCACTTCACCATAATTTAGTTTGATAATTTTCCAAAGTTTTTATTGCATCAAAAGCTATCTCCGGGTTTATCTCATACCCTATTCCATTGCGTTTCAAATCGGCACACGCCAAGAGTGTGGTTCCAGAACCGACAAAAGGGTCAAGAACAGTTTCGCCAACATAACTGAATGCTTTTATTAATCTATAAGGCAATTCATAAGGGAAAGGGGCAACATGGCTTCTCCTATCGCCACTCCCCTGCGGTTTCATAACCCAAACATCGCTCTTTTTTATTGACAACCAAAATTCTTTATCTAATTTAGATTGTTCTTTTTGTTCCTCTGTTAAATGTGCGTATTTGTTAAACCCCTTCCTTTCGGGTTTTTCAAATTCCAGAATAAATTCGTGCATATTGTTTATCAAAATTCCGCCCGGATACGGGTATGTCCCGAAGTGAGCTCTTACCCCGTTTGTTTTGTGCCAGACAATATCCCGCTTAAAAATAAATCCTATCTTCTCGCAAATATCAATTGTCCTGCCAACCAGATTCAAAGTTCTAAATCCCCCATTCTCCATTCTTATGGGAAGGTTCATTATATTTATAAACGCCTTTCTACCGGGCTGTAAAACCCTATAAACTTCTTTCCAAACTTCGCTTATTTTTTCAAACCATTCGTCAATATCGTGAATGTTTCCAAGATCCCCTTCAATAGGTTCTCTGGAATACATTTTCGCATTAAAATAAGGTGGTGAGGTAATCATCAGGTGTATGCTATCATCGGGCAAATCATTCATCTTCATAGAGTTTTTGACAAAAATTTTCTGTATTGTTCCATTTATCTCCACGACATTTACCTCGTCAATGTTTATCGTTTTTGTCTTACTTATGAGTTTGAGGTTTTTTGCATACTTTTTTAATTCTTTCAAATCAAATCGCATTTGCCCGCTTGCTGCAATTTTGGCTTTGATGACGTTGTTATCCACAAGATTATGGAGTTCTTTAACAGAAATACCCAGAAATTTGGCTGCTTCTGTCGCCGAAAGATAACTTCTGTTTTCGTAGTCCTTCACTTTCATTTTCTATCATTGATCTTATGGTTTTTTAAATTCACCCGCAGAGATAGGCATCTTTATTAGAGACCTTTTGGAGTATTATTTTTTCAACACCTCACATCTGTCGCATATTTATCATCCAAATAATACAGCAAAAAAGACAAAAAGTCAAGCCAGTTGAGTTCCTTATCATTTTGAATCGTCAGAGTGTGGATTTTTTATGGCGGAGGGGGTGGGATTCGAACCCACGATCCCGCTTTTAGCGGGATAGCGGTTTTCGAGACCGCCCCGATCATCCACTCCGGCACCCCTCCATCTTGTATTTAAATTTAAAAAAACACGAAGAAAGAAACAACCACACCAACTTGTTTTTTAACAGCTTTTTTTTTATCATTATCTTGATAAAATTTTAAAGCCAAAAGCAAATATGTTCAAAAGAAACAAAATCCAGGTCTTCACCCCTGAACTGGTTTTTGAAGGAAACAATAAAAAATTTTACACATCCGAAGAAGAAAACTGCTTGATAATGAAATTCAAAGATACAATAGTTCTGAGAAACGGAACCGTATTCAAAATGAAAGGACATGGTGAGCTGAGAAACAAAATATCAACAATCTTGTTTGAGTTTCTGCGTGATTTCAACATCCTGACACATTACATCAAACCAATTGATGAAAACTCTATGCTCGTGAGAAAACTTAACATGATCCCGATAAAGGTCGTAGTGCGAAATATAGCCGCTGGAAACTTTTGCGATAGATTTGGAATACCGAAAGGAACTGTCCTTGATCAACCTGTGATAGAACTTTATTATAAAAATAACACATCCCAGTATCCATTTGTGAACGAATATCACATATACGCACTTCACATATCAACGCCGGAAGAAATCGCCGTAATGACAAGAACCGCATCAAAAATCAATGCTATCTTGCGTTCCTTCTTTGAGCGAAGAAATCTTAAATTCGTTGATGCAAGGTTTGAGTTTGGCGTCCTCGGTGATGACATCGTGCTTGGAGATGAAATATCTCCACGAACCTGCAGAATATGGGATATGGAAACGGATGAACCACTTGATTTTGAAAGAGTTCGCCTGAATCTGGGAAATATACGAGAAAGTTATTCTGAAATTTTAAGGCGTATCTCAATCTAATGGGGAATTTTAGATTGATAGCAAAGTATGGGATTTCAACTGTAATCTGGATTGTCAGTGTCTCCTTGCTTTTGATAATTGTATCTTCTTTCATTAAACCTGTTTTCATAAAGTTTCCGATAATTTTTCTTTCTGTACTTTTAATTGCCTTTACGCTTTTCTTTTTCAGAGACCCCGAACGGAAAACACCTGATGGTAATGACTTGATAATTTCACCTGCTGATGGAAAAGTTTTTCTTATTCGCGAATTTTTTGAGAATGAATTTATCTTTGACAATGCAATTCAAGTTAGCATCTTTATGTCACCCTTGAATGTCCATGTAAATAGAATACCGATAAGTGGCGAGATAAAATTTTTAAAATATGTCCCGGGCAAATATATAGTTGCTTTTGACGAAAAATCTTCCGAAAATAACGAAAGAAAGATAATCGGAATAGAGACGGAAGACGGATTAAAAATTATGGTCAAACAGATTGCCGGCTTCATTGCAAGAAGAATTGTCTGCGAGCTTGAAAAAGGTAATAAAGTAAAGGCAGGTCAAAGATATGGAATGATAAAATTCGGGTCAAGGGTTGATGTGATAATGCCAAAAGATAAAATTGAGCTTCTCGTCTCTGAAGGTCAAAAAGTAAAAGCAGGAGAAACAATAATTGCAAAAATTAAGAGGTGAGATTAGATGCGAAGAAATAAGTTTATATTTGTGCCAAGTTTATTCACGGTTTTAAACATGTTTTCTGGATTTCTTGCAATTTTAAACGCAATAAATGAGGCATATATTCAATCCGCATGGTTTATCATCATCGCTGCGATATTTGACTCACTTGATGGGGCGATGGCAAGATTGACAAAATCAGCAAGCGAATTTGGAGTTGAACTTGACTCGCTTGCAGATGTAATCTCTTTCGGCGTTGCACCTTCAATCCTTGTTTATAAATTTTATTTCCATGAATTCGGAGAAATTGGAATTTTCTTAAGCTCACTTCTAATGATTTTTGGTGCGATGCGTCTTGCGAGATTTAATGTTGAACTTGTCGGATTTGACAAAGAATTCTTCAAAGGTCTCCCAATCCCATCCTCCGCTTCAACAGTCGCATCTTACATAATTTTATTTTATAACAGAGAAAGCGGGATGACAAATCTTGAAAAATACGCCATGATCCCGATGGTTATCGCACTTTCACTTCTTATGGTTAGCTCAATTAAATACGACACGATTCCGAAACTTTCTATAAAATCAATAAAACAAGCGCCAATAAAATTTTTCTACTTTTACTTGGGTCTTGTCCTCGCAATTATCACAAGAGGCAAAATAATTTTCCCGTGGTTTGTTATCTTCATCCTGTTTGGGGCGATAAGATCACTTATCAACACATTTAAGCCAGTTTTCGGTCTTGCAGGGACAACAAGTTATTCACATGAAGAACAGGAGGACTCACTAACTGACGATTTTTGAAAATGCTTAAAGCAAAAATAGTTGTAAAGTTAAAAGACACAATCCTTGACCCACAGGGCAAAACAATTCAGCATGCGCTTGAAACACTTGGATATAAGGGGATTGAAAATTTAAGATCTGGAAAGTTTTTTGAAATCACCTTAAATACTGACGACAGAGAAAAAGCACACCAGATTGTAGATGAAATTTGTAAGAAAATACTCACAAACCCTGTAACAGAAGAATATTATTTCACGATTGAATGACTTCATAAAACCTCAAATTTCCCGCCGGAAAATTTCCTGTAAATATAGAGCAATAAAAGGACAAAAGCGCTTAACACAAAAGCAATCGCAGAGCCAAACGGCTTATCCCGTGCGATCATAAATTGATTCTGTATCAAATTCCCAACAAGCATACTCTTTGCCCCACCGAGCAAATCAGATACGATAAATGAGCCAAGCGTCGGAATAAAAACTATCACAACTCCAACGATTATTCCAGGCAATGTCAACGGCAGAATCACACGCTTCAATGTTCCAAACTCATCTGCTCCGAGATCTTTTGATGCCTCAATTAAACTTATATCAATTCTTTCAAGCGACGCATAAATTGGCAAAATCATAAAAGGTAATTCTCCATAAACAAGACCAAGCAAAACCGAAAACTCATTATAAAGCAAAGGCAAAGGTTTATTTATCAACCCAATTTTCATCAAAAATAAATTCACCAAACCTTCATCCCTTAAAATCAAAATCCATGCGTATGTCCTTATCAAAAAACTTGTCCATAAAGGGACGATGATAAAAAACAGGTATAAAATTTTTCTCTCCGGCTTGACTTTAAAGGCGATGTAATAAGCAACGGGATATCCGAGAAAAAGACAGATCAATGTAGTTAAAAAAGCGATGTAAATTGAGCGAAGGTAAATTGGAATGTAAAGTGGGTCAAAAACACGGATATAATTTTTCAACCAGAGAAAGTTTAAAATATATTCTTTTAAATTTTCAATTGGTTCAAAACCGCCATAGACCCCACGCTGAAGAAAACTATAATAAAACATTATCAAAAGCGGAAAAAGAAAAAACACAATAAGAACTAAAACCGATGGAACAAGAAACAACCAGTAAATTCTCCCTTTCACCTTGCTTCAAGAAAAACTATGTTTCTTTTCTCCCAGACAGCGTAAACTTTTTCACCCGGATAGAAATTCTCCCTTGCTCCTGCATCTCTATTTTGCTCCTCAACGAAGATCAAAAATCCATTCGCCCTCAAAATCCAGCTCGTTGACGCACCGTAATAAAGTTTTGATTCAACAACAGCTGGAACTGAAACAAAAGAGGAATTTTTTACAGGCGTTCTTCTTATCAAAATCTTCTCAGGTCTTACAATAAATTTGAATTCATCTGAAATTGACTTTATCTTCTCATCGTTTACAGAGATTTTGAACTTAACAAGATTTGGAAGTTCAACTTCAAAAATATGTTTGCTTAAACGATGCAAAATTCCGTTGAATAAATTTTTTGCCCCCATAAAATTAGCAACAAATTCAGTTCGCGGTCTCTCAAATATCTCGTAAGATGTCCCGACCTGTTCAATCTGCCCGGCGTTTATGACCGCGATCCTATCTGAAATTGAAAGTGCCTCCTCCTGGTCATGCGTGACAAAGATAAATGTTATCCCGATGTTGTGTTGCAATTTTTTAAGTTCAATTTGCATTTCTTTTCTAAGTTTCGGGTCAAGTGCGTTGAGAGGTTCATCAAGGAGCAAAACTTTCGGTTTCAGGACAAGTGCTCTTGCAAGTGCGACCCTTTGCTTCTGTCCACCGCTTAATTCAGACGGTTTCCTGTTTTCAAATCCGGATAATTGAACAAGTTCAAGCGCTTCAAAAACTTTTTTTCTTATTTCTGACTTGCTCAAATTTTGATATTTCAATCCAAATGCGACATTTTCAAAAACATTGAGATGCGGAAAGAGAGCGTAATTCTGGAAGACCATATTAACAGGTCTTTTATAAGGCGGGACATTGGTATAATCAACACCATCAATTATAACTTTACCTGAATCTGGTCCTTCAAATCCGGCTATAATTCTCAAAAGCGTCGTTTTACCGCATCCGCTTGGACCAAGGAGCGAGAAAAATTCCCCTTTATTTATGGCAAGGAAGATATTGTTAAGAACTTTAACATTACCAAAGGATTTGCTTACGCCCTGAATCTCAATCAGGGCTTTCTCAGTAGATGAAACCGCCTTCTCCATCTCCGCTAAGTTCCCTCCAATTTTAGTGGACTTATGATGTTACTTTTGAAAAGCTCAAATATGTTTTTCCTTGTCCTTTTCATGCTTTCGGTCAATTTCTTTGGTAATAAATATAAAATCTTTTCGGAAAAAATCAAGTTTTTGAGATATGCACTCAATTTTGATTTTGGGCTTCACATAATTTAAATTTTATTAAAAAATTCACCTGATGGATTATCCAAAAGTTAGCATAATTATACTCAACTGGAACACGAAAAAATTTCTTGAAAATTTCCTTCCATCTGTAATTCGCACTGATTATCCAAATTTTGAAGTAATTGTCGCAGACAACGGCTCAAAAGATGGAAGCGTTGAATTTGTAAAAAACAATTTCCACGATGTCAAACTTGTTCAATTTGACAAAAATTATGGCTTCTGCGGTGGATATAATCGTTCATTCAAATTTGCAGATGGTGATTATATCGTCCTTCTCAATTCTGATATAGAGGTCCCACCAAACTGGCTCACTCCAATTATAAATTTTATGGAACAAAATCAAGATGTCTTCGCTTGCCAGCCGAAAATTTTATCTTTCTTTGAGAGAAACAGGTTTGAATACGCCGGGGCTTGCGGTGGTTTTATTGATATACTTGGATACCCATTTTGTCGTGGTAGAATTTTTTCACACTGTGAAGAAGACCGCGGACAATATGACGAGATAAAACAGGTTTTCTGGGCAACCGGGGCTTGTATGGTTGTGAGGAAAAAACTTTTTGATGAAATTGGTCTCCTTGATGAGGATTTTTTCGCACACATGGAAGAGATTGACTGGTGCTGGAGAGCAAATTTATACGGCTATAAAATTTTCTGCATACCACAAAGCGTCGTCTATCATGTAGGCGGTGGAACTCTACCTAAAACAAACCCATGGAAAACTTTTCTAAACTACAGAAATAGTTTAATCATGCTTGAGAAAAATCTTGACACCTTAAATGCTTTGTTCATAATTCCAATCCGTATGTTCTTTGATTTTCTCTCTGCGATTTTATTTCTTTTACAGGGGAAGTTCGGCGATTTTTTAGCGGTTATAAAAGCGCATATAGCTTTCCTTTTCGGTCAGCCGAAATGGATTCGCAAAAGAATTGAAAACAGAAAAAAGATAAAGCGAAAAAAAATTAACAACGAATTAATTTTTAAAGGAAGCATAGTCATTGAACATTTCATCAAAGGAAAGAAAAAATTTTCGGAGTTAAACTTTTAAAAATAAATTCCACCGAGTATAGTTCTATCTTTTGCGCCTGTGACGGATTTTATATTTGCTGGATTCCCTGAGATAGTTTCATTCGCCAGGACAGCGAAACAAATTGCTTCTTTCGCATCGGAAGAAATTCCAAATTCATCTGTAAGTTTAATCGGGACATTGAAATATCTTTCAAGTGCTTTGACCATAAACTTATTTCTTGCTCCACCACCGCTTACAATTACCTCATCAATTTCAACATCTGGCTTAACAAAATTTTCGTAGTTTTTATAAATAGCATAAACCGTGAATTCGGTTGCGGTTGATACGATGTCTTCAGGGGTTAAAGAAAGTTCCTCAGCCCACTTTAAAATTTGAGCCACGAAATTGGAACCGAATTCTTCCCTCCCGGTTGATTTCGGAGGTTTTTTAGCAATAAACGGATGTTGTGCCATTTTTTGGAGTAGATCATTTGAAACTTTTCCTTTTTCCGCAATTTTTCCGTCTTCATCAAACTCTTTATTAAAAAACAATTTTACAAGTGAATCAACAACCATATTCCCTGGTCCCGTATCAAAGGCGAAAACATCTTCAACATCACAATTTTTTTTCAGGATTGTAAAATTTGCAATTCCACCTATGTTAAGAACTAATCTATTTAACTTGTTTGATCTGAAAACAAGATAATCAAAATACGGAACAAGCGGTGCTCCTTCCCCACCGAGGGCGACATCACCAACTCTAAAATTTCCAACAGTTGGTATCCCCGAAAGTTTTGCGATAACCCCGGGATCACCTATTTGAAGCGTCGCCTTAACTTTGTACCCAAACATTTCAACCTCACCTGGGAGATGTTGAATTGTCTGACCGTGCGAACCAATTAAATCAACCTCCGACGGTTTAATTCCAAATTCATCAAGTGTTTTAAAAATTGAGTCAACATAAATTTGCGCAAGCAGAAAATTTAACCTGCAGATCTCATCAACTCTGCTCGTCTCGGGCTGTGAATTTTTTAAAATCATTTTCTTCAATCCTTCTTCAAACTCAAATGTCTTCCATCCAACCGTTTCAACCTTTGTATCTGTTCCACTGTTAAAAACTCTCACAACAGCGACATCAACACCATCTGCTGATGTCCCCGACATTAAGCCGATGATTAACTTCGGATTTTTCTCTTTCAATTTGAGAAGTTTTTCAATCATATTGATTTTTGCTTTGTTTAAAATCAATATTCTGCAAATTCAACTTTGACTTTGTTAGGTATTAATCCTTTTTCATATCCCAGATCAAGGAACAATTGCACTGCTTTTCTTCCCTCTTTCCCATAATCAAGCGTAAGTTCATTGACATACATTCCTACAAATTTATCAGCAAGTTTATCATCCATACCCCGTGCGAATTTAAGTGCATATTCAAGTGCTTTGTTTCTATTTTCAAGCGCGTATTTTATGCTCTCGTAAAGATACTTTGCAACTTGCTTTATCAATTGCTCTCCAAGTTCCCTTTTTATTGCATTTCCACCCAAGGGCAAAGGCAAACCCGTTTGCTCAAACCACCACTTGCCGAAGTCAATTATCTTAACAAGCCCAGAATTTGAATAAGTAAGTTGTCCTTCGTGTATCAAAAGACCGGCTTCAACTTCTCCGTTTAAAACAGCATCAATTATTTTGTCAAACTGAATGACTTTATAATTAACATCTGGCTCAAAAATTTTAAGAATCAAAAATGCACTCGTTAATGTCCCGGGGACACCGATTGTTATATTTTTCAATTCGGACGGCTCAAATTTTTTCTTTGCAACAACGATTGGACCATAACCAAGTCCCATACTTGCACCACATGGAAGAAGGATGTATTTGTCCGAGATATAAGCATAGGCGTGGAAGGAGATTGCAGTGACATCGTAAACGGATTCAAATGCTTTGCGATTTAGCGTCTCAATATCGCTCAAAACATTCACGAATTCAATATCTCCCGTGTTAATCTTATTGTTCGCAAGAGCATAGAACATAAAAGCATCATCTGAATCAGGACTATGTGCGACAGTTATTTTTCGCATTTTTTTGCTTTTTTGTTTTTGAATTTTGCGATAAAGTTAAAATCAAAGTGAATTTATTAAAACAAAGCTTATAAACGCAACTTTAAAGTTGTAAATTTCCATTAATTGCAAAATTCATTAAAGCAGGTTTTTTAATTGATTTTATTTGCAACTTTGAATATATTTTAACTTGCATCCAAAATTAAATTGAAAACATTGATGAAACGAGATGAATTAGTTAAACTTGCAAATGAAGCAAAAGAATTTGCCCACGCCCCATATTCAAAATTCAGAGTCGGTGCTGCAATCCTTACAGAAGACGGGGATGTTTTCACGGGTTGCAATATTGAAAATAGTTCTTACTCATTGACAATTTGCGCTGAAAGAGTTGCGATTTTCAAAGCAATTTCATCGGGTAAGAAAAAGTTTAAATCAATTGCTATTGTTTCTGACTCAAAAAATTATATCTCTCCCTGCGGTGCCTGCAGACAAGTTCTTATGGATCTGGCTGGTGGGGACCTTGAAGTTATCTTAACAAATTCTCTCGGAAAGAAAAAAATTGTAAAACTTTCTGAACTCCTCCCATTCCCATTTACTCCAAACGATCTTAAAAAGAAAAAGGAGAAATGACAATGGACATAACCGAGTTTGAAAAAATCCCACAGGGAACACGGGGAACTGGCTGGATTGAAGTAATCGCCGGAAGCATGTTCAGCGGAAAAACAGAGGAATTGATAAGAAGGATAAGAAGGGCGCAAATTGCAAAATTGAAAGTAGCCGTTTTCAAACCAAGAATTGACACTCGTTATAGCGTTGATCGTATAGTTTCCCACAGCGATATTTCAATCCCCTCAATAGTCGTTGACAATGCAAAACAAATTCTTGAACTTGCAAAAGATGCACAGGTTGTAGGAATTGATGAAGCACAATTTTTTGATATGGATCTTGTTGATGTGTGTGAGCAACTTGCAAATGAAGGCAAACGAGTTATAGTTGCGGGACTTGACCAAGATTACAGGGGCAAACCGTTTGAACCGATGCCACAATTACTTGCAATAGCCGAATACATAACCAAAACACACGCAATATGTGTTGTCTGTGGCAATCCAGCAAGTAAGACACAAAGGAAAATAAAAACTGGTGAAAGGATTGTCGTCGGAGCATCCGACATTTACGAAGCAAGATGTAGAAGATGTTTTGAACCACCTGAAGAATAAAAAATAAAAAATGGAGAAAATTGATGAAAATTCTTTCCCTCCTCAATGGTCTTCTGGGGATGATTATAATAATTGGAATTGCATTTTTGATCTCAAACAACAAAAGAAGAATTAACTGGCGACTTGTTATATCCGGGCTCTTAATTCAAATTGTCTTCGCAGTTTTCATTTTAAAGGGAAGGGAACTTGCAAATCTTTGGACACCGCTTGGATGGCCAAAAATTTTGTTTGAATGGATAAGCAAAGCGTTTGTTGTGATACTTGGCTTTACAATTGAAGGAGCTAAATTTGTCTTTGGTGATCTTGCGATTAGCCCCGGGCAAAACAACTCACTTGGATTTTTCTTCGCTTTTCAGGTTTTGCCAACGATTATTTTCTTCTCATCTCTTATGTCAGTTTTATATTTTCTTGGAATTATGCAAAGGGTTGTTCAAGCGATGGCGTGGATTATGCTTCGGCTTATGGGCACAAGTGGAGCTGAAAGTTTATCCTGCACAGCAAATATATTCGTCGGACAAACCGAAGCACCTCTTATGGTGAGACCATTTATCGCAATGATGACGATGTCAGAACTACTTGCTGTGATGGTTGGTGGTATGGCAACGATTGCAGGTGGAGTTATGGCTGCTTATGTTCAAATGCTTGGATATTCATTTGCTCAAGCGCATAATCTTGACATAATGACTGCACAGGTTAAATTCGCGGAACAACTTCTCGGGGCAAGTGTAATGGCTGCACCAGCTGCGCTTGTGGTGGCAAAAATTATGTGGCCAGAAACTGAGGAACCAGTTACAAAAGGAACTGTAAAAGTAAAGATTGAAAAAACAGCACAAAATGTGATTGAAGCTGCTGCCGAAGGTGCTTCAAATGGTCTTCATCTTGCTTTAAATGTCGGCGCGATGTTAATTGCTTTTATCGCTTTAATTGCAATGACAAACTGGGGACTTGAAAAAATCGGGACGATAGGTGGACTCAATGATTTCCTCATTAAAAAATTCGGAATGCCACTCAAACTTGAACTTATCTTTGGGCTTGTGCTCCAATATCTGGGTGCAGCGATTGGAATTCCATGGAGCGACGCTTTAAACTTTGGAAGTTTGCTCGGGACGAAAATCGTTCTAAATGAATTTGTCGCTTATCTAAAATTTTCAGAATTAATCGCGCAAAATAAAATTGTCCTTGAAAAAACGATCACTATGACAACATTTGCACTTTGTGGATTTGCTAATTTCTCATCAATCGCAATTCAAATCGGCGGAATAAGTCCGATGGCTCCAAATAGAAGAGCAGATCTCGCTCGGCTTGGATTAAGAGCAGTAGCTGGTGGAACGCTTGCAAATCTTATGACCGCAACAATAGCTGGTGTTCTCGTGGGTTAAACAAAAACATTGATCAAAAACTCTATCGGTGATGCTATCGCTCTAACTATTGAAAAGAAAAGATGTGAAAAAGCAGGGACACGCATCAAAAATATCACAATGAAAATCCCAAAAAATCCAATCTGCCGATAGCTTTCGCTCAATCTATCGGGCAAAAGTGAACCAAGAATATGTGAGCCATCAAGCGGAGGAATTGGAATAAGATTAAAAACACCAAGGACGATGTTAAGATAAATTCCACCATAGAACATTTTAACTAGAAACTCATAAGCAAAGCCAACAAACTCTGATTTAAAAGAATTAAAAAATCCCTCAAGATTTAAAAGCACAATCACCGCGAAAGCACAACAAAGGGCGAGAAATAAATTTGACACCGGACCAACGGCGGATACAAGAATTGAATCCCTTTTGTAATTTTTAAAATTCAACGGATTTATAGGAACTGGTTTAGCCCATGCTATAAAGACGCGACCTGCGATAAGGAGAGAGAATAACGGAACAAGAATTGAACCGAACAAATCTATATGAGGAACCGGGTTAAGCGTTAATCTTCCCATATATTTTGCTGTTGGATCACCGCATTTTAAAGCGACATAGCCATGCATCACCTCATGAACAACGACGCTGAAAAGTAAAATTGGAATTATATAAAGCGTCTCCATATGAAAGATAGGTTTTAATTTTTAAATTTTCCATCAGATTCGTTTTTGAGATATTTTTCCGCAATCTCAATTATTTTCTCAACTTTTTCAAAACCACTATCTATTGCTTTTTTATCCCTCAGCTCGCGATAATACCCAGAGATATGCAAAATTATGTAAGCATTGTCAAACAAGTTCAACAAAACATCACGATCTTTCCCGATGTTAAGTTTCTTCAAAAGTTCAACATAAGCATTTACATTTTTCAATTTCTGAACTGCGCTTTTCTCATCCACAAGTTTGAACCTGATAAAAATTGCCTTCAATGCCTCAAGCCCAGCAAGATATGCTGTTCCACTTGCACTTGATACATATTTTAAATCTTTGTAGATTCCAGCCCTATGATCAATGCCTGCCTTTTTCAGTTCTTCTTTTGCATTCTTTAGGAGTCGTTTCGCATACGAGATTTTTTCCTTAGCAAGATCTTGCATAAACGGTTAAAAAAATTTTAAAGAGGGAGTGCCGAAGGTGGGAGTCGAACCCACACGGGGTTTGAAGCCCCACGGGATTTTGAGTCCCGCGCGTCTTCCAGTTCCGCCACTTCGGCATCGCAATTTAAATATAAAAATTAAGGAAAATTTTTGCAAGTTTTCTCTATTATTTCAACTTCCTCACCTTTGCGAAATTTTTTATGCTTATGTTAATGTAAACCTGATACATAAGACCCGTGAAATCAACACTACCGAGATTTAACTTTCTTCTCTCCCCTTTGTCTCCAACTTTTCTCAAATACGACCACTCATTCGTCTTCTGGCTTAGTTGATAGAAAACTTTTCCACCTATGTTTATATCTGGATTTATAACAATTTCAATCCCAGCTCCAGCAAATCCACCCCAGAGCCAATTTCTCGGGCTTAAAGCATATTCCACCATATCACTATTATTCTTCTTTCCAATTGAAAACTTGAAATTTGAAATAGAAACACCTGATTCAAGGTTAAGCGCCAGCCGTCTGAAGTAAAACTTTTTCATCAATCCAATGTTAAAAGAAGCAAAAGTTGCGCTTTCTACTTTCTCGCCAAAAAAGCTTGCTTCAAGTGGTATTACTCCAATCCCACCGCCCAAAGTCATCCAGAGTTGTGGTACTTTAAGATCAGATGTTGTGCTCAGGTTTGCGTTTATGTTAAATTTAAAAATAACCGCATTTCCAACCGATTTTATATCAAGAGTGTCATTTGAAACTCTTCCCTCATTGAGTTTGAAAGCTCCTGTTTGAATTTTCACAGTTGAAAGCAGTCCTCCCAAAAGAATGTCACCTGGAAGCCGGGGTCTTTCCTCAACGAACATTCCTCTTTCAATTCTGTTTGAAAATATACCGCCGATTATAATCTGTGCACTACTGCTATTGTCCCAAACGCTATTTATACGAACAAACCCAACCCTTTTCGTCTTGACATCACCTTTCACATCCTGAACAAATTCAAAAACATCAAAACCTTCATCCATTCTGATTCCTTCCCTCCTTCCGAGAGGGAAGCTAATACTGTTGAAACCGGCTTCGGTTACAGGCGCAGACAACTTGAAGAGATTTTTAATTGTGAGTTCAAAATTATTGACAAGAGCAACGGAACATAGTTTAAATGCTGAATCCTCAGCTGCTGTGACATTGTTATCCTTTACCTCAACAAATGAAGCTACATCTTTATTTTGAACGACAGCATAAACCGGCTCAACAGAGTAAACATTATTCTTAAAATTGACCTTAAAAAACGCCATGCCCCCTTGCATCAAAACTTTTATCCCGGGAACTTTAATTTTATATTCCCTATCTTTTGTTTTAACCTTTTTAACAATTGTATCCCTTGAAACTACATATTTTTCAATAAACGGAACAACGACATAGCCTGAGTTCATAACACGCTCAACTTTATCAGCTGAAATTCCAAGAGATTTTGCCTTTGTCGCTATAAAACTATTTCTTTCCGCTTCACTCACAAGCGAAAGCGCCCTTATCTCTTTGTTTATATCAAGTATTTTAACAAGTTCAGGTGCGAGGTAATTTTCAACATCTGAATTAACCTCATCAAGCGAACTATATGTTTTTGAAGAGACCTCATTAAATTTTAAAACGGTTTGTTCTGGCAAACTTTCCCAGTAAAATCTTGGAATGTTGATCTGCTTTGAGATCAGATATGAAAGATATCTCCTGTTTTCATCAGATGGTTTCTTGAGAATACCTTTGCCAATTAGAACAGCATTATCGTAATATGCGATGGTTTTTTTGAAGTATTTACTAAGCAATGGGGCCTCCTCTTGCGCAAGTGAAAAGTTTAAAAGAAAAATAAAGAAAAACAAAACTAAAATAGCTTTTAAATTGACTTTTTGGAAAAATAGCTTTTTCCGGGTGAGCAAGGAATTTTTTGCCATGGCAATTTAGCTCCTTTTCATTGCTTTTAGCTACTTTTTATAAACTTGCTAAATGTTATGCTAAAAATCAACTCATTCAGTGGTATATAAATAAAAACAAAAACACCCTCACCTTTCAATCATAGTTATGGTCTCGGTGAGGGTGTGGTGTTAAAAATTAAAATGGTGTTCTGCCCCTGAATTGAAATGGTTGTGGTGTTGACGGGTTGTTTCCACTTGCAGTTGTTAAGACATATCCAGTTATCACTTCGTCGCCTTCTTTGAGATTTCCACCGACAACTTCGGTGTAATTTCCATCGGTTATACCTAACCTGACAAATACAGGTTTAGGATTTTTATTTTCATCAAGCACCCAAACGGTTGCCCTGTTTCCAGGTCTTTGACCACCTTGACCCGGTTGTCCTTGACCGAAAAAGCCAAATCCAGTTCCGCCTCCTTCCTGTTGTCTTCTTCGCATAAATTCTTCACGACGCTTTTGCATCTCCTCCATCGCCTTTGCAAAACGTTTATCCTCAGGATCTGGTTTAAATCTCAACGCTTGATTTGGAATCCTCAACACATTTTCACGCTTGTCAATCAAAATCCTGACATTTGCTGTCATTCCGGGTCTTAACTTCAACTGTGTATTCTCAACATCAATTATCACAGTGTAATTTATCACATTTTGAATGTTTATCGGCTGAAGGCGAACCTGAGCAACACGACCCGTGAAAGTTTCCTCCGGATATGCATCAACGGTAAAGAAAACAATCTGTCCGGGTTTAACTTTTCCAATATCTGATTCATCAACATTTGCTTCAACTCTCATCTTTCTCAAATCATTTGCTATCGTGAAAAGTGTCGGCGCTTGCAAACTTGCTGCAACAGTTTGACCGACATCAACATTTCTTGAAATTACAATTCCATCTATTGGCGAATAAATCGTTGAATACTTCAAATTAACACGTGCTCTTTCAAGCTGAGCTTCTGCTGATTTTAGCTGTGCAAGCGCAGTTTCATAATTTGTAAGCGCCTGATCGTAATCCGCCTGCGATACAAGATTTTTTGAATAAAGCTCTTTTATTCGGTTCAAATCGCGCTGCGCCTGATTGACCTGTGCCTTTGCTCTTTCAACCTGCGCTTCAGCATCTCTGACCTGTGCAGCAAGAAATGTTGAATCAATTTGCGCAAGGATTTGACCTTTTTTAACGACATCGTTGAAATCAACATAAATCTTTGCTATCGTCCCTGATACCTGCGTCCCAACCTGAACAAGCGTGACGGGATTCAAAGTCCCTGTCGTCGTAACATAGACCTCAATATCTCCAACATCAACCTTTGCTGTTTTTAACTGTAAATTATTTGATTTTTTATTGTTAAAGTAAAAAGCAACCGCTAATCCAGCTGCGATCAAAATTATCGCTATTATCAAAATTCGGAATAATTTTCTCTTCATTCTTTACCTCCGCTGATTTTTTTCCATTTCCTTTATCATTTTTTCAAACTCGTTAAGTTGATCTGGGTTTAAAATTGCTCTTATAGAATCTCTGGTGGCATTTCTCAAAGAGTCAAGTTTAGGGCGAAATTCAGAACTTAATTTTTTAAACTCACTTTGAGACCAACTTAAAATTGAATCAAGTTTAACCTGCTGTGTCTCATTCAATTTTAATCTTTCAACGATCTCTTTCCTGTATTCTTTTATCCCGAATCTTTTCGGGTGATAAATTTTCAAGAACACAACACGATCAATTACAACTCCAAGGATAAATCCAATCAAAATGCATCCCAGAACAAGTATAAGTGCTTTCGTTTTGCTATTCATTTTTTGCCTCCATTTGATAGTGTTAACTCAAGGACATCATCTTTTGATAAATTTTCTCCGCTTGATATTACTTTTTGAACCGATGGCATCTCGCTTAAAATCGCTTCGTCTATCCTTAAACTTTTTTCACCGGACATTATTTCCAGCCCGATCAATATCGCAAATATCAAAATCAAAACGATCGCAAGTTCACGAGCAAAGCCAGCAACATAATCCCAAACCCCCGGCTGAACCCTTTTCTCGTTATATCTTGCCTTTAACCTTGTCAAAAGATAAGGTGAAACTTCTATCACTTCATCCTTGATCGTTCTTCTGACAATTTCACTAACCTTTACAAGATAAGAGCATTCTTCGCATGTCTCAATGTGCTTTCTTACAAATTCAATATTATTTTTCAGTTCACCGTCAATGTAAGATGAAACGAGCTTTTTAATTTTTTCGTGTCTCATTTTAAAACCTCCCTGTATTCTTTCAAATGTTCGGCTAAAAGTTTTCTTGCTCTGAAAATTCTTGATTTAACAGTTCCGATGCTTATTTTTAAAATTTTTGCGATTTCTTCATAAGGTAAATCCTCAAATTCACGCAACACGATAACCGTTTTATACTCAACCGGCAATTTTGAAATCGCCTTTTCAATCAATTCCCTCAATTCTCTTTGTTCAACAACTTTTTCAACAGGTGAATAAGATGGCTCGGCTCTGGGGTTTTGACTTAACACATCCGAAAGTGAGTATGCTCTTGAACGCTGTCTTTTCCTTATTTCATCAATGCAAATATTAACGGTAATTCTGTAAATCCATGTGTAAAGAGCCGAGCCAAATTTATATTCCCTTAATGACTCAATAACTCTTAAAAACACCTCCTGCGTTAGATCTTCAACGACGCTTGAATCTCCAATTATTTTAAAAATCAAGTTTGCAACTCTGTTCTGATACTTTTTGACAATGAACTCAAACGCTTTCTCATCTCCATCTCTTGCTTTCCTGATGATTTCGCTTTCATCAATTGTCTCAAGTTGCTCTTTCATTTTCTGATTTTATGACGCTTAAATTTTCTAAAAGTTCCTTTTAAAATTCATCGGTTTGCTCACGCCAGATCTGTGCGCCGAGTTTCTGGAGTTTGACTTCTATTTTTTCATATCCCCTGTCAATGTGGTAAATCCGCAAAACCTCAGTTCTTCCTTCCGCAACGAGCCCAGCAAGGATAAGCGAAGCGCTCGCTCTCAAATCCGTGGACATAACCTTCGCACCTTTGAGCTTTTTCACGCCTCTAACAACAGCGACATTTTCATTTACTTCAATGTTCGCACCAAGTCGGACAAGCTCGGGAACATGTTTGAACCTGTCATAGAAAATTGTCTCGGTTACAACCGATGTCCCATTTGCAATTGACATAAGTGCTATCCACTGTGCCTGCATATCTGTAGGGAAACCGGGATAAACTGCGGTTGTAACATCAACGGGTTTAATTTCGTCAGGTCCTTCAATCTCAACGAAATCGTCTCCTATTGTTAGATTACATCCGGCGTCTTCAAGTTTAAGCAGAACAGCTTCAAAATGTTGAGGATTGCATTTTTCAATTCTAATTCTCCCACCCGTTATTGCTCCTGCCACAAGAAACGTCCCCGCTTCAATTCTATCCGGAATTGTGACGATATCGGCAGGATGAAGTTCATCAACCCCTTCAATTTCAATTTTATCAGTTCCAAGCCCGTTTATCCTTGCACCCATTGAAATGAGAAATTCTCCAAGCTGGACAATTTCTGGCTCCTTTGCTGCATTTTCAATTATTGTTGTCCCGCTTGCAAGAACCGATGCCATCATGATGTTTCCCGTTGCTCCAACGCTTGATTTGTCAAGATGAATTCTTGCACCACGCAATTTCTTTGCCCTTGCGACAATATAGCCAGCATCAAGCTCAACTTCAGCACCAAGTTTTTTAATTCCCTCAATATGAAGGTCAACAGGTCTTGGACCCCAAGCACAACCACCGGGAAGAGAAACACGAGCATAACCAAATCTACCAACCAGAGGACCGAGGACATAAATTGAAGCCCTCATTTTTTTGACAAGTTCATAAGGCGCTTCATACTTTGAAATGTTTTCCGTGTTAATCGTTAAAGTATGATTTTCAAATTTCACATCAACCCCAAGTTCACGCAGAACTTGACTCATCGTTCTAACATCTCTTAAATCGGGTGTGTTGTAAATTTTAAATGTTCCACTTGCAAGTATAGTTGCAGGCATAAGTGCAAGGACAGAATTTTTAGCACCGCTTATTTCAACACTGCCATTAAGTTTCTGTCCGCCGATTATAACGAATTTTTCCATAGATTAACCTTCTATTTTTTTCATTTAATCAAGCAAAAATTCAGAAAATAAAGTCAAAAAACAAAATTTTCTGCGGAAGGTTAATTTCAATTTGCCTCGCTCTTTCCCCTGTGTTAGGTTCAAAGATTTGACTTCAACGAAAATTTTTATTATAAATTATCTGTCAATCAAAAAACAATTGGAAAAATTTTCCCCATGAAAAATTTTCTTGAGAAAGTTTTTGAACTCAGCAAAAGAAACACAAGCGTAAAAATTGAGTTCATCGCCGGTGTTACAACTTTTATGACGATGTCCTACATCATTTTCGTTCAACCCGTTGTTTTATCTCACGCCGGGATTGATTTTGGAGCCGGGCTTATCGCAACATGCGTTGGTTCAGCGATTGGTTCTGTTATAATGGCTTTGCTTGCAAATTATCCAATTGCTCTGGCACCGGGAATGGGACAAAATTTTTTCTTTACCTATACCGTCGTCAAAGGTATGGGGCTATCCTGGCAATCTGCACTCGCTATTGTATTTTTATCCGGGGTTTTATTTGCCATTCTCTCACTTGTGAGATTGAGAGAAGCGGTGATTGATGCAATGCCTGGCTCACTTAAAAATTCAATCGCAACGGGAATTGGCTTATTCATCACATTGATTGGTCTCATTCAGGCAGGGATTATCAAGATCAACCCTGAATCACATTTACCTCAACTTGGTGAAATCCACCGGATGGAAGTTTTGATTTCAATCTTTGGACTTCTCCTCACATCAATTTTACTTGCTCGTGGTGTCAGGGGTTCAATCTTGATCGGGATTATATTTTCAACTATAATTGCCGTAATTTTAGGTGTTGTAAAGTTTGAAGGGAAAATATTTTCACTTCCGGAGGTTAAAGAATCAGCTTTTTTAAAACTTGACTTTTCAAATTTTTTTGACATTTCATTTCTTGTTGCTGTTCTTGTTTTTCTTTACATGGTTCTTTTTGATACTGTTGGAACTTTGATTGGAGTCGGGCAAGCTGCTGGTCTTATTGGAAAAGATGGGAAATTACCTCGTGCTGAGAAAGCACTCTTGTCTGATGCACTCGGGACAACATTCGGGGCTTTGCTCGGGACATCAACTGTGACAGCTTATATTGAAAGCGCATCCGGTGTCGCAGTCGGTGGAAGAACCGGTTTGACTTCAATTTTTGTTGCTTTTTTCTTTTTGATTTCACTTCTTTTCTTTCCAATTGTTAAATTAATTGGAGGTGGAGTTGAAATTGCCCCGGGATATGTTCTTTATCCGCTCACTGCACCAGCTTTGATAATAGTCGGAAGTATGATGGTAAAACCTATTGTGAATATAAACTGGGATGATTACACAGAATCAATTCCTGCTTTTATAATGATGCTCGGGATACCTCTGACATACAGCATAGCTGACGGAATAGCTCTTGGTTTCACATCATATACAATTGTTAAGTTATTCAGTGGAAGGTTCAGGGATATAAACTGGATCATAATTGCACTTACACTTGTTTTCCTTGCAAGATATATTTTCATTGCGTTAAAATAAAATTTCAATCAATGCCATGGCTTACAGCATTGAGGTCAAACAGCTAAAGCCATTTCCAGTTGCGGAATTTGAAGTTAAAGTTTCTGGTAAAACTCAAACAACGCATACTGTTCTGGTTGAGGAAAATTATTTTAAAAAATTAACCGATGGAAAAATAACCGCTGAAAAACTGGTTCATCTTTCGTTTGAGTTTCTGCTTGATCGTGAGCCGAACACATCAATTTTACGGCGTTTTGACCTGCGTGAAATCATGCATTATTTCCCGGAGTATGAAACGGAGATAGTCAAAATGTTTTGAGCGAAATTTTGAATTCACGAATTCTTTGATTATTTTAAGTCAAAATTAAGAAGTAAAATTTACTCGGAGGTAAAAGAGAAATGTATCTTATTTTGTTTCAACAGCCAGACGCCACGAGCAGTTTGATAAGCACGATAATAATGTTCGTTGCGATTTTTCTGATTTTTTACTTTTTGATTATAAGACCACAGCAAAAAAGAGCGAAGGAACATCAGAAACTCATTGAATCCCTCAAAAAAGGAGATAAAGTTATAACTTCAAGTGGAATCCACGGCAAAGTTGTCGGGCTTGATGATAGAACTGTTCTGCTTGAAGTTGATGACGGTGTCAAAATTAAATTTGAAAAAGCCGCTATCGCCGTTGTAAATCGTGAAGGTCAAAGTTAAAGCTCCAGATTTAAC
Organism: uncultured Bacteroidota bacterium; assembly: GCA_964593475.1. Lineage (GTDB taxonomy): Bacteria > Bacteroidota > Ignavibacteria > Kryptoniales > Kryptoniaceae > Kryptonium. The sequence goes on along the minus strand of CAZQJI010000027.1, from coordinate 8,467 downwards.
AATTTTAGCAATCAAATGGGACAGAGCATTCTGTCCCAAATTTTTTTAATAATAACTTTGCGGAGGTGATTTATGATGCCTGTGGAGAAATTTAACACGATAGAAGAAGCGATAGAAGACATAAAGCAAGGAAAGATGGTCATAGTTGTTGATGACGAAGATAGAGAGAATGAAGGTGATTTCATAATTGCAGCTGAAAAGGTTACACCGGAAGCGATCAATTTTATGGCTAAATATGGTCGTGGTTTAATTTGCGTTGCCATAACGGAGCAAAGAGCGAGAGAGCTTGAATTTGAACCGATGGTTGAATTCAACACAGCAAAGCACGGAACCGCTTTTCTTGTCAGCGTTGATTATCGCAAAGGAACGACAACCGGGATTTCAGCTTTTGATAGAGCGAAAACAATTCAAGCAATTGTTGACCCGAATTCAAAACCCGGGGATTTCGCAAAGCCGGGGCATGTCTTCCCACTTCAAGCCGTTGAAGGTGGAGTTTTAAGAAGGGCTGGGCATACAGAAGCAGCTGTTGACCTTGCACGTCTTGCTGGACTTTATCCGGCTGGCGTTTTGTGCGAAATTATGAATGACGACGGAACAATGGCTCGTGTCCCCGAGCTTTTCAAAATTGCCAAAAAATTTGGACTCAAAATCATAACTATAAAAGACCTGATAAGCTACCGCCTTCAACGTGAAAAACTTGTAAGAAAAATTACGACGACAAAACTTCCAACAAAATATGGATTTTTTGAACTTCATCTTTATGAAAGTTTAACAGATGGGAAAGTTCATGTCGCACTTGTAAAAGGCAAAGTTGACGATGGACAACCTGTCCTCGTCCGTGTGCATTCTGAATGTTTAACCGGCGATGTCTTCGGCTCATATAGATGTGATTGTGGAGAACAGCTTCACTCGGCTATGAAAATGATAGAAAAAGAAGGAAGAGGTGTTTTGCTTTATATGAGACAGGAGGGGCGTGGAATTGGTCTCGTAAATAAAATTAAAGCCTATAGATTACAGGATGAAGGAAAAGACACAGTTGAAGCAAATGAAATGCTCGGGTTCAAACCTGATTTAAGAGATTACGGAATTGGTGCTCAAATTTTAGTTGATCTCGGAATTAAAAAGATGCGTCTTCTGACGAACAACCCGAAAAAAATCGTTGGACTTGCGGGATATGGACTTGAAGTTGTTGAAAGAGTCCCGATTGAGATAGAGCCAAATGAAATCAACATAAATTATTTGCGCACGAAAAGAGATAAACTCGGACATTTGATTTTGATGAACGAAAAAAATGAAAACAAAGATAAATGAATTTTGTTTATCACGAAATACTTGACCCAGCGCAGGTGAAAAAAGTTCTTGAAAAGGCACTTGCAAAAGGTGGAGAATTCGCCGAGATTTATTTTGAATATAGAGTGGAAACAACGATAAACATTTCCGAAAACAAAATAAAAACATTAAACCACGGAATCTCCCCGGGGCTTGGCGTAAGAGTGATATCAGGTGCAAGAACTGGTTACGCATATACGGATGATTTTGACTTTGATAAAATTTTAAATGTCGCTGAAGTTGCTTCTTATATAGCAGATGGAACTTCAAAAATTACATCCGTAAATCTTGAAGAAAAAAGAAAGGTCAAACAAATTTATCCAATCGGAAAACCAATTTATCTACTTGAACTTGACAGAAAAATTGAATGGTTGAAGCAAGTTAATGACTCAGCAAGAAGTTATGATGGGAGGATAAAGCAAGTTGATATAAATTACTATGAAAGCACACGATATTTCTGGATTGCAAATTCAGAAGGAGTTTATGTTGAAAGTGATGATTCTTTATTTAGAATTTTCGTCACTTCCATTGCAATTGATAACGGTTTGCGTGAAATGGGAATAAGTTATCTTGGTGGAAGATATGGATATGAACACCTCATCACAAATTCACCTGAGGAGCTCGGGATTGAATCAGCAAGGCAGGCGATTTCAAAACTTCAGGCGAAACCATCACCAGCTGGTAATTTCCCGGTCGTCATAAAATCTGGCTGGGGCGGTGTTTTAGTTCATGAAGCAGTCGGACATGGGCTTGAAGGGGATTTCAACAGAAAAGGAATTTCTGTTTATTCAGGGAAAATAGGTCAAAAAGTTTGCTCCGAACTTATCACGATAATTGACGATGGGACGATCCCGAATTCAAGAGGTTCTCTCCCGATTGACGATGAGGGAACGCTAATGCAGAGAACTGTTTTGATTGAAAACGGGATTTTAAGAGGTTATATGCTTGATAAACTAAACGCAAAACTTATGGGTTTTGAATCAACAGGAAACGGGCGAAGAGAATCATACAGGCATTATCCATTGCCAAGGATGAGAAACACATTCATTGACGCCGGAAAAGATAACCCGGAAGATTTGATAAAAAGTGTCAAGTTCGGAATCTATGCCAAGTCCTTAGGCGGTGGGCAGGTTGATATTGTAAGTGGTAATTTTGTTTTTGAGATAAACGAGGGATATTTGATAGAAAATGGCGAAATAACTTATCAGATTCGTGGTGCAAATCTTATAGGAAATGGTCCAGAAGTTATGAAAAAGGTCATCGGGGTTGGAAATGACCTTGAAATTGAGAAGAGAACAGGAACTTGTGGAAAAGATGGACAGTATGTCCCAGTTGGAGTTGGACAGCCGACGATTTTAATAAGCGAGATAACAATTGGCGGGACGCAGGTTTGATGAAAACGGGGTCGCTGAAATTTTTATTTGTTTTATCTTTCATCTATTTTCTCGGTTGCAGTTTTATCGTCAATCTAAAAGATGAAGAAATAAAAAAGCGAATTCAGGCATATAAAAAAGGGTTCAATTTCGTATCCTGGAAAAGGAGCGAATATTCAACAGATTACGCAAAAAACTCGCTTGATACAATGCTTACAACAGGAGCAAACTGGATTTCAATAATTGTGACGCTTTATCAAAAAGGCACAGAAGATACCGTAATGTTTGAAGATGTAAATAAAACCCCGAGCGCTTATTCAATTTCCCAGATCGTTCAATACGCACATTCAAAAAATCTCGGAGTTATGCTCAAAATTCACATTGACACTTATGATGATATCTCACGAACGAAGATAAAGCCATTTGATAAAAAAGCATGGTTCAAAAATTATTCAAGATATGTTCTCAACTATGCAAATCTTTGTGAGATGATGGGAATTGAGATGTTTTGCATCGGGACTGAGCTTGCTGGATTGAGTTCTGAGAAAGATTTATGGGTTGATTTAATTGACAATGTGAGAAAGATTTATTCGGGGAAAATTATTTATGCGTCAAATTTTGACGAATACCGAAATGTTTCTTTCTGGGACAGGATTGATTATGTCGGGATTGATTTTTTTGCACCCGTTTCAAATAAACCCGATCCTGTTTATGACGAAATAGTTCTCGGATGGCAACCTTATTTAAACGATTTGCTCAACTGGTTTAATGAAAATCACTCTGGCAAGAAATTAATTTTCACGGAGATCGGATATCCAAGCACAGATGGAGCAAGTATGAGACCGTGGGAAGTTGGAGATAAGGTTGATCTTGAAGAGCAAAATTTATGTTATCAGGTTGCACTTGATATAGTTTCAAATCTTGAATTTGTTGATGGTCTTTTTTTCTGGAATTGGGACGCTGACTTGATGAGAGATTCGCTGATGAAGGGTTTTTCTCCATACGGGAAACCATCAATTGAAACGATAAAAAGGCACTGGCTTATTGAACAAGTTTTAAGTAAAAACAAAAATTGAGGTTATAAAGATGGCAAGCATGAAAGAAGAAGTCATTTACTTAACTCGGGAAAAATATGAGGAACTCCAGAAAGAATTAAGAGAGCTCAAAACCAAAGGTAGGACTGAGGTTGCAAGAAAAATAGCAGAAGCAAGGGCTCACGGTGATATTTCCGAAAATTCTGAATATGAGACCGCAAAACAAGAGCAGGAACTTCTTGAACTCAAAATTCAAAAGCTTGAGGAGACGCTTGCCAAAGCAAGGATAATAGATGTCAAGAACACACCGACCGATAAAGTTTATCTCTATTCAAAAGTCAAAGTTCTGAACCTCAACACAAATCAAGTAGTTGAATATACCATTGTTTCAAGTCAGGAGGCAAACTCTGCAGAGAAAAAAATTTCTCTTCAATCTCCCATAGGAAAAAGTTTGCTGGGAAAACAAGTTGGGGAAATAGTAGAGGTTAAAGTTCCAGCTGGAATCGTCAAATATAAAATTCTTGAAATAACAAAATAAAACATGGGGTGATTTGACATCACCCCACTTTTTTGATTTTACTCCAGCATTTTAAATCACAGTCCCGAATACATAATCCCAGAGAGGGCTTGAAACACCAAAAGCTTTATCAGGGTTTTTGTAATGGTGCTGCAAGTGATGTTTCCAGAGATAGCGAAGTTTGTTCTTCGGGGGTTTGAAGTGATGAATCGCATAATGCGTCATATCGTAGATTATATAACCAGCTACAAAGCCCGGGAAAAATGCAAAAGCGTAAATACCAAGCGAAAATTTAAAAATATACCAGAACAAAACCGCAAGAATTAAACTCACCGCCGGAGGCATAACAAGTCGCTTCGGATCCTGCGGATATTGATGATGGACTCCGTGGATCATAAATTGAATTCTGTAGCCAAGAGGTGATTGTGGCTCAAAATGAAAAACAAATCTATGCAAAAGATATTCAGCAAGCGTCCAGGAAAAAGCACCTGATGTAAAGAGCAAAACGATCGTATAAGTTTTTAAATCAAGCTTATAAGCAGAGCGATAAACAAAGTATGTGACAACAGGAAGATAGACGACAAGTGGAGTTATCGGATGTGTCTTCGTTAATGATTCAAGAAATCTATTTTTGAAGATCACTGCTGAACCTTTTCTCGGATAAAGATAATCAGGTATCGTTTGCGATTTGCTGATATATTCACTCATAAATTTTCCTCCTTTATTTTTTCAAAAATTTACAAATTTCCCGAGGTAAAAGTCAAGAATTTGTGAATTTTCAGGAAGTCGTTTTTTGCAAATTAAGCTATTTTGAGATAATTTTGATTAACCCGTATAAAAAGATTACCCGCAGAAATGATAAAAAAGTTTTTGAGCATATTTAAAAAACAAGGAAACACAAGGGACGAAATCGTTGAAATAAAAATCACTCCTAAAACGCTTGTAGTATTGTGCGGTGTTGCAGGAAGCGGAAAATCAACATTTGCGAAAAAATTTTTCAAACGAACACAGATTGTCTCCTCAGACCATTGCAGAGCGATGATCTCGGATAATCCTGCAAATCAGGCGGTATCAAAACATGCTTTTGAACTTTTTTATTTCATCATTGAGAAGAGATTGCTCGTTGGAAGATTAACGGTTGCGGATGCGACATCGCTTTCAAAAGAGACGAGAAAGCAATTAATTGAAATAGCGAGAAAATATGGATTCAGGGTCGTCATAATAATTTTTGACATCCCTGTTGAAATATGCATAGAAAGGGATCAAAAAAGACCGAGGAAAGTCGGGGAACAGGTTATAAGAAATCAATATGTTAACTTCCTTGAAGCGAAAAAATCAATTCCAACAGAAGGATTTGACGAAATTTTCATCCTGAACGAGAAAACGCTTGATAAGGCAATTGTTAAGATAATTCCATTTAATGAGTCAAAGACACCTTACACCACGCCAAACAATTCCGCAAGTTTTTGATTTCTCTTTAAAACTGCGATCAAAAAATTCTGCATTGAATAAACTTCAACCGCAAAAGCCGGGAAACCGAGATAACCAAGAAGTGGCATCTCAAAAATCTTCGGACCCGCAAATGGAATTGGAACGGTATAGATCCATTTCCCAATAGCCCAGTAGTTCCAGAACTCCCAGAACAAACCGCATATTAATCCAGCGAAAAACAGAGACAAAAGAGTTGTCAATTTCCCATTTTCAAATTCCCTGAACAAACTCTTTCCGCCAAGTTTATAATTAACCGGCTCAAGAAGAAAAGCAAATCCAACCCAGACAAGGACAAAAAGATATGATGCAATTTCAGATGGAAGAAGCAGAGGGACAACAAGAAAAATCACACCTGAAACAAAGTAAATGGATAATTTTTTATCTGTCGTTGGTGACGGTTTCTTTTTTACTTTTTCAAAAAGTGGTGAGACAAGTTGTGTTGTCTCAAGTATTGCTGGGAAAATTGTCGCAAATGACCAGACATAGCCAATTGTCCTTGCGATTGCGCTTTCAGGTAAGCCGATGTAATACCAGTTTTTTAGATGGAAGTTATATGCTTCAAAAATCAGCCAGCAGATGACAGACCACGGAAGCATAAGCAAAAATTCGGATGAGCGAGTTTTTATGAGAGAATTCCTGTAAAGTTTGAAATTCAAAGCATCAACAAACAAAATGTATCCCGTCCAGACAATCGGCGTAAAGTATATGCCGATAATTTTAACCCCGGCGAATAAAAAGATTTCAGCTAAAATTATGATTAAAATCCCGATGTATCCATAAAACGGCATGATCAAGTTTTATTTTTGTTTTTCGGTAAACAAATCTAATTGCATCCCTGCAAGCTTTTTTAACTTTGGCGGTTTTATTTCTATATTTTCTGAAACAACAAAATAATTCTTTAATTTCTCCCAATCCTTGTCTCTAATTGTTAAAATTCTACCTAAAAAGACGCTAACATAAAAATTACCGATTTTACTTTCCCTTACATTTTCCAGTTTCTTTCTTGAAATTTCAACATAATGAGGATCAATATCAATTCCTATAAAATGTCTTCCAAGTTTCTTTGCAGCAACAGCTGTTGTTCCAGTACCAATAAAAGGATCAAGAACAATATCGCCTTCATCAGTTGCCATTAAAATTAATCTCTCCAACAATGGTTCAGGAAGTTGACATGGATGTTCATCTCTTCTCTTCTTATGCCTTATCCTATGAATATCAGTCCATACATCTGAAGCGAGAACTCCAAAAGGATGTATAAGATGTTTTTTACCACCATAATCCTTGAGAATTATATTGCAGGATCTACATCTCGGATGCGGAATTCTAATATCATAAAATTTAAAATCATCCGTCTTTACATAGTATAAAATTCCATAGTGGTTTGGGAGAAGCGTTTTGCCAAGAGGTGCTCCCATAGCATCCCATGAAATCCAGTGCCTGAATATGGCGATTTCGTTAAGTATATTTCCAAAATAAATTAGCCACTTTGGTATATTATGAACGAAAATTGAACCAGTTGGTTTAGTAACTCTAACAATTTCGTAAAGCCATTCTCTTGCCCAATCTAGATATTCAATTTCCTTCTTTCTATCGCTATAGGAATTATACTTTTTGCCAAGATTGAAAGGCGGATCGGCAAAAACCATATCTATACTATCAGATGGGATTTCTTTTAAAACTTGAAGTGAATCACCTTGAATTATTTGATCTAAAAAATCACTAATCGGCTTCATTTCCCAAAAACCTCTTTTATGAACTTTTCAAATCTTTGAATCTGAATCTTATGAAAGGTAAAAACATCATCAAAAGCTTGCACCATTTTTTGAAGATCGCTTTTACGTACATACCATCCTATACCATCCACAAAACCAATAAAGTAAGTGCCGGGATAATTTTTCTTTATATCATTTCTAACTTCAATTTCAGTTTTAGCTTTATCACCCATAGCTGAACTTGTTGTCACCTCATAAGATGATTCTATGATTATCAATGGCTTCTGTTTGTCAGGGATGATAAAATCAAGGTTTCTTCTTATGTTTTTTATTTTTCCCCTTTCAAAAGCAATTCCATTCCTCTCCAGTAATTTACAAATTAAGTTTTCAGGATTGTTTTTCACTGAAGCGGAGTATTGTCCCTTTAATTTGTATCTTATTATTGTATCCAAAAGCGCTTCAGTTTTAAAACTTAACTTTGATATGTCAAACTTTTTAACTTCGGACAAAGGTAACGCATTTATTATAACAGGTAAGGTGGCGCCTTTCATAAATAATTTCGCCACACCTAATGCTAATTTTGAATTCTTCCGAATTTCCGACTTTAACATTTTTAATTTAATTTCCACACCACTTCGCTCCAAATTTTTCCAGTTTTTTCTATTTATCAAATCATTTGCCTCTTTATCATCTATTGTTAGCAAAAATGTTATTAATCGCATAAATCTTTCCTGTGAAATTCCAAGCAAGGCAAGAATACAATCAAGCCCATTTTCGGTTTGAAGATACTTGGCTATCAGTTTTTCACTCAGTCCCTTACTTTCAATATCGTTTTTCAATAGAAGTAAAGTTTGAACCATAGATGAAATATAAGATTCCCATTCTTCCTCAAAAGTCGCATCATGAAAATAAAAAGTGTTATACTTATTAACTATTTGAAATTTTTCAGAGTTACCTTTCATCTTATCTCAACTTCATTTGAAAGCTCGTTTCTATCATCCGGCTTTATCG
>CAZQJI010000026.1:26655-30555 GCA_964593475.1 uncultured Bacteroidota bacterium | reverse complement strand
GAAAAGATAAGAGAAATTGTTAACAGTTTGAAAGACAAATACAATGTAAGAGGCGAGGTCAAACTCGGGAAACCATACGATGAAATAGTTGAGACAGCGAAAAATGAATCTGTTGATTTGATCGTCATCGGCTCACACGGTCACACAGCAGTTGAACATCTTTTATTCGGAAGCACGGCTGAAAAAGTTATACGCAAAGCAACCTGCCCGGTTTTAATCATAAGACCGCAGATCAAAAAATAAATTAATTTCTTTTTTCAAGCGAAGCCGTTTCAGCCGCTTTTATGATTTTAAGAAAAGAGTCAACCTTCAAACTTGCCCCTCCAACGAGCGCACCATCAACATCGGGCTGTGAAAGAAGAGAATAAGCATTTTCGGGAGTGACGCTTCCACCGTATTGAATTGTTAAATTTTGCGCAATATCACTGTTAAATAATCCAGCTATAAGTTCGCGTATAAATTTCTGCGCTTCCTGCGCCTGCTCGGGCGTTGCATTTCGCCCTGTTCCAATTGCCCAAACCGGCTCGTATGCTATCACAATTTCTTTCACCTGATCCGAAGTCAAACCTTCAAAAGCGCCTTTTATTTGCTTTTCAAGGACATTAAAAGTTATTCCATTCTCTCTTTCTTCAAGTGTCTCACCAACGCAGATTATCGGCTTCAAACCGAATTCAATTGCCTTTTTAACTTTTTTATTTACGATTTCATCCGTCTCGTGAAAATATTTTCTCCTTTCAGAGTGACCGATTATAACATATTCACATTTAACGGATTTCAACATTTTTGGCGAGATTTCACCTGTATAAGCACCTTCAACCTCGTAAAATACATTTTGCGCCCCAAGTTTAATGTTTGTCTCTTTTAACATTTCAGATGCCACAAAAAGCGATGTAAAAGGTGGGCAAACGACAACTTCAACAGGGAGATTTTGACCGATGAGATTATTTTTTAAAGGAAGGAGAAAATCAAAGGTTTCTTTTATATCCTTGTTCATTTTCCAGTTTCCTGCAATTATCATTTTCCGCATATTTCAGGTTCTTTTTGTTTTAAAAACAAAAAAGGGGCATCAAATGATGCCCCTGATAAATTTATTACGAGCAACCACTTGTTGAACCACAATTCGGGCAGACATAACAAGAGCCAGCTCTTTGCATTATAGTTCCGCAGCTTGGACATGGCGGAGCATCTGATTGTGACTCAAAAATTTGCTTCTCATATTTCTCAAGCGCTTCGCTTTTTATCTTAACATTTTCAGATTGAGAAGAATAAACACCGTTTAAAATATCGGTGTAATCAACATTGCTTGGTTGTTCATCCGGGGTCAAAAACTTCTTCCCGAGCCATCTGAAGATGTAATCAATTATTGATTTCGCAATCGGTATATCAGGATTGTTCGTGAACCCGCTCGGCTCAAACCTCATATGACTGAATTTATCAACTAAAACTTTCAAAGGAACACCATACTGAAGCGCAAGCGAAATCGCAGTTGCAAACGCATCCATCAAACCACTCAAAGTTGAACCTTCCTTGCTCATCGTTATGAAAATTTCACCCGGAGTCCCATCAGGATACATCCCAACGGTTATATATCCCTCGTGACCAGCAACGCTGAATTTGTGAGTAATTGACTGCCTTTCGTCTGGGAGGCGCCTTCTGACAGGTTTAAATTCAACCTTCTTTTCGTCTTTTTTATCTTCCAAACTTGTTGAGAGAGGCTGTGTCCCTTTACTGCCATCACGATATATGGCAATAGCCTTAAGCCCCATTTTCCACGCATCAATATACAACTGCATAACATCATCAACTGTGACATCGTTAGGCATATTAACTGTCTTTGAAATTGCACCTGATATAAACGGCTGAACCGCAGCCATCATCTTAACATGCCCCATATAATGGATAAATCTTTTACCTTTCGCTGGTTTGAAAGCGCAATCAAAGACAGGAAGATGTTCAGGTTTTAAATGTGGCGCCCCTTCAATCGTGTCGTTCTTGTCAATGTAATCAACTATATCTTTAATTTGTTTTTCATTGTAACCAAGTTTTTTAAGAGCAAGCGGGACTGTGTTATTGACAATTTTCAGAAATCCACCGCCGACAAGTTTTTTATACTTAACAAGTGCAATATCCGGCTCAATCCCCGTTGTATCACAATCCATCATAAATCCAATCGTCCCTGTGGGTGCAAGAACAGTAACCTGTGCGTTTCTATAACCGTATTTTTGTCCAAGCTCGTATGCTTCCTTCCAAACTTTTTTAGCTTCTTCAAACAATTCAGACGGGATCAAGTTTTTGTCAATCTTATCAACATAAGACATATGCTTTCTTATAACCCCAAGCATCGGCTCACGATTTAGGTCAAATCCTCTGAAAGGACCCATTTCTTTTGCGATCAATGCTGATTGCTTATACGCTTCACCAGTCATAATTGCAGTTATAACCCCGGCGTAGGCTCTCGCTTCGTCGCTGTCATAAGGTAAACCAAGCGACATAAGCAAAGCCCCGAGATTTGCATATCCGAGACCAAGTGGTCTATAATCGTGACTGTTTCTTTCAATTGCTTTTGTTGGATAGCTTGCGTTATCAACGATTATCTCCTGTGCAGTTATGAACACATCAACTGCGTGCCGAAATGCCTCCGTGTCAAATGTTCCATCTTCTTTTCTAAATTTCATTAAATTTAGAGAAGCAAGATTACACGCCGTATCATCAAGGAACATAAATTCACTGCAAGGATTACTTGCATTTATTCTCCCTGTGTTCGGGCAGGTGTGCCAGCTGTTAATTGTCGTATCAAATTGCATCCCCGGGTCTCCGCAAAGCCAGGCTGCTTCAGCGATCATTCTCATAATATCCCTTGCTCTATATGTGTCGCATATCTCACCAGTTGTCACATATCTTGTGTGCCACTCCTTGTCTTCAAGGACTGCCCTCATAAATTCATCTGTAACTCTGACGGAATGGTTTGCATTTTGAAATTGAACCGAATCATAAGCACCCCCGGGGACATTAAACCCGGGGTCATATCCCGCTTTTATCAAAATGTGTGCTTTCTTTTCTTCCTCAGCTTTTGATTTTATGAAATCAATTATATCAGGATGGTCAACATTTAAAATCACCATTTTGGCAGCTCTTCTGGTTTTTCCCCCGCTTTTAATGACGCCGGCGAAAGCATCAAATCCACGCATAAATGAGACAGGACCACTTGCAATCCCACCGCCTGAGAGCTTTTCTTTTGAAGAACGAAGCGTTGAGAAATTCGTCCCGGTTCCGGAGCCATATTTGAAAAGCATTCCTTCCGTTTTGGCAAGTTCAAGTATTGACTCCATCGTATCTTGAACTGAATTTATGAAACAAGCCGATGCCTGCGGTTTTTCTTCAACTCCGACATTGAACCAAACCGGCGAATTAAATGCACCATATTGATTTACAAGAAGAAAAACAAGCTCATTGTAAAAAATTTCTGCGTCCTCATCACTTGCAAAATAGCCATCCTTTATGCCCCAGTTCGTTATCGTCCTTGCAACTCTTTCTATCAACTGCTTAACACTATACTCTCTTTCTGGCGTTCCAATCTGACCGTGAAAATACTTTGAGACAACTATATTTGTTGCAAGCATTGACCAGAATGCTGGAACTTCAACATCTTTTTGTTCAAATACAACCTCACCTTTTTCGTTCGTTATAACTGCATTTCTTCTTTCCCAGACGATTTCATCAAATGGATGGACGCCCGGCTTTGTGAAAAATCTATGGAATTTCAAACCCCTCTTTGAGGATTTATCCGAAACTAATTTTTCAGCTTGTGCGATTTCGGATACAGCGTCTTTTGAGACACCGCTTGATTTTTTCTTAACATCTTCCATAAAAACCTCCCTTTTTTAATTTTTAAAAAATTCA
>CAZQJI010000026.1:17291-26555 GCA_964593475.1 uncultured Bacteroidota bacterium | reverse complement strand
GTTATTGTAAGCGGTGGTCTAAATCTTATTGAGCGTTCTCCACAACCTATCATAACAGCACCATTCTCATAAACTTTCTTCAAGAATTTCTTTCTGAACTCCGCATCCGGAAGGTCAAACGCACACATCAAACCACGACCCCGTGCATTTGAGACAAATTCTGAAAATTCATTCTGCAACTCAATTAATCTGTTAAGCAAATGTTCTCCAACCACACGTGCGTTTTCAAGCAGATTTTCTTCGTGGATAATCTCAAGGATCCTCGCAAATCTGACCATATCGGTTAGATTACCGCCAAATGTTGAATTTATTCTGCTTGAAACATGGAAAACATTATCTTTGACTTCATCAACCCTTTCACTTACAAGAATTCCACAAACTTGTGTTTTCTTCCCGAACGCAATTATATCTGGCTTAACAAAATGTTCATGCGCCCACATCTTCCCGGTCAAACCAACCCCTGTTTGAACCTCATCCATTATATACATAATTTCATTTTCATCGCAAATTTCACGCAAAGCAACAAGAAATTCTTTTCTGAAATGATTGTCTCCACCCTCCGCTTGAATTGGCTCAATTATAAGTGCTGCTATATTATGACCATATTCTTTTATTGCACCTTTGATCTGACTCAAAGCAAGTTGTTCTTCCTCCTGAACCTTCTTCAAGTTCTCCTCATTTAACGGAAACTTTATTGCTGGATTGTGAATCCTGGGCCATTTAAACTTCGGGAAATATTTATGTTTAACCGGGTCTGTGTTAGTCAATGAAAGCGTATAACCAAGTCGCCCGTGAAACGCCTGGCGAAAATGTATGACGACCATTTTTGATTCATCCTCAACAGATTTGTAAAATCCACGCTCAAGATTTTTTTGCATCTTCCAGTCAAATGCAACTTTTAAAGCGTTCTCAACCGCAGGAGCTCCACCCTCAATGAAAAATGCATATTTAAAATAATCCGGAACAGCAAGCTTGAAGAATGTCTCAACAAATTCAGCATATTCAACCGGGTAGATATCCGAAAGAGTTGGTTTGTTGATTGCAACAAGCGTTAATTTTTCAAGAAAGTCCTTCTCTAAAAGTTTCGGATGATTCATCCCAAGAGCAGATGAAGCGAAAAACGAGAACAAATCAAGATATGATTTCCCGGTTTTTGCGTCAACAAGACGCCTTCCCTGACTGTTCTTTAAATCAAGAACCATTTCAAGTCCATCGGCAAGTATGTGCTTTGAAAGTGTGCTGTGAACTTCGGAGGGATTAATTTTTACAAGCATCCATCAACTCTCCATTTTTGTTGTTAACTCAAAAAAATTTAAAAAACTTCCCCCAAAAATCAAAACTCGTAATTTGGAAAAATAAATTTGACCCAAATCACTTTAAAAATGCAAAAAATTTTGCTAAATTTACATCGGAAAAACTAAATCAATGCAAATTTATGACCGAACCAAGATATAGATCTGAATATCTTGACGACTTTATAACCGAGGAAGAGGTGAAGCCAAAAACAAACGGAAAGATAAACTGGAAATATCTTCTTATCCTGCTTCTGCCATTTGGAACTTTAATTCTGATAAGTTTTTTGGTCTTCAAAAAACTCAATAAGCGCAAAAACTCAAACCATTCAGCCAAAAACACTAAAATCTAAACTTTGCGTAAGCCCTGAAGAACCTGTAATTGTAAATTGTTGAGCCGTATTTCTCATATAAACCGTAAATTTCAATTTCCCCGAGATCGATCCTTCCATAGAATCTGTAATTTGCCGATGTCGGATACCTTGGATTTTTCGCAATTGCCCCTGCAACTCCAAGTGTTATAAATTTAAAAAATTCCTGTTCAACATTTAATTCAACCCAGTAGGTGGATAAATTATCAGGAGTCCAATACGGAATTGAATTTACATAGATTGTATCAAAATCTTCAAACGCATAAAAACCGGCAAATAAAATCATAGGATTTTTTCTCAACAGGAACAGATTAAAATAACTTCCAAAAGTTCTCTTGATATTTCCATCTGAATAAATCCCGTAATCAAACAGAAAACTCAAACCAAGATTGCTAAAGATCTGGTTGTAAATCGTAAGCGTGAGGTTATCAATTTCAATTTTATTTTCAATTGCCTTGACACCTTCCCTGTTTTCACTTCTTCTGTAAGAAAATTGCGGATAAATCCTGTCAAATAAATTCAAACCAAGTGTAAATTTCCATACAGGATAAAAACTTGTTCCATATTTAAAAGTGCCAAATCCGATTTCAAAATAATTTCCCCTTGAAAAATTATTTTTAAGCGTAATGCTTCCCCCGTATCCGAAACTTTTCCCGCCAACTCTATCATCCACGAGTTCAACCCTTTGGAGGTCTAAATTTGCTTCAAAAAATCTGTTAAAATAAAATTTTGTTTCAATTGGATAAATTACCTTCGTCAATTTGTTTGTGTCCCGAAACCATTGCAATTCACCGAAAATAAAATTAGAGTATTGCGATTTTATCTCATCTAGGATTTTTCTCGCGTTTTGATTTTGCGGATCAATTTCAAGAAGTTTTTCAGCATCCTTTTTCGCTCTGTCCCATTCACCAGCGTAATAACTCAACTGCATTGAAAGTTCAAGCGCCTGCTTGTGAACTGGAAATTTCAGTAAAAATCTACGCAACTCTTTTTTAGCTTCTTCGGTTTTATTGTTCCAGACAAGAAGTTGACAAAGCATCCAGTGGTAATTTAAACTGTCGGGATATAGGAGGACAATTTTTCTGTAAAGAGGTATCGCCTTCAATTGCTGTTCATTCCACACATACTGCTGTGCTAATTCAACCATTGTCTCTTTGTCCGCCGGGGCAAGTTCAAGGATTTTTTCATAAATCGGTATCGCTTTTTGTGGTTGATTTGTCCATGTGTAAAGTTTCGCAAGTGTTCGGTAAAAATTAACGCTATCGGGATAAAGTTGAATAAGTTTTTCATAAATTGAAATTGCATCATTTTGTCTTCCGTCCCAGAGATACCATTGCCCAAGCTTTGCTAAAACATCATGATCAAAAACTCCGTTATTTAAAAGTGTCTCATAAACAGAGATTGCACCATGCAAATTTTCGGACCACAAATAAAGTTGAGCGAGACGATTTGCAATTTTATAATCTTTCGGGTCTTGCTGGAAAATTTCGGAGTAAATTTTGATCGCTTTTTCAAGTTCACCATTTGCAATATAAAATTCGGCTTGACCGATTTTTTCAGCCCTGTGATCCTGTGATAAAAGAATAAACGGAATGATTAAAAGAATGAAAAATTTTTTCACCATTTTTAAAGTGTTAAGTTTTTTAATTGTCTCAAAACATAATTTCTTATCTCCGATGGCTCAGGTGTGGGTTTGACTATTCTTCCGTTTTCAATCACAGTTTCAAGAAGCGGTTTGAAACCTTCTCTTTCAAATTTTTCATTCGCTGGAAATATAACTCTCTCACCCGTTGTTTCATTCACATAAACCTGTTTTTCACCCGAAAGTTTGCCACGCTTTGCGATCGGCTTACCTTCAATTTCAACTATATCCATTGCAAAATCAAGCACCGGCGCACTACTTATCGTCGTCCCAACTCCATAGGCATCAACAACTTCATTCAACTGTTTTATAATTTCCTCATCAACTCCACCGCTGACAAATATCTTGACATTTTTAAATCCTCTCAAATCAAGCTCCCATCTTACTTCCTTTAAAATTGCGAGGAAATTACCACGCCTTGAACTTGGCGTATCAAAACGAACCCCGTAAAGTTTATCACCGAGTGCTTCTGCGACTCTTATCGCCTCAAATTTTTCATCATTAAATGTGTCAATCAAAGCAATTCTCGGGATTTTCGGGTCAATTACCTCATCAAACGCCTTCACAGCTTCAAGTGTATCTCCGAACAAAAGTATCATCGCATGTGGCATCGTTCCACTTGCCGGAATTCCAAGAAGTTTAGCTCCAATTGGAGTTGCAACACCATCACAACCGCCAATGTATGCGCTTCTGTCAATCATCGGAGTTATCGCCGGGTGCATTCTCCTTGCCCCGAAGTGGACAACGATTTTATCTCCAGCTGCAAGTTTACATCTTGCTGATTTCGTCGCTATCCCTGACGCCTGACATATAAGCCCGAGAATTGAGGTCTCATAAACAGCAAAATCAAGATACATTCCCTCAATTGTCATCACAGGTTCATTTGTTCTAAAAACTGTCCCCTCTGGCATAGCTTTAAGAGTCACAGGCAAACCTTCAAGAAGTTTCAAAACCTCATCAAGACCTGCGAAAACACCCCATTGATAATTTGATGGAAATTTTTTGACGACAAACTCTGCTTTGACATATTTATTCACATCTTTTGCTTTTAAGACACTTATCGCTCTCTCAAAATAAACATCCGTCACCTTGCCCGCTTTTATATCTTCTGGATTTGATATGTTAAACATTTTTCACCTCCGTTTGTTTTGACTTCACGAGTTCAAAATAAAGATTTTCAATTGAGTTGGCATATTTCTCAAAACTGAATTTATTCCGTGCCGTCTCACTTGCTTTCTCCCCGAGATATCGTGCAAATTCCCTATCCGTTATCAGCTTCTTTATTTTTTCAGCAAGATCAATATGATTACCTTTTTCAAAAAACAAACCGTTCACACCATCATCAATTATGTCAAGAAATCCTGCACTTTTTGTTGCAACGACAGGCAAACCAACCGCCATCGCTTCAACAAGTGAAAGCCCGAAAGCTTCAGCATGTGATGGGGCGACGAAAATATCAATTGCAGACAAAATATCCGGAATATCCTTTCTGAAACCCGTCCATATAGTGTTTTTCTCAACGCCAAGTTCTTTTTCAAGATTTTTCAAAGATTTAAAATAATCAATCTCTCCAACTGTCGGCTCACCAACAATTAACAGCTTCATATTTTCAAATTCCTGAATCAAAATTTTAAAAGCCCTCAACAATTCCTCATGACCTTTACCCGGGCTAAAACGACTCACAACACCGATGACAATATCATTCCCGAGATTTAACTCATTTCTTATTCTCTCCCTGCTTTCACTTCTGAATTTGAATTTCTCAACATCAACACCCGGATAAACAATCCTCACTTTTTCCCTTTCAACAGGTAAATTTCTAAAAAATCCATCGGCTACATCTTTTGATATTGCGATCACCGCATCAATTTTTTGATAGATAAATTTATGAAACGGGTCTTTTTTCTTAACGCCGACACCGATTTGAGGGTCAAGTATCAAAGCCGGTTTTTGAGAATTAAAAAGGAGAGATAAAGCAATTTTATTTACATCGCCAGACCTGAAAATATGGACTACATCAAATTGATTTTGCTTCAAAAACTTTCGCATAGTTTTAAAATCACTTTTAAAGTCATTTCCGAACTGAATAACTTCAAAATCTTCCTTTGCCTGTTGAAACAATCTACCCTTCGGATTACAGGCAATCGTCACGGCGTGACCTCTTTCTTTCATCTTACACGCAAGTTTTAAAATGTTCATCTCAAGTCCGCCCCAGCTTATTGAAGACATAACGAAAAATAACCTTAGCCCGGACATTTCAAGATTTCAAAATTTTATTTACCGAATAAACAAGTCCGCAGACAAACCAGAAAAGCGTCATAATTTCAGCATCACCAAAACTCCACTCAAACATCCCGCTCACATTAAAAGCAAAGAAAACACCAATCCCGGCAAGGACAATGTCACGGACAACCGGAATAGAATTAACATTTTTAAAAATCAGAAAGAAATCAATCAGAATTCTAATGAAAAGTCCGCTCAGGATCAAAAATCCAATTAAACCGAACAAGACAAGCCACATTATGAAATTATTGTGTAAATGTCCGTGTCTTTCATCCGGGGCTGGATTCGGGCGGAACTTAACATAAACTTTGTAAAGGTCAATGTCCCCATAACCAAGAAAAGGTCTTTGAGAAAACATCTTAACTCCCGTCTTCCACATCATATATCTTGCGACGCTTGTCTCTGACCTTGTGACATCAGAAAGATGTTCGTATTTATATTTCAACGGAAAAAAGAAGTAAAAAACGGCAACGAGAAAAACCCAGCCGGGGAAAAAATATCTATATCTCAAAAGCACAATTGCAAGAAGACCGAGCGAAAAGCCAAGCCAGGCGCTTCTGACAAAAGTTAAAAGAAATGTCAAATAAGTTGGCGCCATCAAAAGAAGAATTAAAGCACGCTTTTTAAACGGAATATCTCTATCCAGATAAAGTGGAAACAAAAGGAGCAATGTTATCATCTTCAACTCTCCAGCGGTCATTGAAATTTGAAATACCCCGAGCCAGACGATATCAACTCTCAAATAATAAATCACAAGTTCAATAATTGAAACTATCGCCGAAACCGCACCAATTGCTATCAAAATGTTTTGAACTCGCTTTAAATCCTTAAAAACCAAAATCGCCATATAAAAAACAGAGATTAAAAAAACACGCCTTGCGTGATAAAATGCTTCTGATTTATAATCTGAAAAAATCGCACTCAAAATTTCAACAGCGACAAAAGCAAGGAAAAAAATGTCAAGCGTCGTCTTTAAATTTTTAATTTCGCTACGATTTGAAAAAATTTTCAAAAGGAAAAATAAACCTGCAAAAGCGAAAGCGATTGAAGAAACCGCAATTGAAAAGAAAACACTCACAACTTGAAGCGCAAGAAATATGTAAATGAGCAAATCGTAATTTTTAACATTTATCTTCAACTCACATTCCCATAGGTTAATTTTTAAAGATTAAACTGCATCTCATAAAGTTTCCTGTAAAGTCCATCTTGCTTTATCAATTCCTCGTGCTTTCCCTCCTGAACTATTCTGCCGTTTTCAAGGACAATTATTCTATCAGCATTCCTTATCGTGGAGAGACGATGTGCGATGACAAAGACAGTTCTGTTTTTCATCAATCTTTCAATCGCTTCCTGAACAAGTATTTCAGATTCTGCGTCAAGATTGCTCGTTGCTTCATCAAGGATCAGAATCGGTGGGTTTTTCAACAGAGCTCTTGCAATTGATATTCTCTGTCTCTGCCCGCCCGATAATTTCGTTCCCCTTTCACCTATCACAGTGTCATATCCATCTGGAAGTTGCATTATGAAGTCGTGTGCATTCGCTGCAATCGCTGCTTCTATAATCTTATCCATCGGACAATCCTCAAGTCCATAGGCGATGTTATTTCTGATGGTATCATTAAAAAGAATCGTCTCCTGGGTCACGATGCCAATTTTATCACGAAGCGACTTTATCCTAAGAATTCTCAAATCAATTCCATCAATCAAAATTCTTCCTTTCGTTGGATCGTAAAATCTCGGGATGAGATCAACAAGCGTTGACTTTCCCGCTCCACTTGGTCCGACAATTGCCAGTATCTCTCCTTTCTTTACGACAAGATTTATATTTTTCAAAACAAAATCGCCATTTCTCTGACCGTTGTATGCGAACCAGACATCTTCAAAAATTATTTCATTTTTAAATTCTTTCAACTCAATTGCATTTTCAACTTCTTTGATCTCCGGTTCAATGTCAAGTATCTCAAAGATCCGTTTTGCTGCTGCTGTTGACTCCTGAATTCGGTTATTTACATTTGTTAATTCCTTCACCGGTGGCATAATTTGAAATATCGCAATAAGAAAAGTCAAAAACTCACTTGCCCTCATTGTCCCGAGGTCAAGAACCTGCATACCGCCATACCAGATTATCACAACACCAGCTATCACGCTTAAAAACTCCGTAATCGGGCTTGCGAGATTTCTTATCCTTGTGATTTTAAGGAGGGATTTAAAATATCTCCAGGTCTCACGCTGAAATTTCTTATTCTCAAATTCCTCCATTCCAAACGCTTTCACGACTTTCGCTCCGGTTATCGTCTCCTGAAGAACCGATGTTATATCAGCCATCCTCTCCTGCGAGACCCTGCTCTCTTTATGCAATCTTATCCCGAGTTTGCTTATGAAATAAAGCGCAAAAGGAAGGACAAGCAAAGAAATTAAAGTAAGTTTCCAGCTGAGAGAAATTGCAATCCCGAGAAAAACAGCTATCAAAAGCGGCTCTCTAACAAGATTTAAAAATGTCGCAGATATGCCGGTGTTAATTATCATAACATCATTTGTTATCCTTGAAATCAAATTCCCCGTCCTTTCAGAGGAAAAATATCCAAGAGAGAGTGTGTGAAGATGTCTGTAAAGTTCATTTCTTATATCTTTAACAAGACCTTGCTCAACATAAGCCATAAAATATGCCTGAAGATAACCGGATAGATTTTTCAAGAAGAAAGCAACGATTATAACTATGCAGATTTTAACAAGTGCTTCAGAGTGACTTCCCGAGAAAACATAGCGAAAGAGAAACCCGAAAAACCTTTGTTTAAAATCCCCGAGAAATCCACCAGAACTACCAAGCTTGTTCAAAGCTGAAATGTAATCCTGTGAAAAAAGCGTCTCAAGAAGAGGAATTGCAAGATAAATTGAAACACCGCTGAAGATTGAAAATAAAATTGTAAAAAAAACAGATAAACCAAGCTGTCTCCAGTAAGGTCTCACATACCTCAAAACCCTCAAAAAAACTTTTAAACTACTTTCCGAATTTTTCTTTATCTTTTCCGACATTTTGCATCTCCCAGATTTTCATATATGTTTGCATATTGGTCATAGCGTGGATAAGAGAAACCATCAAACCGTAAACCCCGTCTTTAAAACCTCTCCTGACGATGTAATGACTGAAAAAAGCTGCAAGCGGATGAAGGATTAAATCATAACCCCTGACTTTTTTTCTCTGCGCTTTTTCCTCCGCACTTAAACTTGAGTATTCGTTTATCTTTGCAAGCGTCTCTTTCAAAGTCGGATGAGTATAATGAATTATATCACTTTTCAAATAACCGATTTTCCCATCAACCACAAAACCCTCATGAACTTTTCTCTGAGTGACTTTCGCTTTCCCTCTCCTGAAAAGGCGAAGTTGATAGTTCGGATACCAACCGCATGATTTTATCCACCTGCCGAGGAAAAAATTTCTTCTCGGAATGTAAAAACCATCATATTCTGTCTCGTTCTCAAGAATTTTTTCAATCTCAACTTTCAATTCGGGTGAAACCCTTTCATCTGCATCCAAACTCAAAATCCAATCACAGGTTGCTTGCTCAATTGCAAATTGTTTTTGCGGTGCGTATCCTTCCCACTTCCTTATGAAAACTTTATCCGTGTATCTTCGTGCAATCTCAACAGTTCTGTCTTTGCTTTCCGAATCAACAAC
>CAZQJI010000026.1:0-17191 GCA_964593475.1 uncultured Bacteroidota bacterium | reverse complement strand
CCGTGTATCTTCGTGCAATCTCAACAGTTCTGTCTTTGCTTTCCGAATCAACAACGATAATCTCATCCGCCCACTTAACACTTTCAAGACAATCGCCGATGTTTTTCTCTTCATTTCCGGCTATTATCGCAACAGACAATGTCTTTCTTATCTTTTCCATAATCAAGCGCTGAAGCCAAGAATTTTTGGAATTGCAAAAACTCCATCCGGGTTATCATCATCCGTTATACGCTTCAACTTCTGCTCATTAAGATCATAGAGATAAATTTCAGAATCTCTTTCAAATCCCTTATCAAAAATTATCTGTGTCTCATTTATAAATCTAAAATTGAAAAATCCGCTACCGGAACTTATCCTGTAAAGATTTCTTTTCTGAACATTGAAAGCGTAAAGTTCGCCGGTCTTAACATTTCTTTCCTCAACTGCTTCGGGGGTAATATTCACAACATTAAAGACAAAATAAACGCCGTCGGGACTCCACTCAAGTTGCTCTATTTTCCACTTCGTCTCAAAAACTTCAAATCTGTTGAAATCACTGACAAGATAAATTCTCTTAACACCAAGAAGCGAATCATCTTTTATCTCAACTTTAAATTTTCCATCTGGCGAATTCAATTTTAAATCCGGGATATTCTCCGGTGGCAATTCACCTTTTCTCCAATCATATTCGCTCTCTTTAGAATAAAGCAAATTCCCATCCGGGTCAAATCCATAAATTTCCAGTTTAAAATTTTCATCCGTTTGATAACCTCCGCTTATTCTGTAAACTTCAACCGTGTCATTGTTGAGCCATCTTATCTTAACACTCCACGAATCATCAAAAGTTTTTAAAAGAGCAACTTCACCACCTGCGATATCAAAAAGATAAATTTTTGGATTTTTTATGAAGTGAAATCCGGCACCAATTGTCCCTTCAAAATCTGCGGTTTTGAAAAGAGCAACATCTCCAGATGGAGAGAATTTTATTTCCCACACCGAGCCAAATGTATCGGGCAGAACTTTTTCAATTTTGAAGTCAAGAAGATTAACAGCATAAATTGTCGGAAGCGAATCCCTCTGAGAGATAAAATAAGCATAAGAGACAGAGGATATCCCATGAGTTATGGGGACTTTTTTAACTTTTGATTTACAACCGGATGTAAAAAGTAAAAGAGCGATTAAAAAGAAAATTTTAGTCCTCACAAGCGATGCTCACAAGTTTATTTTTCACAATGACAATTTTTGATATCTTCTTTCCGCTCAAATACTTTTGAACACTTGCGTCACTTAAAACGATGTTTTTCAATGTCTCATCGTCAAGGTCAACCGGGACTCTAATCCTTGCTCTAACTTTACCATTCACCTGTGCCACGATCGTGACTTCTTCTTCCGTCAATGCTTCTTCATCAGGTTCAACCCACTTGCTACCAATAAACAAACTTTCATTCTCGCCTGAAATTTCCCACAACTCCTCCGCAAGATGAGGCGCAAGAGGTCCAAGCATTATGATAAATCTTTTAACACAATGGACAAAAACCTGTTTTGTTAAATCATCATAAAGGTTCTGATCAAATTCAGACAGAAGATTGAAAAGTTCCATAAGTGAAGCGATTGCGGTATTGAAGTTAAATGTATCAATATCGTTTGTGACTTTCTTTATCGTCCTGTGCGTTTTTCTATAAATTGATTTTGCGTAATCACCAAGTTCGTCAACTTTATACTTATCTTTTGGCTTTACACTTCGCAGTAAATCTTTATTTTCAAGGACGAAGTTGTAAACTCTATTCACAAATCTCCACATTCCATTTATGCCTTCATCGCTCCAATCACCGCCTTCATCATATCTTCCCATAAACATAAGATACAATCTGAAAACATCAGAGCCATATTTGCTCACAAAATCATCTGGATTCACAACATTTCCTTTGCTCTTTGACATCTTAGCGCCTTTATTTGTGATCGTCCCCTGATGATACAAACTCAAAAACGGCTCATCAAACTCAAGATATCCGGCATCTCTCAATGCTTTTGTTATAAATCTTGCGTACAGAAGATGCATCGTTGCGTGTTCAGCACCGCCGACATATTTATCAACGGGACACCAGATTTTCACAAGTTCTTTATCAAATGGTGCAGTATCAAGTTTCGGTGAAAGATAACGAAGATAATACCAGGACGAATCAACAAATGTATCCATTGTGTCGGGGTCTCTTTTAGCAGGGGCGCCACATTTTGGACAGGTTGTGTTGATAAATTCTTCACATCTTGCAAGTGGAGATTCACCTGTCGGTTTGAAATCAACATTATATGGAAGCAAGACCGGGAGTTGTTCTTCCGGAACAGGAACTTCACCACATTTTTCACAATAAACAATCGGGATAGGTGCACCCCAATATCTCTGTCTTGAAATCAACCAATCACGAAGCCGATATTTGACGGCTCTTCTTGCGATTCCTTCCTTTTCAAGGTCATCAACAATTCTATCCCACGCTTCTTGTGAATTCATTCCATTGTATTTCCCCGAATTTATCATTATTCCCGGCTCAACATAAGCACTTTCAAGTTCATCTTCTGGTTTTGTCCCGGGTTGCAGGATGACTTTTCTTATCGGGAGATTAAATTTTTTCGCAAATTCAAAATCTCTTTCATCGTGAGCTGGAACACCCATAACCGCACCGGTTCCATAATGTATCAAAACATAATCTGCAATCCAGATGGGAATTTTCTCCTTTGTTGCGGGATTAATCGCATAAGCACCGGTAAATACACCTGTTTTCTCTTTCTCCGTTGAAGTTCTCTCAATTTCCGTCTCATGTGCGACGAAATCAAGGTATGCTTGAACCCGCTCCTTATACTCAGGGCGAGTTATTTTCTCAACAAGTGGATGTTCCGGTGCAAGGACAACATAAGTTGCCCCGAAAATCGTATCCGGTCTTGTCGTGAAGACGGAAAATTTATCACCTGTATCTGCAACAACAAAATCAATCTCGGCTCCCACGCTTTTCCCTATCCAGTTCCTCTGCATTATCTTCGTTTTCTCGGGCCAGTCAAGTTTATCAAGGTCATTGAGAAGTTCCTCAGCATATTGAGTTATCTTGAAAAACCATTGCGTTAAAAATTTTCTCACAACCGGAGTTCCACATCTTTCGCAGGCGCCATCAATTACCTGTTCATTTGCAAGAACAGTGTTACAGCTCGGACACCAATTCACAGGACCGGGTGCTTTATAAGCAAGTCCCATTTTGTAAAGCTGCAAGAAAACCCACTGCGTCCATTTATAATACTCCGGCTTTGATGTATCTATTTCATAATCCCAGTCATACATAGCGCCGATTTGTTTCAACTGCTGGCGAATCACATTTATATTTTGCTGTGTGCTGTCCTGTGGATGGATTCCGGTTTTTATCGCATAATTTTCAGCCGGCAAACCGAAAGCGTCATAACCGATTGGCTCAAAAACATCATAACCCTGCATCTTTTTCAAACGAGCCCATGTGTCCGTCGGTCCGTAATTATACCAGTGTCCTATGTGAAGTTTATCAGCTGATGGGTAAAGAAACATAACCAGACAATAAAGTTTTCGCTTCGGATTTCTCAGATCAACTTTATAAACTTTTTTCTCCTCCCAGTATCTTCTCCATTTTTCCTCAATTTCTTGAAACGGGTATTTGACTTGCATTTTTTGATTATACTCCAAATTTTTGTTTTTAAAGCAAAGACAATTGAATTGAATCCTGTTTCTGTGGCGGTTTTCCAAGCTTGCCTTTCTGTCTAAAATAAATCATCGCCGTCTCAATGCTTCCGAGTCGCAATCTTTTCTTTAACTCCTCAGGCGTTGCACCATTTTCAACCATTATCATAGCTGCTGTATGTTTGAGAGAATAAGGCGTTAATTTTCTGTTTCTTCCCTTCTTAACACCTGATTTTTTGAGATACTCACTTATGATTATTCTTATACCCTTGTTCGTCAATCTCTCACCCATACTTTTCGGACCTAAACTTACAAACATCGGTTGATCTGGCGTAACCGGCTGACGCTTGCTTCTAATTGCGAAATAATCGTGAAGTGCTTTAACGACATCATCAGGAACCGGAACAGCTTCGTCTTTCACATCCTTACCTTTGCCCTGAACATAAATGATGTATTGATTGTTGACGACCTTTAAATCTCCGACATCTGCATTTGAAAGTTCAAGTTCGCTCATCGCACACCCGAGCATCATTTTTATCATAGCATAATCTCTATATCCCGCCTCATCTTTTCTCTCCACACTTGAAAGAAGCATATCAATTTCCTCCCATGTTAAAAACTCCCTGCTGTGTGAAGTTGGTCTTTTATTTCCGGGAATTCGCTTTGCTGGATTTTTCTCAATCACACCTATTGTTTTCAAATACTCACAAAAACGACGTAGCGCTGTAAGATATGTTGAAACGGAGACAGGTGAAAGTTTTTTTATGTGAGTCAGATAATCCCTATATCTCTGGACATCT
Organism: uncultured Bacteroidota bacterium; assembly: GCA_964593475.1. GTDB lineage: Bacteria > Bacteroidota > Ignavibacteria > Kryptoniales > Kryptoniaceae > Kryptonium. The sequence continues at coordinate 12,721 of CAZQJI010000026.1, read as the reverse complement.
TCAACAAGAAAGCGAAATTTTTTATCAACAGTAAACCATTTTAAAAATTCACGCAATGCCCTTGTATAGGTTCCTTTCGTATCCTCTCTTTTATTTGAAAGTTCATTTGCGAAATTTTCAAAATAATGGTTCAATTCTTCAAAGCTCATCACAACTGGCTTAAATTCATCCCGAATCATAGCAGTAAAACATCAAATTATTTTTTTAAAATTTACAAATTGAAGCAGAGATTTGCAAGTTGAAAAAGCGGGTTAAGTTTTTGCGGGTATAAATTCCCCTTAAAGTCGTTCTCCCTGCGAAAAGTGATGAAAAATACTAAGAAAAGCCAAAAATAAAACAAGGCGGGGCTAAAAAACCCCGCCTCCAGCTCATCATTTAACAAGCATCATTTTTCTGGTCTTCTCAAAACTTCCAAATTTCAACTTATAAAAGTAAGTTCCGCTTGCAACGGGCTTCCCATACTTATCCCTGCCATCCCAGGTCACCGTATGCTTACCCTTCGGAAATTCCTGGTCGTCAATCAATCTGATAACTTCACGACCCGAAACATCATAGATGATCAAGCTAATTTTCCTATCAACAGGCAAATAGAAAGATATATTTGTCGCCGGATTAAATGGATTCGGATAGTTTTGATAAAGCTCATAATCATCGGGAGTTATAACAGTCCATTCCTTAACGCCTGTAACCGTTTTTTCGTAAATTCTAAGGACTTTATTTTCACTGTATTTATTTAAGCTATCCGTGATACCTTGCAAGAAGAGAATGATTTCTGGCTTTCCATCTCCGTCAAGATCATTCGTTGCTGATGTCCTCCATATCCCACCGCTCCATCCTGCACCTTTTGATGAATCAACAGGATCATAATCAATAATCTTATTCACAACCCAGCTATTCGCATCAAGAGGTGAACCTCCCCTGTATTCAGCTTCATAAACGACATAATAACCACCCAAAAGAAGATACCTATTCCCTATGTTTTGTAGATTAAACAAGTAAAGCATTCTATCAGTTGTATCGGAGAAAATCACATTGATTTTTGTTGAATCAAAATTATCCACATTATCAAGATTTCCAATAACATAAATTTTGTTCGGGATACTCTCATTTGTTCTCTTGTCTACGTTTCTGAAAAACTGGAAATAAACTTCATCCTTTCCATTGTTGTCAAAATCACCCTTTGCAATCGCCTTCAAAGGATAACTATTTGCTGATTGCAAAACGACAACTTTATTTGTATCTGCCTTATACGCATTCGGTCCTGCTGTCTTAATAAACCAAACCGGTGTTTCATTTCCAACCAGATTATTCCCCATAAACCATATTTCCTTCTTTCCATCACCATCAACATCTGCAACTGTCCCGGAGCAAACAGCCATGTTTCTTTCAACTCCGCCTATCACCGCAAAGCGACCTGTCTTGAAAACACCTTCAACATTTACAGTTGCAAAACCACTTTCAAATTCACCCTCAACTGAAATTATATAAACTCCATCATCAGTTCCGTTAAAAGCAAATTCAAAATGAACCAGCTCCTGTTTACCATCACCGTCAACATCATCAACTATGAAATTCTCAGGTCTAAACCTTGCCATATTCGTATCGGGTATGATAACATAGGGTCCATTAAAACTATTTGTTGACGGATTCCACTCCCAGACCTGATAACCTCGCTGATTAACATGATTTGTAAAGTCGGCTTTCGTTCTCCCAACAGGATAGATTATTTCAAGTTTTCCATCGCCATCAAGGTCCCCAACTTCAACATCTCTTGGCTCTGAGGGAAAAGCTGAGGGTTGATCAGGGAAAATGTAAGTTAATTCAACGCTGTCATTCCCTACAACTGTGAATTGAATAACCTTGTGTCCGGTGTAAGCAGTTGTGTAAATTTCTTTCACACTGTCTTTGTTGACATCAGCAACAAGAACTGACCTCCCGACGCCAAGTTGTGCAAGAACCGTGTCTTTAGTTCCAACCCCCTTGTTCTTGTAAACAAGCTGCCAAGTTTGACCGTAAACAAAGTTAATCGCAATCAAAAAAATGCAAAGGGATGTGATTAACCTTTTCATCTCGCACCTCCATAAATTTGTTTGATAAAATTTTCTTCTCGCTTAAAGTTAATAAACCTGATATTTTATGTCAAGAGAAAAATTGAAATTTTAAGATTGGATTAAAAAATTATAATTTCTCGCCTATCAACCAAAGAGTTAAAGAGTCCCAGCTCAAAATTTTTACATCACTCCCCCGGAAAGCAATTCAACCTGAAATAAAACAAAAAAATAAAAAACCCCTCTCCATTAACAGAGAGGGGTTTAAAATACTTGTCAGAGTTTACTTTATTAACAACATCTTCCTTGATGTTTCAAATTTCCCGGCTTTTATCTTATAGATATACGCACCACTTGCAACTTTATTGCCTAAATTATCAGTCCCATCCCAGCTTATCCTGTGCTTGCCCGCTGAATAAAACTGATTTTCAACTAGTGTTTTGATTTCCTTACCATCAAGTGCATAAATCTTAACAGTAACAATTTCATCTTTGGGCAAAGCGAACTCAATCCAGGTTATCGGATTAAATGGATTCGGATAGTTCTGGTAGAGATAGTAACCTGTCAGTATCTCATTTTCAGCCTGAACTTTAACAGCGATATCACTTTCAAAAACAATGAAGAAAGCCCTCGTTGAATCAGGTCTTTGTAATGAACCTATCACAACTTCTCGCTTCCCATCGCCATCCATATCTCTTTTCGGGATACTGACATAATAATATCTTGGTGTCCCAAGTGTATCAATTAAGAACTCACTCCACTCCCAGCTCGTTGAATCGGCAAATGAGCCGGAACCTTTATATTCAACATGATAAACATTGCGGTAATTACCAGCAACTATAACATCCAGATTCCCATCCCCATCAAGGTCTCCCCAATCGGCACCTCGCGTGTAATCCCAGCCACCAACTTTGTAAAAATATGTTGAATCAATTTCGCTGACATCGTTCGGTTTCTTATTTTCAATGAAGACAAGCTGCCCATTCGTCGCAAATGCAAACCCTTCGGGATAACCGTCCCCATCCATATCCATAAATTTAAGATTTCTGAGAGTTCCAACAACGGTCCCAGAGCCAATATGCGAATTTGAAACAACTTTCTTGATGACATAATTATCAGGACCCTCTGCTTCAACAATTACCCATGTAAAGTTTGTCCAGGTTCCAAACCACACTTCTTTTTTCCCATCTCTGTCAAAGTCCGTCACGACTATATCAAAAGCCCATGTCGCTGTAAGTGAACTGTCCCGAAACTCAACTTTAAAACTTGAGAATGGGTCAAGTTCAGGCGTTTCAAGTGAAATTATCCACATATGAATCCTTGATGTCCTATCAATTAACGCGATCTCTTGCTTCCCATCACCGTCAAAGTCATCAGCAAGAAGATATGTTAATCTAAAGCCCGCATTACCATCAGCTGGATAATCAAGATTCCAACGAAAAGTTGGCTCGTTTGGAAATGTTCCCGATGATGGATCAAGCTCATAAAAGAAAATTTTATCCGGATTCAAAATCCCGGCGTTCGGGTCTGCATTTGACGGATTAACAAAACAAATTTCATAATTCCCATCACCATCAACATCTGTTATATTAACACCGGGGAAACTATAACCGGTTGTGATTGAAGTAACTGGTAAAGGCACGCTCCATAAAAGTTTGTAATTATCGTTTCCATCATTTTCAAACCAGAAAACCCACTTCGTCGTATCATTTGAAGATGGACTTGAAACTGTTGGGTCATTAATGGCAAGAATTTCAAGCTTCCCATTCTTATTCAAGTCAAGACCTGCGAGCACATCATCACACCCGTCAATTTTCGGAATCACAGGATAATTTGCAACATAAGAGATATGAAAACCTTCCTTCAAATAATAAAGCGGGTATTGAACCTGTGAATAAGAAAGAAGAGATAGGACAAAAACTAAACCCAGAACAATAAACATGTTTTTCATGATTTAACCTTCATTTGGTTTTTAAAATTTGCGATTATGATCCCAAAGATTATCCACCCGAATGTTTTAAATCTCCTTAACAAAGTAATTTAAAACTCACTTAAAACAAAAAAGCGATGGGCGATATAGCCCATCGCTGTATAAAACTAAAATAATTATTTGTCAAAAGCCGACCCTTAAAGAAATAACATGATTACTTCCAAAATATTTAACTGGGACAAAAGCATAATCTGCCTCAAGGGAAAGACCAGCAATATTATCTAAATTAACCCCGGCACCAAAGGTGAAATTCTGGAATATATTCGGTGTAGTGACATCAGGTGAAGGTATCCATCTTCCCGATTCAGGTGATAACAAATAACCAACCCTCAAATATAGAACTTCTCTAAACGAATACTCAAACCCAAATCTATATTCATCATAAGCAAAGTTATTGTTTTGAAATGCAAATGAGCCCATAAAATAGTTATTTTCACCGATCGTATACCGATAACTCAATCCAAGTTCCACCACAGATGGCATTTCAAATTCAGCTGCTTCAACCTTATACCATGTTATTCCTCGCTCGGTCCCAGGAACCACTGCTTCAACCCACAATCCTGATCCATCATATTTCATTGGAAATCCAATGTTTTTAACTACTATTCCCAAAGATAATCCGGTAAATCTAAAAAGATCGCGATATTGAACCCCTGCATCAAAAGCAAAACCAGTAGCCCCAACTTGTGCCCAGCTTTCATGAACAATATTGAAATTAACACCGAAGGAAATCCTATCGGTTAATCTTTTAGAATAAGCCAAAGTTCCGACAAAATAGTTCGGACTAAATGTTGCTCCTGTGCCATCGGGTTCTAACTCTGTAGTAATAGGGATATTCCCAATATTAAGTACCTTTAACGCAAGGGCAACACTACCAAACCTAAATTTACCACTTACAGCAAAGTAATTCACACTCATATCAGACAGCCAGGTTCTATATGAGAACAAAGCGTTGGCTGAATTTTTAACGAGGTCAATCCCAGCTGGATTCCAATAAATTGCTTCAAGACCCGATGCAACTGAAATCGCTGAACCACCAAGTCCAAGATATCTTGCTCCAACTGGGATCAATAAATGTGGAGCCGCCGTTGTCCCCGCCTTGTTTTGATTCCCGCTATACCCTATCCCAAAAATCATTGTTATTAGAACTATCAGCAAAAAAACTCTTTTTAACATCTTCATAATACTTACCTCCGATTTTTTTATTTTTAAAATTTTGCCCCCTAGCAAAATAGCTAGGGGGTAACATATTAATAGACCCTGAGAATTTGCTGTTCTTGAATTATCGCAACCTTTAATACCTTTGACTTCCCAAGCTCAGGCATATCAATGTGGACTACATATATACCACTGGCAACAGGAAGATTATTATCATTTCTCAAGTTCCACCTTGCAAATTGAGAATCGTCATCCTTAACTATTGTTCTTACAAGGACACCAGAAAGTGTAAATATTCTTATAGTAGCTTTCCTTGGTAAATGTGTAAATGTCACATATTTCTCTTCCCTTAATCTTTCACGAGAACTGAAACCGTAATATGGATTTGGATAAACATTTACCTTTTCAACATCGGATTTTGCTAGCTCGGCATTAAATACTACCTCCGGCGCCTTAAATTCAAATATATCCGTTATGTAATTTACATGATTAGCATAGAACTCAAGAACATCACCGCTTGAAAACCCAACATTGCCTCTTCTATTCCATGTAGCTGTATACATAATTGGTGTTGGGTCAAATAGTATCTCATCCGTAAATTGAGGATTGGGAGTTTCAGAATATGGGACATCAAAAATGAATAACCACTCACGAGGACCTGTTATGCCAGTATTATCTTGACCTACCGCTTGCAAATCCTGGAAGTTAGCAGGCCAGTATTTCCCATCAACAAGACCATAGTAATTGCCATCTGAAGCTTGATTAGCATTATTTTCAAGAAAACCAACAGCAAGTTTCTTGGGATTATTCGGGTCGTCAATATCATACACACTTAATGGAATTTTAACAAAGTCCTGATACCTATACCCTCCAGCTTTATTAATAAATTTACTTGGATCAATTACAAATGGAGCCGGAACTTTATCTGAAGACGGAACTGGAGCATTCGCTCTTCTCAAATATCTGTATGCGTATGAGGCATTTGGATCATTAGGATTAAAGTTCCCGTTTACATCAGTTGTTGCAAATACTATTCTTATATTTTTTAACCTATCCGGTGTAACTGGATTATCATAAGTTCCAAAAATTGTTCCTGGATTTGCGTAACCCAGTGCCCCATTGAAGTTTTCAAGATGAAAACCATCTCCCGCTGCCCATGTCAATTTCCTTGTTCCACTTATAACAGCCCATCCATCCTCCTCAGTAGTTTTCATCCTTGGCTCAGGTCCAACAACTTTAACCATTATCCCATCAACTATGAGATATGTATCATCACCGGTTTGATTTGTTTGCCCACTGAGTTTCACCTTATTTTCAGTTACATCGGTAAGTTTCCACACAATTTGACCGCTGATGGTATCAAATGTGACCCTGTAAGTATGCCCGGTTGTCGCAGTTGGATCAATAACTATTGGATATACCTTGCCGTCACTCTTTCTACCTGGAGCGGTTGACCTATAGGTCACCTTAAGTGTATCTCCACTTACAGAGCCCAATCTGACACCTGGCTTTGGTTCCTGAGGCGTAACCGCTATGATCAACGGTTTTGATTCAAGGGACCTGAAAGGTGCATTGGGATCCGGTGTGTATGAATAAGCGGTAACAGCAAAATAATATGTTGTTCCATTTGCCAATCTTGTGTTCCGGATCGCATCTCTATCAATCAAAATATATCTTTTTATACCTGTATTTGAGCCAACTTGAACTGGTTTTGTGATTATAACACCTGTCTTTTCATCAATCACCCTATCTACGATTACAGTTACATCATTAACAACATCATATGTAGCTATTTTTACTGCATCTTCTAATCTTGCTGTCTCACTTGGGAATTGATATACATTATAGCCCTCAAATACAAATCCCTTTCTCTCAACTTCCTCTATTGCCTTTATGAGTTCAGGGTTATCTCCCCAATTTAGAATTACTTGTCTGTTAAGGGGAACTGCAGTGACCCTTGGTGAAGGTGGAGGAGATGGAAGTTCAAAAAGATTGTCATAAGCAAATTGAGCAAATATATCATTATACTTTAACACAGTTATGCTTGATTTATTATCAGCTCCAAGACCGCCAACTAAGGCAATAACTATTTCTTGCGTATCGCCCAAAGCCATTGTGAATGGACCTGTTGAAAGAACTATTCTGCGATCCCCTGGTGGAAATCTATTTGGATTTTGCGGGGTTGGCTTTCCATCCAGATCTCCTGTCCCCGCAACCGGATCCCCAGCAAGCTCATACTTAGTAACATTTCCAAGATGATCTTTTAATGGTATTCTTGTTGGATATTGGGGTCTTGGTTCATATCCAGACATAAGATTATACCATTGAAGTGTTCCCTCATAGGAACCACCTCTTGTCGGATCAGTTCTTGGGCTTCCAGCCGCAAAGAATGTAAATACTGACATAGGTCTTTCAGTTATATACTTATATCCCTTGCGCCACTTAAAATCAATTATCGCTGAATCATTGGGATTACCCGTTCTTATAGCAGCACCTTGTAAGAAATCATAGCCCCCAGCTGGGGGAGCGAGCCTATATCTGTTAAAATAAATAGCATCAACGGCGCTTGAATTATAAATATAACCCAAACTTAGTATCGTATCGCATCCAGCAAAATCATCTGTATATTGACCAAGATCTGGGTCTGCCCATTGAACAATATACATACTATCAATCTTAGCACCCGACTTTGTACTTGGTGTTCCCTTATAAATTATTCTTGCTCGCTTAAAAATTACATTTCCAAGTGGATTTGCAAATGCATATGCCCAGTATGTTTCTTGAATTTCAAGACCAATAGGCGGTGAACCATAGGTTGAAGCTGTTCTTCCAGCATCAAGGTCATTATAAACAACCCAAAGTGTCATGCTCGCCCCGGGAACACCGGGAATATCTACATCTGGTTCATAAGTGCCATTGCCATTTCTATCATAAAATGGTGCCCCATATTGCCAGGGCCACTCTAACCAATCAATTCTATACTGTTCCCTTATTTGCTCAATCTCAGCTGGGGTTACCTGTGAAGCTGGTTTTTGAAAGAAATCAGCTGCATCCTCAGTCAAATCAGCAGTAGCCCAATCGGGTCTAACTCTATATGGTCTTAATTCAGGTCCTCGCGTTCTATCGGGCTTAATTATACCGCTTCTAAACCCGGACGAATATACAGAGCCATTCACTCTTACAATAGGGGTCTGACCATCATCAACTAAACCACCAACAACTATACCTTCTGAGAATATAAATCCTGCGGTTCCCTTCGGAAATGTACCATTCCAAGAACTTTCTATTACCCAATCGTGGAATCCATCACCTCTTACCCATGTTGTTATATTATTGATATTTACAACCGTCTGAGATGGGTTTAGTGCAGATGGTTTTACCAGATCTCTTATTTCTCTTTTTCCATCTTTATCTCTTGCATCAAGGGTTAAAAAAAGGATGAGAAGCATTAAAATTACCCTTAGCAATCTGCATATCCTCATAGTTTATTCCTCCAATTTATTTTTAAATTTTAAAGATGGAGGGTGAAGAACCCTCCATCCCGACTTTAAAATTCAATTAAAACACCGGCTCTTATCTGACGCGGTGTACCAAAAAGGTCAAAACCATTCAGAATTATATTGTGCTGTCTATTTTGTAAATTAATCACACGATACAAATCGGCAAATCTTGGACCAATAGTATTAATAACTCTTTGCCCATCTTCCGTGCTCAGGAAACCATCATCGTAAGCATTTCCTGTAGCATAATAAACATTTGTTACATTTCGGGTATTAAACAGATTTTGAACATAGACATAGAAATTAAAGTCAACTTTGAAAAGCGTCACTGTCTTATCAATTCTTAAATCCACATTGAAATTCCAAGGTGTTGTTGATGAGTTTATTGGTTCAACCGGTATCCTTTGTCTTGAATCACCATCATTCAAAATACCACCAGTCCAAGCATCCTGTTGACCCAACCCAGGAACTTTAGCTCTTGTAAATCTATGCCCACTATTGAATGTGAATAAAATATTAATTCCCAATCTCTCAAGTATTGGTCCACCATCACCCTTTCCAAATCTGTAATCCACAACAAAAGAACCTCTATGTTTTTGATCATAAGTAAGAGGAATTATAATTGTTGGAGCTACTCCGGTGACATTTAGAGCGCCACCGGCGCTGTTTGGGAAAGCATTTGTTCCTCGTGAATCAGAGAATGTATAGTTGACCTGAGCTTGAACACGAGCAACCCTTCTTAAAGTCAACCTGAGCTCAACCCCCTTTGTAGTGGCAAAATCTTGGTTTACATATACTGGATATAAAGAGGGATCCCAACCAGCCACAGTTTGAACGAATCCATATTGCACTTGTCCACGAATATCTTTATAGAAAGCGGTTATATCAAAAGCAGCAAAATCAGTAAATTGCTGTGTAAATCCAATTTCATATTGCGTCGTTCTCGTTGGTTCAAGATCAAATGCTATCGGATCAGTAAAGTAGAAACCACCTATAAGCTGTTGAACCGCTATGCTCATGCCTCTATAAGCGACATCAAGCCCTGGTGCTTGAACAAATTTACCATACTGCAAATGGAATACGGTCCTATCCGTTACCGGGAAAGAAAAACCAAGTCGTGGTAAAACATATGAGAATTTTCTACCTTTAGTTATAGCGGTATCTGGGATCAAATAGGTATTTTCATCTCTAACCGGACGACGTGGGTCAACATATTTCCAAGAATCCATATCTATATAATCAAATCTCAAACCAGCGTTTATTATTATATCATCAAATTCAATTTTATCTTGCAAATAAGCAGAAGCAAATACGGGATGTTTTGGTCTGCTAACTCCAGAATTAACCTCTCTTCCAAACTCATCATATCCAAAGTTATTCACAAAATTTCTCCTAATAACTTTTATAAGTGAATCAGGATGACGTCCGTATTCTGGCGAATTCCTAATAAATGAGTAAATCGCTGAAATTCTTCCAAGACCAATACCATAGTTCCGCACCGTCCATCTTTCATATGAACCGCCCGCCTTAAATTCATGTCTTCCGACTTGGGATGTAAAAGCTAAAGAACCCCCGGTATATCCCTGTTTACCTTTAGCATATCCAGTTGTCGGTGTTCCCGGTCTATCAAACGGAAAACTATAAAAGTCATATTGTGCCGGTCCAATTGTATAAGAGCGGAACTTCCATCCATATTGTGATGCTTTCAAACTATCAACATAAGCAAACAAATCGTCTTTAAAGTGGGCGTCATATTGTTTAAACCTTCTCTCTAAGAAATTAAAGTTAATTTCCATAAAGCTCTTTGCAGAGAAGAAATATGTTGCTTTAACATTTAAGAACAAGTTGTTCTCATCAAAAAGCGGTAATCTTTCCAAATTAAATAGATTTATGAGATGCTGACCCCTTAATCTGGACCTCTGCCAAGTAAAGGTTCCAGCAGCTCTGATATAAAGTGGTCTAAAATCAAACAACAGCGTTCCATTAAAAGTATAACGATTTTGAAATCTTCCAATTATATTTCCCGGCTCCCATTTGAGAATTTGAAATTCATTTGGGTCACCTTGACGACGACCTGTATCATAAACAGTATCAACCGGTGCCCCATCAGACCATCTTTCAGGTGAACCATACCAGAAAACAGGTCTATAATCTCTTATAAAGAAATTCTCGCCAACGAGAAATGCTCTAATTCTATTTGTAAATATAGGACCTCCTATACTTAACACATAATCTGAGTAACCATAAGAATATGTTCCAAGAAATTTCTTGCCCGGGTAATTACCAAAGTTATCCGTTTCAATTCTTAAAGAGCCTTTAAACTTTTCTCCACCTGTTTTGAAGTTTTGTTGAACTATGCCAGCATTAGCCCCGCCGAATTCCGCACTATATCCGCCAGCTTGAATAAGAACTTCCTCCAAGGCATCTGGTATAACTGAAACAAGTTGTCCTCCATCTCTGCTAATAACATTTCTAACATTTGCACCCTCAAGCACAAACCCGGTTTCATCAGCTCTACCACCTCTTATATGAAATCTGTCATTTTGAAATACAACCCCTGGCTGCAAGGCAATATATGCACCAAGACCTCTAACCGGTAACTTTTCAAAATCCTCAGATTTGATTATCCTTATCGCATTTGTTGCGCTTTTCTCTATCAAGGGTCTTTCAGCTACAACTACAACTGGCTCTGCAACTATCGCAGTTGAAGGTAGTTCAAAGTTAACCTCAGCAGTTAAACCCGCAACAACTCTTATACCTTTTTTCGTTTCATCTTGATAACCAACATATGAGGCCTTAACATCATAAATACCGGGTGGGACATTCAAAATGACATAACGACCCTCTATATCAGTTGCAGCCCCAAGTGTTGTTCCAACAATTATAACATTTGCCCCAATCAATGGCTCTTTCGTTTCCCTATCAACAACTTTACCAGCAATTTTTCCATATTGTGAAAAACCAATAGAATAGCAAAGAATTATCAAAAACACCAAAAATAAAATTTTACGAAACATAATTTTTACCTCCTTAATTTTTTAATTTTCAATCATTGATAAAAACTTTGCTTCTGATAGCTCCCGGTGAACCATATAAAACAGCTGTATAGGCTCTTCTGGCCTCCGGGGTCAAATTTACCGAACTTAAACTATCACCCCTATCACTGTAAGCTATAAAGGTATATGGGAGTCCAGCCCTTAAAGCGATATATGAACTTGCCTTGCCATAAGAGAGAGGTAATGCAACAGTTGTATCTTTAGTTGCAACTTTGATTCTTACACTTCCTATACTTCTAACACCAGGAGCCCCGTGGAAAATCATTATTTTAAAAGTATCAGGTGGAAACAAATTAGCACCCTCTTTGCTATCTTTGGTTTGCCAAATATATCTCTCATGAACTTTGACAAAAGACCTGGACGAAGCATCACCAATAATAAAAACTCTCATTTTCCTTTCTGTCTCAAATACAACTTTAAATGTATCATTTGGAACACCCGCAGCCGAATAATCAATCACTACACTTTTTGAACCCGAGGAAATTTCCCTATAACCGCCGGGAAGTTCGTCGCCAAAATTTAAAGTGCCAAATGATTGTCCATCAACCAAGATAGCTGCTGAACCAACATTATTAGCAAGATTAACAAACTGAATTTGACTTTTATAATCAATAGGACTTATATTTTGAACACTCGTATCAACACACGAGTTTATAAAAATAATGATAAATGAAAAAGTTAAAAGGAAAATCACATACTTATAAGGATGCATATCATTACCTCCGTTTAATTTTTTATTATTGGTTTGTTTTCTTTATGCAGGAATGAGAATTAAAAGTCGCAAGCGATATCAAATTTTTCAAACAACACCTCCTGCATTTTGTTTTTCTGAATATAATATAATACATCAAAACAACTTTGTCAAGAGTTTTCTGTAGAAAAAATCCTGATGCATTTTCAAAAATTGTGCCAAAATTAAAACTTCACAACCTTTACATCATAAATCCCATCAATTGAAGAGATCTCACG
>CAZQJI010000025.1:17033-30684 GCA_964593475.1 uncultured Bacteroidota bacterium | reverse complement strand
GATAGATAATCAATTATCACAGGAGTGATGTCAAGAAGTGATTTGACCCTACCCGCAACTTTCTCCCTTCCCCTTCCCCAGATTATGGTTGGAACTTTGTTCATCGTGTGGGTTTTAACCGAAAGGTCTTCCAAGTTCCCATGATCGCTTGTTAAAATTATCAAATGCCTTTCAAGATCAACATTTGAAAGCAATGAATCAAGAAAGCGCTCAATTCTGCCTATGTATTCAATCGCAAGTGAAAAATCCTGATTATGCCCCGCTTCATCTGTGAATGGAAATTCATACATCACAAAATCATATTCTTCAAGCAAATTTGCAATTATCTTTCCAGATTCTTCTGGAGTGATTATCTTAATGTCCGGATAAAATCTCTTCAAAAATTCACCTGTCAAATCCGCCGGAACAGCTTTGCCTTCTGTTAACTCCTTATCATACCATCTGAATGGAACACCGGAGGCGAGAACTGCGTATGTTGTCGCAGAAAGTTTCTCGCCCCGCATCTCAAAGTAATGTTTTGAATAAGCATTTGCAAAAGTTGCTCTCTTACCAAGTTTTTTCAATTTCAAAAAAATGCTCTCTGTTAAAAGAACCTGTCTCAATGTCGGCGTCGGCAAACCATTTATATGTCCGTTCATCAACTCAGGCGCATTCACACCTGTAAATATCACAGTTTGACCCGTTGCGCTCTGTGGCAAACCCGGAACATCAAGCGATGCATCTGTAGGAACAATTACACCATCATATCCAGCCCTGAAATCATCTTTCCCGATAAAAGCACGGAAAAATTTTGATCTATATCTTGCAAACGGATTTTTCTCATGATTGTCTTCACCAATTCCAATCCCATCAAAAAACAAAAGAGCAACCGCCATACTTAAAAATTAACACTTAATTTTACATTCGCAGAAAAACCAGAATTGAAATTATAATTTAACGATGTCTCCGTCTTAACTTTTTTATTCTTAACAATTGCGTCCACCGTTGCATCAATCGCACTTAAAACATGGTTTGCAACTATGATAAAAGCAGATGTGCTTGCAATTGAGTAAAAATCGTTCGCCTTGCCACGCTCAGTTGAGTAAAACTTGAAATTCGGCGTTGGCTTTAAATCATTGACATTTTCGGGGATAAAATTTTTATCAAAATCATTCCATCCCGGGGCATATTGATGATATTTGCCAATCAACTCATAATATTGCTGTTCGCCATAAAAAGGAAGCGTGTGTGAAAACCCGCCCGAAAGACGACTGATGTATCTCTCCGCTTCGTTCAAACTAAACCAATCAACTCTCTCCCACGGTTTCTTGCTCGCATCCGGATTTATCTCAACCATTGGGGCGTCCGAAGTTCCGTATCTTCTCATCCACTCGTTCATCCAGATAGCATAATCAACAACGCTCCAATTTTCATCAGCAAACTGTTTAAATCTTCTCGTCTGCTCATCTCCTTTCTTCGTGTAGTTAAAATAAACGAACCAGGACGCAACTTCAACGGCAAAGAATAATGCGGACTTAAAATAACTTTTAGTGTAAATTTCTCCACTTCCGGGAATTAACGCTGACATCAACCCTGCTTTTACCGGCGAATATCTACCTGTGTTAGTGTTTGAAAATTCAGAGGAATTTAAAACATTACCTTCAAACATCCGCAATATCTCAAATTTTGCAAAATCTTTATTCTCAACTTTAAAATCCTGCGACTTTGAAAGACCCACAAAAAGCAAAATCAAAAAAATATATCTTCCCATTGCTTTCACCTCAAATTTTTATTTTATTCAAGCGAATCAAATTCAAAGACAACGCCGAAATAAAATCTTAACTCACGCCCGTAACTGAACTTCTCTTTGTTTATGATCTTTTCAAACTTATCAAATCCATAAGCGACGCTTACGAAAATTTTCATCGGAAAAACATAAAACGAAGTCCCATCAAATCTGAATTCAAGCCCAACATCTTTTTTAAAATCCCTTAATCTCGTTCCATCATCCCACGCATTCCCGAAATCAAAGAAAATACCCGAATAAATCCTCTGCAATCCCACATGCAAAATCTGAAGAGATATATCATCAACTATCGGAAATCTGTAAATCATCTTCAAACTTAAAATTTCATTCCCACCAAGCGAATAGAAAGAATACCCACGCATTCCGATCAATCCGCCTCCGTAAAAATTGAAGAACTCATTCACAGGTTTTCCAAATATGCTTCCATACCTTAAAATAAAGCCAAGCGTGTGATTTCTCAATGGCAACTTAACATATTCATTCCATCCTAATTCAAATCTCCAGAAATTGAAATTTTTATAAACTGGAACAAGAAAACCATCTTTGAATTCGTAAGTTCCATCAGGATTTAATTTGTTCAACTCATAATTTAATCGCAAACTTAATTTTCTTCCAAGCGGATTTATGTCAGAATTTCTCCGTGGATAAATATCCCTGAAATCAAAACTCAAATAAAAAACTCTGCCAATGAAATAAACATCATCAGATGAAGGAACGAGAGTTTTCGTCTCGGGAATTGTGAAACTCTTTATCTCTGCTGAATATCGTGAAAGTGTAAAGCCCGTCTTCATCTTTAAACCCGGATGAAATAATCGCCAGTTGAAAGCAAGGTCAACTTCCGTCAGGTGATAAACAATATCAACAGGTATGAGATTTAAGCCGAGTTCAAGAAGAAACTTCGTCGCACGAGTGACATTGTATGCTTCAAGTGTAAATTTAGGTTTAAGTCCAAGGTGATAAAGTATCGGAAATTTGTCGTTGAACTCAAACATCAAAAAAAGATCACGCTCAAGTTTTCGGTTTATCAAAGCACCGGCGAATAAACTATATTTCCCGACAACATCGGTTGAATATGTGTAAAATCCAAATTTCAAAAGATCAATTCCACGATCGTGCTTGTTGTAATTGTCAAATCTTAAAACCGGATAAAACGAAAGAGATGTGTAAACATTTTTATACTCGCGAACTTTAAATTCGGGAAGTTCTGTATCATCATAACTGTTTGAACTTTTAGAAGACGCAAAATTGGCAAATGAATCAGCAAAGGCGAGGATTTCCCTATCCCTTGGCTTGAATTTTATCATCTTTTCAATGAAAGCGATTTTGAAACCTGTTGATGTGTAAGTTGAAAAAACGAGTTTATCACCTTTAACATCCGGCATAAATGCACCACCATAGACATTTGTAATTTGCAAAATTTCACCGCTTGCGATATCAAGTTCATAAATGTTGAAAATTCCGCTCTTATCCGAAGAAAAATAAATTTTGCTTCCATCTTCAGAAAAAACAGGATTTCGCTCATCGCTCTGGGTTGCAAGCAAAGGTTGAAATTGTAAGGTCTCAATGTCAATAACTCCAATATCGCGATTGTCTTTGATTGAATAATCAAAAAGTATTTTCTTTCCATCCGGGGAAAAGCAAATGTTATAAACCTGTTCTCCATTTTTGAAATTTGTTAATTGTTTGAACTTGGAAATTTCAAACTCACCATGAATTTCTGAAATCATAATGTTTGCTGTGCCATCGCTGTAAACAACAAAAGCAAGATGTTTTCCATCTGGAGATATAGCTGGGTTATTTGCACGCAATCCATATGTCAGGCGTTTTTCCTTTTTCAACTCAAAATCATACACAAAAACATCGTATAAACTTCGCCAGTTTTTGTTCCTTCGTGTCTTCTTTGAATAAAAAATTCTCTTACCATCAGGCGACCAGGAAATTGATGATGAAACACCATCAACAACTTTTTCCTCTCTTCCGCTTTCAAGATCGTAAAGATAAATTGCTGATGGACTGAAATAATCATTCTCCTTATTTGAAACATAGGCAACTTTCTTTCCATCCGGAGAAAATTTCGGATAAAAATTCCCGAAGCCAACGCTTGCTATAATATTCCCCTCAACTTTATCGCCAGCTATTTGAATTTGCTTTGAATACCTTTCACGAAGATAATTTTTCCATTGATTGTAAAGTTCTTTTCCACCGATTCCAAGCGATTTTCTGATTGCATCATCAATTGAAAGTCGTAACGGTGATTTTAAATATCTTGAAATCTCTTCAAGTTTATTAACCCCGTAATTTTTCGCTATGAACTCAACAAGCGAAAAACCGGAATTATAAACCGACTCATTTCCCAAACTTGTTTTTCCAAATGAATTCAACTCCTCCCATGAGAGAAGTTTATCATCAAGAACCTGCATCCTCAAAATCATATCTCTGTGCGTATCCCAGTAATCGTAATTTAAATCGGGATGATTGAACTGTGCGGTTCCCTCAGCAAACCAGGCCGGAACATTTATTCCCGCAAATGGATACGAAACTATAACATTCGGAAATCCATAAAGCACATCAGGTCTATTCTCCCTCTCATAACCAAGCCATTGAAAATAAATCGCCGGGATTCTACGACCGAATTTCATCGCAACCTGCATCTGGATGTTATGCGTGAATTCATGTGTCACAACATCACGCAACCAGTTATGCGTCCCCCGGAGTTCAAAATCAAGTGCGCTCGCCCAGATCTCAATTCTATTGTCGTAAAAATATGTCATCCCGTTTGAATAATCATCGTAGTCCTTTATGATTAAATTAACTTTTTGATCCGGCTTATGATTGTAAAGTGAAGTTATCGGTTCGTAAATCTCCTCTGCAATTTTAGCAACGACCTTCGCTGTTCTTTCAGCACCAATGTGATAATGAACCAAAAAATGTTCTGTTTCAATCGTAAACCATTCAATTTCAGGATGAATAAAATCATCATCAACTTGCCCGGATGAGATAAGCGAAAACAAAAGTGTTAAGATATATATTTTCAGAAGGATTTTCATCTCACAACTGCAATTTTTATTATTTTGACATCGCTTCTTCCAAGTGCGTTCGCCTCAATCCTTGCGTAATAAATTCCGCTTTGCACATTTCTCACATCCCATTTTAAATCAACTTCAAAATTTGCCGATGTTGTCACATTAAACTCATCAACTTTTAAACCAGAAACATCAAAAATTTTTACATTGACTTTCGCATCGTAAAAAGTTTTGATACGAATAAATGTGAAATCATCGTAAACAGGATTTGGCCAATTATAAACCTCGTTTTTGTCAAGTATGTCCGCAGATGGAGAAGGAAGAATTTGAGATAATTTCACAGAATAATTTGAATGTTTTTCATCACGGAGATAACCAGACCATAAAATATCAGCACGAATTGAACCTGGCTTGATCGTCCACGCATAAAGATAACCATCAACGCTCGGGACAAAAAGATAAACAAGATTGCTTTCGTAATAAACCGCCGGGGATGTAAGACATTCACCACTTATTGAAAGCGGAAAACCGGGAACAATCTTCCCGTAGACATCAAAGGCATAAACCTGATTATCCGTCCCAACGATTATCTCCGGTAATGTATCGCCATAGAAATTAACAACAACAGGCGATGAAACCAATTTTGAGTTTCTGACCTCAATAGGAAAATTTGCAAGAGCTGCACCCAAATAGTTAAAAGCCCAGATTTTATTTTCAACCGAGATGATTATATCGGGGAAACCATCTGAATTTAAATCCGCAATTGCTGGCGTTGTTTTGACTTTATCTTTTTTACCCGGAATTTGAATTTGCTTTGATGTTCCGGTCCTCGTATCAAGTATTATAATTTCACCCCCCTCACCAACCCCAACAACTATTTCCACCTTTCCATCATCGTTTATATCAATCCCGGCAGAAGAAACGAAATTTACATTGAATCTCCACTCGTTTTCAGGAGTTTTTATAACATTTTTTGAAATCGCAACCCAATTTAAATTCCCTGAGATCAGGGAAACAATTGGCTCATCGGAGATTTTAATTTTTTCAGCCGGTGTTCCATTTTTGTTTAAAATTACAAGATTCCCGGAACTATCACCAAAAATAATTTTATCGGTAAAAATTGCTGGCGGTGTTGAAACGGGACTCTGATTCTCAAAAACCCAGATACTATCAACAAAGCCATCAAGATTTGAATCCTGCGTTTTAAATGCGAAAATTTTCCTCCCATCAACGGAGATGACATCTTTTTTTCCGTCCCCATCAACATCAAAAACCACGCATGCGAAATCACTTTTAATATTTGTGTAATAACCCTGTTCGTTAAGAGTTAAACTTGTCCCCGATGGATTAAAGGCGAAAATACCGCTTGATGAATTAATTATTATTTCATTTTTCGGATCGTGATCTATATCCGCAATTGTTACAGCAGATCTTTCTGTTAATCCAGAAGTTTGCTTTGGGAAAGCAGGCGCTGGAAGAACCAGAGAATCCGAAAATCCAACCTTAAAACTCATTACTGAACCCGGTGCGCTGAAATCATAAATTTTGAACTTGAAATTTGACAGATTATTCGTCGGATTCCATGGATAAGCATTTATTGAAAATTCATTTTTATAAGTTGGTGCGGTGTTTCCAAAAAACCACATATCGTATTCCCAGCCTATCTCATCGCCATAGATGACCTGCGGACCATCTGCCTCAACGAGCTTAACACCAAGATTTTTCACATCGTTATTTATTGAGTTTGTCTTCAAATTTTCATCAATCACCTTTTCATCAACATACCAGATCAAAATTCCAGAACCTGGTAAAGCCCAATCCGGCTCATCAACATCAATTAAAACACCATAAAGTGAATCAATATCAAAATAATTGAAGCCAAGCTCATCCCGGAAGAAAATTCGTTCAATGATTTTTTCTCCTGTTGAATCACGCCAGTAAAATTTCAATTTAACTCCATCTGAAAACGCATCACGATTTCTATTCTCAATCAGGAAATACTCTTTTGAATTTATCGGGATTTTATAAATTGATTTTTCACGGTTGAGATTAAATGTGTAAATTGAAACTGTCGTGTCTTTCTCCGGTTTTAATTCAACCGGATTACATACGCCAAGTTTAATTTTCTCCCACGCTGAAAGTTCAGGTGGCAAAACCCCACGATATGAGAAAATCCCCGGACCATCCATCAAACCAAATCTTCCAATTCTTGATCTTCCCGTCTTTGTATCAAATAAATCAGGTAGTCCGAGAAAACTTGCAAAGTTTGAAACAAGAATGCCGTTTAAACCAATTTGAAGCAATGTCTCGCCGGTTACAGTTTGAACAAATCTTGATTCTGTCTCAGGGAGAACTATTGTGTTTTTGATTTCAAAATCGGTTGAAATTCCGCTCTTTCTCAAAAAATTCTGTATTGAGTCGGAATTTATATAAATGGACGGAATATCAAAAGGCGTCGGATTATAACCGTATTCAGCTGTTAAGTCAATGTCTCTCCCAACACCGGCGTGAAAGATTATATAACAATCGTATGATGAAAGCGGATAATTTGTCCTTACAGATGAGTTCTTAACACTTGTCCAGGTTTCGTAAATTAAATTTAAAAGCCGGTCAAGTCCAGAATCTTGCGGTGGTGAATAATAACGCATTTGCTTTGAAAGGGTGAAAACAGAGTCAATGATTTCGTATTCAACTTGAATAGAAAACTTTGCAAAATAATTCTTCAAAAATTGAAGATGTGCTTCAAAATAATTTTTATCGTGCGGTGGTGGGTCTATCATCTTTTTTGATGGAAATCTCAAATCAAATTTTCCATTTCCCGTTGTCAAAGGATCATCGTCTTCTTGAAACTCAACCATTACAGCAAGAACTTTGTAATGTCCCGGTGAATTTTGAGAAAATAAATCCAGAGTTAAAATTGAAAAAACGATGAAAAACAAGGAAGAGCGTAGCATTGCAGGTTTTGAAAAGTTACTTTATAAAAAAGGCGGGATAAACCCGCCCCTGAACTGATTTTTTACTCTTCTCCTCCACCAAAATTAAGCAAAATGGTGAAGCGAAGTGTATTTGCAAGTGGATGATTCTCTTCAAAAGTTGAAATATAGCTGAAATCAACCCCAACAATGCTATATCTCACACCTGCGCCAAAAGTTGCAAATTTCCTTCCACCAGCTCTTGGATCTTCATAGAAATACCCCGCTCTCAGAGCAATTAACCTTGGGCTTCCATACCAGTATTCAAAACCGGCACCAATTGTGACTTTTCTCAAACTTCCTGCTTCACCCCAGGCGGTTATAAGCGATTTCGGCAGTGGATCTGGCTTTTTACCTGTCTCGGGCGGGTATCTTCTCACAAGAACACGACCAAAGTCAACAGCTGCGGTGAAGTTGTTATATTTCGTCTGAATTATATCAAAGGCAAACCCAAATCGTAAATGTGTTGGAAGAGGATCCGCTTGCTCTTTATCAATGTAGTGAATCATTGGTCCAAGGTTAGAAAGATTAAAACCAACGCTAACTCTTCTCCCGAAAACATACTCTCTGAATAACAAGCCAATGTCAAAACTTACACCATTTGCAACGCCCTTTCCCTGTTCCTCAGCTGTCCCGAAAGGTGCAAGCTGACTGTGGATGTATCTCAAATTTACTCCAAACCCGAAATTTCGTGTTAACTTCATCGCATACCCAACTGCAACTGCATATTCAAATGCCTTGAAAGTTCCGAGATAATTGTTGTTTTCATCTCTTCTCTCAAATGAACCAAGATTGAAATATGTTATATTCGCTCCAAGCGTTGCATCAATTGAACTCAAATAATGTTTTGCGCTTAAATACTCATAAAAAAGGTCAGAGCTAAATTGAGGAAGCCATCTTGCGTGCGTAAAACTGATTTCAGTTCCCCTTTGAAATGCAAGTCCTGCCGGATTCCAGAAAATTGCATTAGCATTGTCAGCTATAGCAACTCCTGCTTCACCCATTGCACCGGCTCTTGAATCAGGCGCTATCAGAAGAAATGGAACCGCAGCATCACCACCCTGAGCATAAAGTCCTGTGACAAAAAATGAGAGCAAAACTACTGAAAGCAGAACAACGCTTCTTTTAAATGACATAGTTTTTTCCTCCTGAGTTTTTGTTTTACATAATCAAAAAAATCAAAGCAGTAAAATTCGTCCGTGTCCATATGTTACTTTTGTTTTCACTTTGTTTTAAATATACAAAATTTCCACAAAAAACAAATTTCACCGCATCACAACAAGTTTACCAAGCGATTCAACGCTCTTTGAACCGTCAAATGTTCTGACAATGATCTTGTAAATGTAAACTCCATTTGCTATTTCATCCCCGTCCATATCTCTTCCATCCCACTCAATAGCAACGAAATTGCCCGTCAAGCCAGCTCTTTCAATTTTATTTATCAATTTTCCGCTCAAAGTGTAAATTTTTATCTCAACATTGACAGGAGTTTCTTCGTCTGTGGCAACTTTTTGGAATGTGAAATAAGTTTTATCCGAAAACGGATTTGGATAGTTGAAAACATTGTAAATTGCAAATTCACCTGTTTGAGCGACTTTGAACTCAACTTCTCTTGTTGAAGAATTATTAAATATGTCCCACGCCTTTACCTTTACCTTATGTTTACCCGGGGACAATTTCGGAAGTTTATAAACAATATCACCTGTTTTGTAATCATCCGGTTTCGTCTTATAGAATTCTGACAGATCAATCCCGGCTGGGTTATCATCAATGAAAGCTTCAATTCTATGTCCAATTGCAGATGTTGAAACATTAACACCGCTTTCATCAAAAATTTCAACGATTAATGTTGGTTCATCCGTGACGACATCTCCTGATTTGAAACTTCTGTTGTTTAGAAATATCTCTATTTCAGGACCTTTAAAATCACTTGCAAAATTTGAATCAATTCCATTGATGACGATATTTCCTGCGTATCCGACGCCATCAATGTTATTACCATAAAAGTAAGCTATTGCTTTTGCCCTCTCATTTGAAAAAGATATGTCCTTTGGAAGCATAAACTCACCGCCGAAACGACCATTTCTGACCGAGTAAACACCTCTAAAAAGCATATTCCCTTGTTCAATAAAGTTAAAAGGCCAACCTTTTTCATCAAGATATGTTAATCTCTTTTGAGCATCAAATAATGTAAATTCAACATTCCCGGAGACATCAAGAGGTTCTTGATTATTTTTTTGAATCTTGCCGGAAAAATTAACTTTGCCGAGAGCTTTTAGTTGAACGGTTTGGTTTTGATCTTTTCCGTTTATCGTGTCAATCAAAGTTGAATATCTTGGCAGGATAAGCCGAAGTGCCGGATCTGCGAGAAGGATGAATTTTAAATCATTTAAAGAAGCGTAAACCTGTTTAACTTTGAATATTGCCTCTCCGACTCGGGTTGTCTTATATTCGGTTGTGCTTTTAAAAAGTTCATCAAAAAATTTGTAATTAAATGCTGCGTTATCACTTGAATAAACCAACCTCGCAGCTGTGAGCACGCCAATTGCGCCTCCATTTTTCAAAGTTAACAAAACCTCGCTTGAACTCTGCGACTTAGGATTGTCAAATCTCCCGAAATCGCATGTTGCAGCGACAATAAACGGCAACCTATTTCCATTTTTCAAATTTTGTATTGTATAACCGATTTCAAAAACTCTTTCATGGGCCCAGACGAACGGATTTCCATGCCCGATCCAATTCACAATTGCACAACCACGGTTTATATAATCAACAAGCGCTTTTGCTGCCTCCGGCTTGCGCCTTCCAACTGATGTGTAAACAGTCGGATATGCGACAAGATAAATTTTTCTCTTGTCAATATAATCCGGCGTATAATAGTTTGCAAGCGATTCACTCTGTAGCGTATGTATTTGTCCATCTGTGTTATCTCCTGAGGTCAAACCATCATCAGCAGCGAATAAAACCGTATTCCTCCACATACCAAAATCAGAATTGCTTTCGTATTGAATTATCTTATTTACAACTATCTCCGCTTCATCCTGCGTCTGAACAGGCAAACGTCCAATTGCCATATCAATGTATGGATCTGGGGTTAGAAGAACATAAAAATCATCAGAAGTATATGTCAAAATTTGTTGTAATCCCTCCTTACTCTCATATGGTGGAATCCAATTTTTGTCTGAGACCTCAACATTTTTATAATCATAATCTCCATCGCCAAAAAGCAAAACATAAAAAGGTTTTCTATTCCATCTATCAAAAGCGAACTTCAAAAAATCTCTTATAGCCACCGGGTCAAGCATACCGCACGAAAACTCATTATAAATATCTGTAACATCAACCACAAGCGTTTTAAGGGAATCCTTTTTGTTCCTATGCTCTGCTAATTTTTTGGCTTGAGATAAAAAGTCGGGATGCGTGATTATAACCCAATCCGCTCCTTCTGTCTCACCACGAAGATTTGTGTTTTTAACTTTTTCAATTTTAGAGACCTTTTTATAGCCATTTGCTCCAATGCCGATAAAATGCTTCACCTGTCCTCTCTGCTCCGAAACTTGAAAAACAAATTCACCTGCATTTACATTCCCTGAAATCATCTTAACATTATCAAAATCCGTAACATCAAACATTCTGACATCGTTTGAAGAAAACCCATAAACCTTATACTCAACAATCGCACTTGTGTCATAGGAATAAAAAGATATAAAATCGTTTACGGCTTTGAAAGATCTCGGATAAATTATCTCAAACCAGTCAACATACCCGGCAACTGCCTCGCCAATCCAGTTAAAATAAAATTTCAAATTACTTCTTGAATCTTTTATCTCACCATTGTAGATAAATTTTTTCGGCTCTGATTTAACAGCGTAATAGTCAATCAAAGAAGAATATCCACTCAAAGTAACTGTCCCCAAACTTATCGTCCCGAGTTCGCTATCTCCTTCCTTTATCACAAACCAATTTGGTCCAGCTGATCTTGAAGCGACCTGTATCCGATATTGCACGGGTTTACCGAGCAAAAGCTCTTCAAGTTTTGTAACATAATTTATCATATTGAACCCAGCTCTTGCCTCAACAGAAGCCATAAACCATTCTCTTCCTGACTCTGTTAAGTTTATTTTCTGCTCATCTCTGAAATAAAGACCAAATGTATATTCAGGTCTGAATGGATTTTGAGAGTTTAAACTTTCAACAATTGTCATCCTTTTCCCTCTTGCGCCTCCAAATGTAAGAAAGTAATAATTTTCATTTGTGTAATCATTTACATAATGAGTAAATTCTTTTGTCGTCGGATTATAATTCCACCCACTTGTTCCCCTGCCGTAAAAGATTATGTAATCATTTTGATCAAATCTTCCATCATCCTCACCGGAGACAAAAATTGCATTTTCAATTAAACCATTAGGTCTTGGGTCATTGATATTTTCCGGAAGTTGTAAACCACCGTTGTTAAAAATTTTTATCGTCCTTGGGTCAATGTTATCCGGGTTGATCCCGGCATTTCGCAAATCCGAGTAAGTTATCTTGTAAATCCCTTCCTCAACTATTGGAATCTTATACCAATCCCCTGATGAGAGCTGACCTAATTCAGGTTTCGCAAAGGAACGATTTTCAAAATTTATCTTCCAATTTTTTGCAATTTGATAATTAACAAAGCCATCCACAATTTCCAAATCAAATTTGTCAGGATTTGTAAATTGACTCCCATCCTGACCATATCTTAACACAAATTTTATCTTTTTATACAATCTAACTTTTCCAAGAGCAGGGTTATACTGAACCGGATAAACCTTCACCCTCGTGACGATGTAATTTCTTGCAATTCCAGATTCATCAAGTTTAACTATATCCTTCGGGATAAAATCGCTTTTGTTATAAACTTCGCCAAAAGAGAAAACCCTGGCATACGAAATTGTATCCCCTGAAATATCATAAATTTGTTTCTCTGGGATTAAAGCTGGCACCGGCTTTAATCTTACACCATCATATTCAACATACGAAGCTTCAATTATCTCAATTTGATTTCCCGTTTTTGATTTTAAAATCAGGGGGAAAACTCGTACGGGGATTTGGGGTTCACCAATCTGCGTATTTTCAATTGATGTGTTCAAAAACAAAAATGATAAAATTGGTTGCGATAAATCAATTTTGGGCTGGAATGTTGAAATCTCATCAAATTTTAAAGTGTCAATTTGCAAAAGATAAGGTGTATATTCAATCACAATTTCGTTCTGGTCTTGAGAAAGTATGATGTAATCATTTACAGCTTGAGATCGGGTGATTTGAGTTAAGAGAATTAACAGAAAAAATAAAAAAGGACAGTTGCCAAGCGAACTTGCGTTAAAGGTTGAGCTTTTTCGCATATCGTTTTCATTCGTTTTTGCTTTAAATTAACGCACCTAATTCAAAGAATAAAAACCTTTAACGAAGTCGCAATAGGCAACTGTCCTTAGTTTGCAACTAAAACAATATAATTAAATTGAATGCAAAAGTCAATAGCCACCCTTAATCTTCAAGATTCTTTGAAAATCTTTTCTCATCAAATTCACCACCGAACTCATATGGAATAGCGTATCCATACCAGTCAAGCTTTGACTTCTTTATAAGCGAAAGTACATGCTTTTTTGTTTTCTTCTGAACATCAAGTATTCCTTCCGCTTTCTCAAAAGCATCGGGAAGTGGCTCTCCCGGAAATAGAAATTTTAACATTGCGACGACCATTTTCTCATTCTGACCAAGCATAGCCAAAGAGCATTGATTAATTTTTCTGTGCTTAATTTACAAACAAACAAAAAATAAGTCAAATTTCAAACTCATATACCAGAAACAAGTATGAAAACTCCCGTCAATGCTATGACAACACCAGC
>CAZQJI010000025.1:15552-16933 GCA_964593475.1 uncultured Bacteroidota bacterium | reverse complement strand
CTCATATACCAGAAACAAGTATGAAAACTCCCGTCAATGCTATGACAACACCAGCAATTGTATGCGAATATTTTTCAAGTTTTTCAAGTTTTACAAGTTGAATTCCAAGATAACCTATCACCGCCTGCGCTATCATCATTATCCAGGTCATAACGCTAAAGACAACTATCACAGCAATAATTCCAGCGATTTGAAATTTAAGCGATATGAAGAAAAGAGGTATCAATGGCTCACAGGGGCCGAGGACAAAAATAGCGAATAAAGTCCAGACGGTGACAACTTTTTTATTTAAAATTTCTTCATCAACGATTTCATGCTTGTGTGGATGTTTAGCATGTTTCAAACCCCAGAGAGCGTAAGCAATTCCAAAACCAATCAGAAGCCAGAGCCCAACCTCACCACGAAGCGATTCAAACCCCTCAAGCTTACTTAATTCCATACCGATAAACAAACCAATTAAACCAAGCAAAATAGAAGAACCAACATGTCCAATTCCCGCAATGAAAGTGACGAAGATTAATTTCTTAATTGACCATTTTTGAGCTCTTCCAATCATTATAAATGGAAGCCAGTGGTCCGGTGCAAGGGCATGAAGAAAGGCAATTGATGCGGTGCTAATTATCAAAGTTATAAAAGAAGCATCTTGCATTTAAAAATACCTCTATTTTGTTTTTATCCAGGCGAGCAATTCTTTAAAAGTCGGAAACTTCCCGTAGCTTAAAATTGCTATTCTGAAGATTCTTCCAGCAACCCATATCATCGCAACAACTGAAACAGCGAGAACCAAAATCGTCCCGATTATTTCCCACAGCGCTGGCATCTTTATCGGAATTCGTGCAACCACGAAAGACGGTGTAAATAATGGAATGAACGAGAGAATTTTTATCCAGTATAAATCAGGATTTTGCATTATCAAGAAAGCAAATGCAATTGGAAAAACAAGAATCATGCTGACATATCCAGCAACTTGCTGTGCTTCATACTCAGAGTTAACCGGCGCACCAATTGCAACGAATAAAGCAGAATAGAAAAGATAACCTAAAACAAAATAAACAAAAGAAATCAGCATCATTTCAAAGTTTATTGATGTTAAAGTATAGCCCGATATGAAATAAAACCCAACAACTGCCCAGACAAACATCTGCGTAAGCCCAACCAAACCAAGCCCAATTATTTTCCCCGCCATCAATTGATTTGAAGTGCAGGAAGATAAAAGTATCTCAACCACACGATTTGATTTCTCTTCAACAACACTTCTTATAAGCATTTGACCACCTGTGAGAACAAGAATCATAAGAGCTAGAATGAAAATATAAGAACTGAAAAACATTCCTATAAAATCCGTCTTCTCCTCTTCACCTTCTTTTGAAATTTTAATCGT
>CAZQJI010000025.1:9314-15452 GCA_964593475.1 uncultured Bacteroidota bacterium | reverse complement strand
ATCTTCCCCAAAACTTTCATCAGCTATTTTGACTAAATTATAATTTGGCTCGCCATCAGGGAGCTTGAACTCTTCAAGAAGTTTTTTCTCAAACTTTTCAAAAACCCAAGCAGTTAAATCTACAACTCCTATTGTTTTCTGCTTTGTGTCAACTTTTTCTGCTAAAAATCCTGGAAGGACAGAAAATCCAATGATTAAAACTGGCATGAGGACAAGTGAAATCAAAAAAGCTTTGGTTCTAACTTTAGTTATATACTCCCACCAGGCGATCGTGAAAATTTTTTTCATAAAAATTAACATATGTTTTTTGATTCACCTGTGAAGATAATAAAACTTGATCTTTTATTCAAGCCCCCGAAATCAGTATTTCAAATTCCCCTCCTTCGCAAATTCTTCAATAAGTTTTCTCTGTCGTTCGTTTATTTTGTCAGGGATTTCAACTTTAACCGTGACATACATATCTCCAGCGCTTCCATCTGTTCTCACACCAAGACCACGCAATCTGAAAGTTGTTCCATTCTGTGTCCCTGGTGGAATTGTTAACTCAACTTTATTACCATAGATTGTTTTGATCCTCATTTTACTGCCCAGAATTGCCTGTGCGATGTTTATCGGTATTTCAACATAAATATCGTTCCCTCTGCGTTTGAAGAATTTATCATCTTGAACTTTGATATGAACATAAAGGTCTCCATTTGCACCTCCATTTATTCCGGGCTCACCTTCACCACGAACTCTCAAAGTTGTGCCTGTGTCAATTCCAGCTGGAATTTTTATTTTAATTTTCTTAACAGTTGAAACCTGTCCTGTGCCACCACAATTGTAACAAACTTCGGAGATTATTTTTCCACGCCCATAGCATCTGGGGCAAGGTCTTGAAAAAGCAAACATTCCCCTCACATCTGACACAGTTCCACTTCCACCGCATACCGGGCATGTTGAAACTTTAGCACCCGGCTTTGCACCTGTTCCACCACAAACATTACAAACTTCTTTTTTCGGGACATCAACATAAATTTCACCGCCGTGAATTGCTGTTGAAAATGGTATCTCAACATCAATGTTTATATCTTCACCTTTTACTGGACCCCTTCTACTTCTTCTGAAAAATTCGCCACGATCAAAAAATTGATTAAACAAATCCTCAAGAAACGAATCACCAAAGCCAAAATTAAATCCTTCGCCAAAACCACTTCTAAACCCGGAGAATAAATCCTCAAAGTTAAATCCACCTTGAAAATCACCGACATTTGCACCAGCTCCAAACCTCCTCAACTGGTCATATTGTTTCCTTTTCTCCGGATCGGAGAGGACACTATAAGCTTCGTTTATCTCTTTAAATTTTTCTTCTGCCTGTTTATCTCCCGGATTCCTATCAGGGTGATATTTCATCGCAAGTTTTTTATACGCCTGCTTTATCTCCTCCTGTGTAGCGTTCTCGCTAACGCCAAGTATTTTGTAATAATCTTTCATACTCTGCCATCACCTCCATGATTTTATAAACAAAAGGCGAATCATTCCGATTTCTCCGAAGTATAACTTCGGGCTCGGAACAATTCGCCCAATAAAATTTCAAATTTTTAAATTGAAATTAAACTTCCTCAACGACCTCTTCTTTCTTAATAGCGATCTCAAGAACTTCGTCCATTTCCTTCACAAAGTAAAACTCCATTTCATTTCTAACCTGTTCAGGGATCTCTTCAATATCTGGTTTATTTTTCTCAGGCAAAATGACTTTTTTAATTCCGGCTCTATGCGCAGCGAGAACTTTCTCTTTTATCCCGCCAACTGGCAAAACAGCACCACGCAATGTGATCTCACCAGTCATAGCTATATCGTTGCAAACGATTTTCCCGGTAAGGAGCGAATATAAAGCTGTTAATATCGTGACACCAGCAGATGGTCCATCTTTTGGAATCGCACCAGCCGGAACGTGGATGTGAATGTCATATTTTTCTCTGAAATCCGGGTCAATACCAAATTCCTCAGCTTTTGAAGCAATATAACTCAATGCGATGTGAGCGGACTCCTTCATCACATCTCCAAGCTGTCCTGTGAGTTGAAGTCCACCCTTACCTTTCATCTTTGTTGCTTCAACGAACAAAATTTCACCGCCAACTGGTGTCCAGGCAAGTCCTGTTGCAATTCCCGGTTTGTTAATTCGTTCAGCCACTTCATGATAATACTTCGGTTGCCCGAGATATTTTGGCAGAACATCAACTGTTATCGTTGTAGGTTCGTTTTTACCCATAGCGACATCCTTTGCAACGCCACGGCATATATCGGCAATTCTTCGCTCAAGATTTCTAACACCAGCTTCACGCGTATATGAGTTAATTATCTTCCTCAATGCATCATCTTCAAATTTAATCATATCCTCCGTCAAACCATGAGCTTTGATTTGCTTCGGGACGAGGAAATACTTTGCAATGTTAAGTTTTTCTTCTTCAATGTAGCTTGGAATTTCAATTATCTCCATTCTATCTCTTAAAGCCGGTGGTATTGGCTCAACCATATTCGCAGTGGCGATAAACATAACTTTTGAAAGATCAAATGGAACTTCAATATAATGATCGCTGAAAGAATGATTTTGCTCAGGGTCAAGAACTTCAAGAAGTGCAGCTGCCGGGTCCCCACGAAAGTCCGCGCCAATTTTATCTACTTCATCAAGCATAAAAACAGGATTGTTTGAACCCGCTTTTCTTATCCCCTGAATTATTCTCCCGGGCAAAGCTCCGATATAGGTTCGGCGATGTCCTCTTATCTCTGCTTCATCATGAACTCCACCAAGCGAGATTCGGACGAACTTTCTACCAAGAGCCTCGGCTATTGACCTGCCAAGAGATGTCTTTCCTACGCCAGGAGGTCCAACAAAACAAAGGATAGGTCCTTTCATATCGTTTTTTAGTTTGCGGACAGCAAGATATTCAAGAATTCTCTTTTTAACTTTTTCAAGCCCGTAATGATCGCGATTAAGTATTTCCTCTGCTTTATTTATATCAAGATTATCTTCGGTTGATATGCTCCACGGGAGTTCTATCAACCAGTCAAGATAAGTTCTTGACACTGTATATTCAGCCGATGATGGGTGCATTCTTGAAAGTCGGTCAAGTTCCTTAAGTGCAACTTTGCGTGCCTCCTCGGGCATATTTGCCTTTTCAATCTTCTCACGAAGTTCTCTTATCTCTGCACCTTCCTCCTCCTCTCCGAGTTCTCTCTTTATCGCTTTTAACTGCTCCCTCAGAAAATATTCACGCTGATTCTTTGTGATTTCATCCTGAACTTCCGCCTGGATTTTATTGCCAAGTTCAAGTCGCTGTGCATGCCGATTCAAAATGAAATGGCATTTTTTCAAACGCTCTTTTATATTCACCTGTTCAAGGATTTCCTGTTTTTCAGCAACCGAGACATTTAAAATTGAGCCAACTATATCCGGCAATGAAAATATATCATCTGTGCTTGCGACCATATTTGCCTGCTCAGGTGTTAAGTCAGGTGAAAGTTCAACAACTTTTTTAAAGACATTCTTTATCGCAACTGCAATTGCCTCAGCTTCAATATCTATCTCACCTTCATCATCTACCTGCTGAATTATCGCCCTGAGATACGGCTCCTGCTGTATAAATGATAAAATTTTAGCACGATGCAAACCCTGCACAAACACACTTTTTGAACCGTCGGGAAGATTGTAAACTTTCAATATCTTTGCAACCGTCCCAAAATGATAAACATCATCAGGTGTTGGCTTCTCTATCTGCGGTTCTTTCTGCGCAACGATTAAAACTAATTCTCCCGTCTTTGATGCATCCTCAATTAATTTTATAGTGCTTTCTCTACCAACCGAAAGAGGCATAAATTGCTTCGGGAAAAACACTGAGTTTCTGAGTGGTAAAACAGACATCGCCTCGGGGATATGAACATGCTTTTCCGGATTTCCAGTATATTTGAGTTCCTCAGCCATGATTTGAACCTAAGTTTTTTTGTTTTTTAAAATTTTAGAAAGTTAACACAACCGCATAACCACATCCATCAAAATATCCTTATGCTTTATCTCATCCTCAACAATTTCACGAAGCAATTTTTTAACATCATCGTTTTCTATTTTGTTTATCTGTGAAATGTAATCCTCATAAATTTCCTTGTCAAATTCAAGATCAGCAACGAGCTTTCTAAATCCCTTTTCATTGTGAATTGAAGAAGTTCTAATCTCATAAACTTTGGGAGACGGATTAATCGTTCCACCAAGTTCAACGATTTTTTGCTTCAATTTTTCAGCATGTCTTTTCTCCTCCTCTGCGACTCTTCTCAATTTTTCTTTCAGAAAATCAAAAGGCACGATCTCAGCGTGTTCTTCAAT
The DNA here is from genome assembly GCA_964593475.1 of uncultured Bacteroidota bacterium. Lineage (GTDB taxonomy): Bacteria > Bacteroidota > Ignavibacteria > Kryptoniales > Kryptoniaceae > Kryptonium. The sequence goes on along the minus strand of CAZQJI010000025.1, from coordinate 11,095 downwards.
CATATGTGCGATTGCCACCTCTTTAGAGTAATTTTCATTTAAAATTTTTATCAATTCATCTTTTTCCGGAAGATAAGGCATAAATAAACTTTTTAAAATCTCCGAAATTGATTTCTTTTTTGCTTGTGCTTCCGAGGTCATTTTCAACTCATTTTTTGTTTTTGATAAAAAACCTACATTTATAATTTAAAAAAATCCCGCCAAAAATGGCGGGATTTCGTAACTTATCCAACTTTGACTTCAATTTCTTTCGCCTTCGCCTCCTCAACCTTTGGAAGCTTTATCGTGAGAACTCCATCCTTAAACTTCGCTTCAACTTTGTCAACTTTCACAGCACCGGGCAATGTGAATGACCTCGTGAATGAACCATACACTCTCTCAATCCTGTGGAAGTTCTCATTTTTCGTCTCTTTCTCTTGCTTCTTTTCTCCGCTTATCGTGAGGACATTATCCTTTATCGTTACTTTAACATCATCTTTGCTTACACCTGGAATTTCGGCTCTGACGATGTATTCATCATCGGTCTCAGATATATCAACTCTCGGGCTCCAGGTGCTGATTCTGACTTCTTCCTCTTCCTCAAAACCACGGAAGAACCTATCAAACATTCTATTTATTTCTCTCTGAAGGTCAAAAATTTCAGTTGCAAGATCTCTTAATGGGCTCCATCTGACAAGTGTCATAGCTACTCACCTCCTATTTGTTTTTATTGTATTTTAATTTCAATTTCTTTGCTTTCTTCTTTCTTGCCAAGTGTTAAGATCAAAACACCATTCACAAGCTTAGCATCAATTTTATTCCTATCAACATCGCCAGCAAGCATAAACTCCCTGCGATATTCACCTTTCGCAAGCTCGCTAAACAACACATCAGATTCCTTAGAAAGCCCAAGATCAAATTTACCTTGCACGACAAGAGAATTGTCAACAACTTTTATGTTAAGATTATCCTTTGTCACACCGGGTAAATCAATGTAGAGGATGTATGCATCGGGTGTCTCGTATAAATCAGCTGGAGGTGTGATGTATGTTCTCAAACTTTTTTCGTTTTTAATTATGCTTCTATCTCTTCTCATACAGCATCACCTCCTTTTACAAGTTTTGTTTTACTCAACATTTATCTGAATTTCTTTGGGTTTTACTTCTTCTTTCTTCGGAAGTGTAATCTTCAAAATTCCATCTTTATACTCGGCACTGACCTTGCTCACATCAACTGGATAAGGCAACCTCACACTTCTCATAAACTTGCCAAACTCTCTTTCACGTATCAAGCAATTTGCTTTTTCTGGAAGCTCTGGCTCTTTCCTTTCACCAGAGATTGTAAGTATGTTGTTGTGAATTTTAACCTTAACATCATCTTTATTCACGCCCGGCAATTCAGCATAAATCACAAGTTCATCTTTCGTGTCAACAACATCAATGAGCGGATATTCATATCCGGTTTCAACTCCTCTGAAGAAATCATTGAACATTCTGTTAATTTCTCTTTCAAGCATTTCTATTTCTCTGAATGGGGAATATCTCATCAACATAGCTCATCACCTCCTTTTGTTTGTTTTTTATTTTAACTTCCATAATAAAATCAAATCAAAGATTGTGCCAGTGAAAAGAGTTGAAAATTAATCTCAAAAATTTGAACCCCAATGACAAGGTGACATCCTAAAACTGAAATTTTGTTAAGCCAGTTGCCAAAGTGTCAATCTCGTATGAATTTAATTCAAATTGGATTGAGAAGAAGTTTTGCGAATTCGGAATTTATTTTTATCTTAAATTGCGTTTTTA
>CAZQJI010000025.1:6932-9214 GCA_964593475.1 uncultured Bacteroidota bacterium | reverse complement strand
GAAGGGGCTATATTTTCGCAGTCAATACCGGAAAAAGCAAGGGTTTCTGCCGGGACACCGATTTCCGTCATCGTAAGCTTGGGCAATGCTGAAGGAAAAACTCAAGTTCCAAATTTAATAGGTCTTCCGTTTTCAAAAGTTGAGCAAATTTTAAATGACTCAGGACTCCGGCTCGGTAAAGTAATCTATGAACCAAGCACAACTGTTCTGCCAAATACTGTGATTGAACAATTCCCGAGACCGGGTTTTTATGTTCAAAAAGGTTCAAGCGTTGATGTATTCGTTGCAAAAGAGCTTTCGGAAACACAAAAACAAAACTATTGATGCAAGATGTTTAAATTAGCTCCATCACTTCTTTCGGCGGATTTTTCAGATTTGAAAAATGAGATCAAAAAAACTGAAGACGGGGGCGCTGATCTATTTCATCTTGATATTATGGACGGTCACTTCGTCCCGAACTTAACATTTGGACCAATGATAGTTAAAGCGATAAGAAAACTAACTCAATTACCCCTTGATTCGCATCTTATGATTTCAAATCCTGACCAATATATAGAAGAATTCAGAAAAGCCGGCTCTGATATAATAACCGTCCATTTTGAAGCTTGCACTCATTTGCACAGGACGATTTCAAAAATCAAACAAACGGGGGCAAAAGCCGGCGTTTCAATAAATCCCGCAACGCCTGTCCATCTCATTGAAGAGATAATTGATTATGTGGACATTTTATTAATAATGTCTGTAAATCCCGGGTTCGGGGGACAAAAATTTATTGACACGACGATAAGAAAAATTATTCAAGCCAAGAAACTTATAACCGAACGAAATTTAAAAGTTGAAATAGAGGTTGACGGCGGGATAGATTTAAATAATGTTGACCTTTTGCTTGAAGCTGGAGCTGATATAATAGTTGCTGGTTCATCAATTTTCAATTCAAATGATGTGACAGAGACGGTTAAAAAGTTTAAACAAAAGTTTTTTGAATTTGAAATAAAAAATAAAGTCAAAGTCGTATGAAAAAAATTTTCATCCGCAATGTCAATTCAGTCACGCCATTTAGAGTAATAGAAAAATCCGGAATAATGATAGAAGGCAAAAAAATTTCAGAAATTGGTCAACTTGAAGATTTAACAGTTGAACCTGATGAGGATTACGAGGTTTTTGATTTTGATGATATGTATGCGGTGCCGGGGTTTATTGACCTTCATGTTCACGGTGGTCTGGGATATGGCTTTGAGGATGAAGATGAAGATGCTCTCTTTAAAATAAGTGAATTTTTCTTCCAGCATGGAACAACGGGATTACTTGCAACGCTTTACCCGAAACCAGAAAAAGAATTCATTCGTGAGTTAAGACGAATTGCTGATTTCATTGAGCAAAACCATTCAAATATCTGGGGAATTCATCTTGAGGGACCATTTCTAAATCCAGAAGAACGTGGTGCGATGAACCCCGATTATTTGCAAAAGCCATCGCTTGAAGCCTGGTATACTTTAAGAGATGCAGGCAGAGGTTTTATCAAATTAATGACAATTGCGCCCGAACTCCCGGGGGCTTATGAAGTTATGAGAGAAGCTGCCCTTGACGGAGTTATACTCTCAATCGGTCATTCAATAGCAGACATTGAGGAAATCCAGATGGCAATTCACAACGGAGCTGCCCATGTAACGCATATGTTCAACGCTATGAAACCATTTCATCATCGCGATCCGGGAGTAATCACAGGTTCTCTTCTTTTTGACGAACTCAAAATTGAACTCATTGCAGACGGGATTCATGTCCATCCGATGGTGATGAAACTTCTTTATAAGATAAAAGGTCCTGCAGGGATAATTCTCATCACAGATGCTATGAAGATGTGCGGTATGCCGGATGGAGAATATGAATTTGCCGGTCAAAAGGTCATTATGAAAGACAAAAAAATTTTCCTTGAAGATGGAACCCTCGCTGGAAGCACACTGACAATGGAACAAGCAGTCAAAGTTATGGTTGAACTCGTTGAGGTGCCCATTACATCTGCTGTTAGAATGGCATCGCTTAACCCGGCACGTGTCCTTGGAAAAGAACATCAAAAGGGAATTTTAGCAACAGGAAAAGATGCCGACATAGTTATACTTGATAAAAATTTCAATGTGCTTATGACAATTTATGAAGGTGAAATCAAATTCAAGCGGGATTAAAAAATAAATAATGGAAGTCAAATGCTAAAAAATTGGAGCATATTTTTACTTTTTATCTTCGCATTTAACTTCACACAAAAGCAAAATAAATTTGTATCAACA
>CAZQJI010000025.1:0-6832 GCA_964593475.1 uncultured Bacteroidota bacterium | reverse complement strand
TCTGAGAAAGAAGGATGGTGTTCAAAATTCACTGAGAAATTTGAAGTCAAACTTCACTCATATTGAAAATTCATATCAAAGTCAAAGTATTTTTATTACTCAATTGCCTTTTCCCATCCGCGTTTTGACAAGTCATAATAAATTATGAAACCGGCAACCAAACCGATCGCAGTGTAAATTAAACCAAACAAATACTCACCGAGAACAATTTTGCCAATCCCGAATAATAACATATAAACCAAAATAACACCACTTATCCAATCAATGAAAAGATATCCATATCCTGAGTCACCTTTAACATCCGGAACAAGTTCAGCAATTTTTTTCCATCCGATGCCACCGGGATGAACTTTACGATAGAAATTGATAAGATGATTTTTATCAACCGGTTTTGTCAGGAAAGTAGCGATAAGCCAGGAAATGGTAGTAAATGCGACGATGTAGAAAAGTGTTTCCGGGAATTTAACATTTGTGAAAAATTTTATATAAGCATAACCAAAAAACGGGGCAATCATAGCGACAAGTTCGCTCCATGCGTTTATCCTCCACCAATACCATCTTAAAATCAGCACAAGTCCTAAACCAGCGCTTGCTTCAATTATAAACTGCCACGCCCCGGAGATGGTTTTTATTATCAAAGTAATCAAAACAGAAGCCACCATAACAAGCAAAGTAACAACCCTTGAAACGAAGACATAATGTTTTTCATCTGCGCTCTTTTTGATAAACCTTTTGTAAAAATCGTTTATAACATAAGATGTTCCCCAGTTCAAATGTGTTGCGATAGTTGACATATATGCTGCGAAGAAAGCTGCAATGAGCAAACCTTTCAGGCCAGCAGGGAGATAATCGCGCATTGAGTAAATGTAACCAAGTTTTTTGTCGTTAATTTCCAGTTCCGGGTAAAGGACAAGCGTTGCAAGCCCAACAATTATCCAGGGCCATGGTCTTATGCAGTAATGAGCGATTGTAAACCATAGAGTTGCAAGAAGCGAATGTTTTTCATCTTTTGCTGACATCATTCTCTGTGCCACATATCCACCGCCACCTGGTTCAGCTCCCGGATACCAGGAAGCCCACCATTGAACGAAGATATAAGCGATAAACGAAGAAACTGTCAAAGCTAAAACTCCGCCATATGCAAGTTCTTCGGTTGAGCCGATAACAGGTGTAAATCTAAAAACCCATTCGGGTAATTTTTCCTTTAAACCTGAGACACCGCCTACCTCTGGCAGATTCACAACTAAAATTGCAAGTATAATCGTTCCTGTCATTGCTATAATGAATTGAAACGCATCAGTCACCGCAACTCCCCACAATCCCGAAAGGGCTGAGTAAATCGCAACAATTAACATTGCTCCGAAAACATAATATCTCACAACTTCCTCTGGAACCCCAAAAAATCCAGTAAGAATTGAAACCATCGCCACATTAACCCAGCCAATTACAACAGTGTTAATAAATAAACCAAGATAAAGCGCTTTAAACCCACGAAGAAAGGATGCCGGTTTACCAGAATATCTCATCTCAACAAATTCAACATCCGTCAAAATCCCAGCCCTTCTCCATAATCTTGCAAAGAAAAAAACCGTAAGCATTGATCCGAAAAGAAAATTCCACCACAACCAATTTCCTGCTATCCCGTTTTTCGCAACAAGTTCAGTTACAGCAAGTGGTGTATCAGCCGCAAATGTAGTCGCAACCATTGAAGTTCCTGCAAGCCACCAGGGAAGATTTCTCCCGGATAAAAAGAATTCGCCAATACTTTTACCAGCCCTTTTTGAATAATAAATCCCGATTGCGATACTCAAAACGAAATAAAGAGCTACAATCAACCAGTCAATTAATTGCATTTTTTAACATTTTTTGTTTTTACAAATTTTAATCAATGATGGCTTTTGCAATTGCCTTGTGAACTATTTTCCTGAGCTGTATATGCTTATTATTTGCCCTTGTTGGATGGACACGATTCGTTAGAAGAACAGCAATGAGATTTTTCTCGGGATAAACATAGACAGAAGTTCCGGTAAAACCTGTATGACCGAAAGCATTTTCTCCAAATGCTCCATCAAGTGCGCTTCTTCCATAGGGTGAAAGTGCATTATCCCAGCCAAGTCCGCGATTATTAGGCCATCTTTTTGTAAATAACTCAACTGTTTCTTTCTTGAAGAAACTTTTACCTCCGTATTCACCACCGTTTAAAATCATCTGCATCAAAACAGCAAGGTCACGCGCATTTGAAAACAATCCAGCATGTCCCGAGACGCCACCCAAAGCCCGGGCATTTTCATCATGAACAACCCCGTGAATAAACGAGCCAGTTGCACTGTCATATTCAGTTGGTGCAATTATATTAAGCCAATCAGCGGGCGGTAAAAATGTCGTTGATTTCATCCCGAGTGGAATGTAAAAAGTTTTCTTAACATATTGATCAAGTGGCATCCCTGTGACAGCTTCAACAACCTTTCCAAGCGTTATAAACCCTAAATCGCTGTAAACCGTTGAATCACCAGTTTTATACACAAGCGGTTGGGCATATATTGAGTCAAGAATTTCCTCGGGCGTTTTACAAATTTGATAAAATGGCTTCCACGACGGAAGACCACTATTGTGAAGAAGTAAATTTTTAATCGTCACTTTCTCCTTTCCATTTTGAGCAAATTTCGGGATATACTTCGCAACAGGGTCGTCAAGATTGATTTTACCTTCATCGTAAAGTTTCATAATTGAAATCGTCGTCGCTGCTACTTTTGTAATTGAAGCCATATCATAAATTGAATTCGGCTCAACTCTTCTTGAATACGGATCATATGTATAAGTTCCAAATGCTTTATGGTATGCGATTATACCATTTCTTGCAACGAGAAGAACTGCGCCGGGAGAAACAGAATCAGCAATCGCTTTTTCCATTATTGAATCAAGTTCAGCAAGTTTATTCGCATCAAGTCCTGCCTCATCAGGATATCCATAACGAAGCGTTGTCTTCGGGAATGCTAAACCAGTTCCAAGTTTCGCAAACCCGGGGATGTTAATCGGTAATTTGCCCTGAGGTGAAATTTCACCAAAGATAACTTCTGCCGTGGATTCAACAACAGGTTGCGCATCGGAATAAGAACAAATGTATGCTTTTACATCCGGATAATCAATGACTATGTATGGATTCCCAAATGAGATCAAAACGACAGGTTTACCCGAATTTACAACCTGGCTCAAAAATTTCGCCTGTTTCTCTGGAAGTGAAAGAGATGCTTGATAAGCTCTTACATGCACATAAGCAGAGACAATAACAAGGTCAAAATTATTTATCTTTGAAAGGATAGCATTAAGTTCGCCATTTGTGCTTCTCAAATCAACCCTTTCAAAAGAAATGTTGTTATATCTTTTTGCAAGTTCATTTTCAAAGGCGCTTCCGGTGTTCGGGTCCCTTGAATCAACAACTGTGATGTGAAGAATTTTTTTGCTATCAAATTGCAAAAGCGGTAAGACGCCATCATTTTTAACGACGGTGATTGAAGCCCTTGCTATTTCCTTTGCTTTTCTTAAATGTTCATCACGTGCAACAATATCACGAATTTTATTTACATCAACGAATCTATCTTTATGCAAGCCAAGATCATATTTGAATTCAAGAATTTTTCTCACCGATTCATTTATCCTTTTTTCTGAAATTTCACCCCGTTTCACAGCTTTGACGATAGCGTCAATTGCTTCATCAACATCGGGCGGGATCAAAATTATATCATTTCCAGCTTTAACGGCAAGGACAGAGGCAAGCGCATTTGAATAAAGTTTCGTAACTCCCCTCATAGTCATCGCATCTGTTACAATTAAACCCTTAAAACCAAGCTCTTCTTTCAAAATTTTTGTAACTATGTTATAAGAAAGAGTTGATGGCAAACCCTTGCCCGTGTCAATTTGCGGGAAAAAAATGTGTGCAATCATAATTGATTTAACACCTGCCTTTATGGCTTCTTTAAAAGGTTGCAATTCAATTGAATCCAATCTTGACTTTGGATAATTTATAACTGGCATATCAAGATGTGAGTCAACATCTGTATCACCGTGACCGGGGAAATGTTTGGCTGTGGCTATCATCCCGTTTTCTTGTAAACCTTTTATGAACTCAACGGAAAACTTTGAAACTATTTCAGGCGTCTCGCCAAATGAACGAATGTTGATGATTGGATTTTTATAGTTATTGTTTACATCAACGGTTGGAGCGTAATTCTGATGAATTCCGATCGCCCGTCCTTCTATTGCGGTGATTTTACCAACTTCATAAGCATATTCTGGCTTTCCTGTTGCAGCTATTCCCATAGCGGGTGGGAAATGCGTCGTGTAGTCAAGTCGCATCGCTGTTCCCCATTCAAAATCGGCTGAGATCAAAAGCGGTATTTCGGCAATTCTCTGGAAATAATTTATCATATCGGCTGTTTCATAAACATCGCCACGGAAGAAAATTAATCCACCAACTTTTCTATCTTTGACATAATGAACAAGTTTTTTAAACTCTTTATTATCCCTTGCGAGAAAAATTCCCCGTGCATCGGGCATTATCATCTGTGCAACTTTTTCTTCAAGTGTTAACTTCTTTATCCAGTAATCAACCCACTGCTGTTTTGAAAGTTTGCTTAAATCAACATTACTAACCTTCCTCTGCTTTTTCTCTTGATTAAACTTTGGTGGTTCATTTTTCATAGATGAGAAAACAAAAACTGCGGAAATCACAAGTAATGTAAGCGAGACAAGTGCAGGAAGCAATTTTCTCATTTTTTCTAAATTGAAATTTTATTTTTGAGATAATTTTTTGCGTAAACAATTGCCCCATAAGCCGGGGATGATAACGGCTCAAGCAAATTTACATTTGATAATTCATTTTTGATCCTGTATCTCAAATTTCGTGAAAGATAATTCTCATTTTGAAGAACACCTCCGAGCAAGACAAGATTAATTTTATCTCCAAAATTTGCTTTTTTTATCATTGCCCTCACATGAGAAATAAGTTCATCACAAGCGTCATCAAGGATTTTTTTCGCAACTCTATCCCCAAGCTCAGCAGCTTCCATCACAACTGGCGCAACCTTTGCGATGTCAAACTCACCTGAATATATTCCACTTACAATTTGCATTAAATCAATTATACCAAATTTTTCAAAAATCATTTTTTTTAAAATTGTTTCCTCACCTCTACCATCAACACACTTTGCAACTGCCCTTAACGCCTCACGACCGATCACAAATGCACTTCCTTCATCCCCAATGAATCTTCCCCATCCTCCAACCCTGTGAATTTCCCCATTTATATCTCTTGCAAACATAACTGAACCCGTCCCGGCAATTAAGATAATCCCGGGTTGACCCATTAAAGCACCTTCAAGCGCAATCCTTGCGTCGGTTTCTATAATTATTTCAGGGATTTGAAGATTTTGATCTTTTGAATAGTTTATTATCGCAGTGTGAATTTTTTCCCTATCTTTTTCTCTTCCAGCGCCTGTGAGACCAAGAACAGCAAGTTTTACATCGGAAACTTCACATTTGGCTTTTTCAACAAGTTCATAAATCAAATTAACAAGTAATTTAGCAACAGGTTCAACACCAAGCATTTGAAAGTTTGAAGATGAAGCCATTGACTCGGCAATTACTTTACCTTCAATATCTGCAATTATTCCATGCGTTTTTGTTCCACCGCCATCAACTCCGATTAAATAATCCACAGCGAAATGGATTTTGATTTAGAATTTCACCGCGATTGTAAGATACTGAACATTTTTCAACCGTCCGAAATCAAGATATGCATAATCAACAGCTAAAGCAACACCCCTTGCAATTGAATATTTCACACCTGCACCAAATGTATATCTTTGCTCTCCTCCCTTTTCAAACAATGATTTATATCCACCTCTTAAAAAGAAAATTTCTTTGAATGAATATTCAATTCCCAAATTAAGATACTCTGTATTATCATTCGGATGAACTGCGTCAATTGCGGTTGTTAATCTTTGCGATCCCGTTTTTATAAAATCATTTGACAAACCAACTCTGAAAATCAAAGGCATTTCAAATTTATCAGTTTGAATAAATGCGTTTATGTTGTTCCCTGTTCCACCTCCGACAGTGTAAATAATTATCAAATCACGACCCGTAAGTTGCATTTTAGTTCCGTAGTTTGACATACTTGCGCCAATCCTCATACCATTCAAAAATGGAGTAATATACAATGTCCCGAAATCAAGTGCGAAACCTTGCGCAACTTCATGCCAGATATATTCTCTGACATACTTTGCATTAAATCCAATTGAAAATCTATCTGTTAATTGCCTGGCATAAGAAACCCCCATCATCAATCCGCCTGCTTTGAATCTCTCGCCGGTTCCATCCGGCATCTCAACAGTTCTAACTTCCATATCTCCCATAGTCAGTGATGAAATTTGCATTCCAATTGTTCCAAGATTACCCAAATTCAAAGCGAAAGCAGCAAAACTGTATTTTATGTCCATAATCCAATCAACATAATTAAAAACTGCTTCACCTCTACCGCCTATTCTACTCAATCCAGCTGGATTCCAGTATATTGAGCTTATATCATCTGCAACTGAGCCGAAAGCTCCGCCCATCCCTATAGCTCTTGCGCCAATCCCGATTTTCAAAAATTGCGCTGATGTTGTCCCTGTTTTTGTTAAACTACTTCCAATCTGAGACAATGAAATTGAAACTATCAAAATGCTTAGCAATCCTATTGTTAAAATTTTTCTCGTCATTTCCCTGTCACCAAATTTCTTTTACTTAATGATAGCGAATTTAATTAATTTTTGTCCTATACCTGGTGCATCAA
>CAZQJI010000024.1:28308-30712 GCA_964593475.1 uncultured Bacteroidota bacterium | reverse complement strand
AAAATAATTTGATTTTTCCCGTCGCATTGCTACATTTAATTACGAAAAAATCAAAACTTTCGTTAGGAATGAATCCCAACGGTCGGTTTCCGAGAAAATTAACCGAGCGAGAGATAGATTGGATTTTGTGGATGTTGCCAGAGGATAAACCCGGATACAGGATTTATCGTGAGATGATAAAAGAAATGGTTGTGATAGGTTATGGAAGATTTGAACCTGATAATTTAATTCTTGGGCAACCCGGTGATAAACCTGATGAAGAGGGATTTTATACGCCTGTGATCTCGCTCGGACAAGTTGAAATGAGGGAAGCAAAAATTCAAATTTCAATTCATAAAGCATACAGAAATCAAATTCAAATTGACATAGTTAATTTAAGCGGTGATTTTATCCCCGAGAGATTCACGGAATTGAGAAGGTGGAGTTACGCTCGGTGGATACCTGGAGAAACTTCGCCAGCAACAGGTGAGAAAGTTCGTGAGGTGAAAATTTTTTCAAGGGGGAAGCAAAATTTAATTCTTGTTATAAGCCCTTCGGATAAAAAAATCTGGCTACACGAGATTGACTCAGGAATAAATTACATCATACCGGTTACAAATTTTCTAAATGAACTTTTGAAACGAAAAAAAGAGATAATTGACAGAGTTAGTGGTTTGAATGTTAACTTCATATTTGAAAACATTGAGAAGTTTTCCGATGTGGACATCAACAATGCTTTCATCTCATACAGCAAATTTTTTGCAAAGGTTGATGTTGAAGGTTATGAAGAGGTAAAAGAGAAAAAAGGTCTGTTTTCCATTTTAAAGAGAAAATTTAGAAAATAAATTTACTTTGGAGCATATGGGAAAGGAACAAGTTGCTGTTGAAAAAGATGTAATTGAAATTGGAAAAAGGGTCATAAGAATTGAAGCATCTGCTGTTGCGGAACTTGAGAAAAGGATTGATGAAAATTTCGTCAAGGTTGTTAATTTAATTTTAAATTCAAGCGGAAGAGTGATAATAACGGGAGTTGGGAAGTCGGGAATAATTGCAAGGAAAATCGTCGCAACGATGAATTCAACAGGAACCCCGGCGCTTTATCTACATCCAGCGGATGCAATTCACGGAGACCTTGGAGTTGTGCGAAAAGAAGATGTCGTAATCTGTATTTCAAAAAGCGGGGATACCGTTGAAGTTTTGAGATTGATTCCAATTTTCAAGAGAATAGGAGTGCCTGTAATTTCAATGGTAGGAAACTTAAATTCACAACTTGCGCGACTTTCAGATTATGTCTTGAATGTCGCAGTTAAAGAGGAGGCGTGTCCATATAATCTTGCTCCGACTGCTTCAACGACCGCAACGCTTGCTATGGGTGATGCCCTTGCGATTGCCTTACTTGAAAAAAGAAATTTCACAAAAGAGAATTTCGCTCTCTTTCATCCAGGTGGAAATTTAGGAAAAAGATTGCTTTTGAAGGTTGAAGAGTTGATGGTTTCTGGAAAAGAAGTCCCGATCGTTCACATATCAACTCCGATGAAAGAAACGATCATTGAGATGACCTCAAAACGACTTGGAGCTACATGTGTGGTTGATGATGATGGGAAACTTGTCGGAATAATAACAGATGGCGATTTGAGAAGATTGCTTCAACGAACCGAAAATGTTTTCGCTTTGAAAGCTGGAGAAGTTATGACACGGAATCCGAAAACAATCAAAAAAGACGCTCTCGCTGTAACCGCACTTCAACAGATGGAAACATATAACATTACACAACTTGTCGTCATTGACGACGAGAAAATTCCAATAGGTATGATTCACATTCACGATCTTGTGAAGGCAGGGTTGAGTTCATCTGAAATAGATAGTGAAGTTGAACAATGAAGTTAAACTTTTTGTTTTTGCTGGCTCTGGCTTTTTTATTTTTATCGTGCGAAGAAAAATTAAAACCTTCAATAGTTCAATTACCGCAAACGCAGATCCCGACACAGGAATCATGGAACGCAACGATTGTCTTCAGCGACTCCGGGCGGATAAGAGCAATTTTAAAGGCGAATCATATAATGGTCTTTCAGGATCAGGATGTCACGATTTTAAATGAAGGATTCAGAGTTGATTTTTACGATGAAAATGGGAAACACACATCTTATTTAATTGCTGACAGCGGAAGGGTTTACGAGAAAACAAAAAATCTTGAAGCGTATGGAAATATAATTGCTGTATCTGACGAAGGAACAAAGGTTGAAACAAGCAAATTATTCTGGGACAACGATAGAAATAAAGTCAGGTCGGATGCTTTTGTCAGGGTGACTTCTCCAGATGAGGTTCTTCAAGGTTATGGATTTGAAGCGGATCAAGATTTGAAAAATTATGTCGTTTATAGAGTTAGCGGACAAGCCCGTATAGAGGAAAAATGACCGCAAAAATC
>CAZQJI010000024.1:20923-28208 GCA_964593475.1 uncultured Bacteroidota bacterium | reverse complement strand
GCAATCGCTTCTAACATCGCAAATATAGCGACGATAGGTTACAGAAGAATTGATGTTAAGTTTGAAGATGAGTTAAGGGAAAATTTAAGCGGGGAGATGATAAAAGGGGTGAGAACGAATGAAAAGCATATTAGAATTGGAGCGAAAGATTTAAACGAAGTTGAACCAGAAATTGTGCGAGAAAATTCGCCTTACAATTCTGACTCGCTTGCAAGCGGGGTAAACGATGTTGATATTGATTATGAGATGGTTGAACTTGCAAAGAATCAGATAAGATATAAACTTGCAGCGCGTTTAATGGCTGAGTCGTTCAGGGGAATTCAAAAAAGCATAAAAGGAGGTGGCGTATGAAGATTGAAAAACTTTTCACCGCTTTCAATATCAGTGCGATGGGATTAAGTGCCCAGAGAAAAAAGATGACCACAATTGCTGAAAACATCGCTAATGTTGAGACGACGAGGACGGAAGATGGGACTCCATACAGAAGAAAGATTGTGTTGATGAAAGCAACGCCTGAGAAAAATTTCGCTCTTGTTTTGAAACGAGAAACGATCGGACTTGAGACGACAGATGAGAAACATTTTCAATCGGACGGAGCTGAATTTATTGAGAATGAGAACCCGATAAGGGGCGTAAGAACGGAAATTGTTGAAGATGATTCCCCTGAACGGCTCGTTTATAATCCTGAACATCCAGATGCTGATGAAAATGGTTATGTCCATATGCCAAATGTCAACATAATAGTTGAAATGGTTGACATGATTTCTGCAACTCGTGCTTATGAAGCAAATGTAACTGCATTTAACGCTTCAAAAAATATAGCAAAAGATGCTCTGGAGATTTGATATGAAAGTTGAGGGCGTAAATAATTTTTTCAGCGCAAATTTTGAAAGTTTTAAACTAACTCGTTCTGTTGATGTTTTGAGCAAGGAAGAGATAGAATTTTTTGAAAAACTTTTCCCCGAGAATGTGGATGAGATAAGGAAATACTACTGGTATAATTCGCACGGGGAACAGGTCTGTGAAACAGGAAAAATAATTAACAAAAGAATTTGAACCATGCTTAAACAGGTTGAACTTCTAAATTCAGGTGAGATTATCGGCTCTGACATAAGACAGCGTGCGAAGGAAAGTGTGCAGAGTTTTCAAAATGTCTTGAAGGAATTTATAAAAGATGTGAATGAACTTCAAAATCAGGCGGGTGAGGCGATTGAAAAGGCGATAACGGGTGAGATAAGCGATATTCACGATGTCATGATCGCTGTTGAAAAGGCAAAGACAAGTTTTGAGCTTTTGATGGAGGTCAGAAATAAAATGCTTGAAGCATATAAAGAGTTGATGCGTTTACAGGTTTAAACAAAGTTCTTAACCTTGATGAATTCACTTTCACAGATAAAAGAATTCTGGAATAGGTTATCGCTTGCGAAGAAGATTTTACTTCTTTCAACCGTTGTTGCGTCAATTGCTGGATTTATTTTTCTAATTTTCTGGGTTCGTGAGCCGGAATATGCGGTTTTATTTTCAAATCTTGAGGCGCAGGATGCAAGCAAGATCGTTGAAAAATTGAAAGAGAGAAAAATTGATTACAAATTGAGTGATAATGGTCGGACAATTCTCGTCCCGAAACAAAATGTTTATGAACTCCGACTTCAATTTGCCGGTGAGGGCTTGCCAAATTCAAGCATAGTCGGTTATGAAATTTTTGATAAAAGCAATATCGGGGTCTCTGATTTCGTTCAAAAGATAAATTACAAACGAGCTCTTGAAGGGGAACTTGCACGGACGATTTTACAGATTGAAGGTGTTGAAGCTGTCAGAGTTCATATAGTAATTCCAGAGAGAACTCTTTTTAAAGAGGATCAAAAAGAGCCAACCGCTTCTGTCATTTTAAAACTCAAGCAAGGTGCTCGCTTATCAAAAGAAAACATCCAGAGCATTTCTTATCTTGTCGCAAACAGCGTTGAGGGGCTTGAGCCGAAGAATGTGACGATACTTGATTCACGGGGTCGTCTCCTTTCGGATGATTCGGGTTATGAGCCGCTTGCGAAAATAAGCAGTAAGCAATATGAGCTGAAGAAAAATGTTGAGCAATATCTTGCGGATAAAGTTCAAAGTTTGCTTGATGGTGTTTTAGGTCCTGGAAATTCAATCGTGCGAGTTGATGTTGAACTTAACTTTACACAGGTTGAGAAGACAATTGAAGAGTATGATCCGGATAAAACTGTTGTAAGAAGCGAACAAACAACACAGGAGAGAAGCAGTTCCGTTGATTCAACTTTTGCAAGTTCAAGCTCGCAAAGGACGAACACGATAACGAATTATGAAGTTAACAGGACAATGCAGAGGATAGTTGAAAGCGTTGGAAATATAAAGCGTCTCTCTGTCGCGGTTCTTGTAAATGGGACATATAAAGTTAATGAAGCTGGTGGAGTTAAAAAGGTTGAATACATACCAAGAGATGAAGAACAAATTCAAAAACTTACCGAGATTGTTAAGAATGCGGTTGGTTTTAATCCCGACAGAAACGATCAAATTTCGGTTGTGAGCATTCCATTTGAGCCAGCGGGTGAGGGAATGGAGTTTATCACAAAGGAAACACAGAAGAAAGAACCCTGGCGTGATCTTGTTGAGAAGATAATCATAGGTTTTGCTATACTTGCTTCAATTGTGCTCATCTTCTCGCTCCTCGGTAGGTTAAAATTCAGAAAAGAGATTCCAACGATTGAAGTTAAAGAATTTCCGCCGACTCAAGCGCAGGCAACTTTGAAAGAACCGGAGCCGATTACGGTTGAAGAGATTGAACCTATATCAGAAGAGGAAATTGAACTTGAAAGATTGAAAAGGGAGCAGGTTAAAGAAAAAGTTGTTGAATACATCCGCGAAAATTCCGAGCAGGCAACAAGATTGATAAAAGTTTGGCTACTTGAAGAGGAGAAACCGAAATGGCAAAGGCGTTGAATTTGAAATACGAAAATTTAACGGGAAAGCAAAAAGCCGCGATTTTACTTCTTGCTCTTGATGTTGAGACCGCATCAAAAGTTTTCCGTCATCTTGAACCACAGGAAATGGAACAACTTGCAATTGAAATTTCTTCTCTTGAAGGGATTTCCTCTTCGGTTGTGAATGCTGTTATTGAAGAATTTTTCCAGATGATGAAGGCGCAGGAATATATAATTGTCGGTGGATTTGAATATGCGAAGACATTGCTTGAAAAGTCCCTTGGACCTCAAAAGGCATCAGAAATAGTTGAAAAAGTTCACGGGATGACGCAGATAAAGGGTTTTTCTGCGTTGAAGAAAGCGGATGCGACACAACTTGCCAATTTCCTCCAAAAAGAACATCCCCAAACAATTGCTTTAATTCTTTCTCATCTACCGCTTGAGCAAACTGCAAAAGTTATAAGTCAATTCCCGGAGGATCTCCGAGTTGAAGTCGTTTATAGGATTGCAAAACTTGGGAAAATTTCACCAACGATTTTAACTGAGCTTGAGAGCGTGGTTGATTCTATGGCTGAGACATCTTTGAGTCAGGAGGTAAGCGCAACCGGTGGAGCTAGAACCGTTGCTGGAATTCTTAACAAAGTTGGTTCACAAGAGGCACGTGAACTTTTGCAGAGGATTGAAGAGCAGGATCCGGACCTTGCAAATGAGATAAAGCGATTGATGTTCTTGTTTGAAGACATAATTTACATTGACGATAGAAGTATTCAACGCATACTTCGTGAAGTTGATAAAAGAGACCTTGCCCTTGCTCTCAAAGGAGCCGATCAAAAGATACGAGAAAAAATCTTCAGGAATATGTCCGAAAGAGCAGCTGCTATGCTTCAGGAGGAAATTCAATACATGGGACCAGTGCGTCTGCGTGAGGTTGAAGCTGCACAGATGCGAATCGTTGAGGTCATAAAACGACTTGAGGAAAATCAGGAGATAATAATCGCTGGAAGAGGAGGTGAAGAGGACATTGTTTACTAAAAAGGTCATAAAAAATCACTTTCTCTCACAAAAGCTTGCAATGAAAGAAAATTTCGCATTTGAAGAACTAAAACCGGATGAATCTGAAAAAGTGAAGATGGCGAATTCAGTTGACGATAAAATTGAGCAGGTTCAAGAAACTTCTGATGAGGTTCATTATGAAGTTGAACAGGTTGAAGATGATAAATTTGACTTTGAGACCCTGATCAATCAGATACGGAATGAATATGAGTTAAAAATTTCAGAAGCATATCAGCGTGGCTTTAATGATGCTGAGAAAATTTTAAGAGAAAAGATCAATGTTGAATTGAATGAACATATTTTGCTTCTGGATCAATTGATAAAAAATTTTTACAGCGAAATTGAATCTCTTGGCAGAAAAATTGAATCGCTTGTTCTCTCGCTCGCGGTTGAAATTGCTAAAAAAATTGTCAAGAGAGAAATTGACAAAAACGATGATTTTGTGGTCAATCAGGTTAAAGAAGCGATAAAAAGAGTTGTCGGGATTGAAAAGATAAAGTTGAGAGTTAACCCGGAAGATGAGAAACTCATAAGGGAACTTAAACCCGAACTTTTGCAAATTGCCGATTCAACCAGAGAAATAGTTGTTGAGCCGGACCCATCAATTGAGAGAGGCGGTTGCATAATTGAGAGTGAGCTTGGAAATGTTGATGCGCGCATCTCAACGCAGTTTTCACAAATTGAAAATGAGATGTTTGAATTGCAATGATAAATCTTGAAACGAGGTTCAAAAAATACTTTGACAAAGTTGAGCATCTTGATTTGATAAAAGTTAATGGCAGAGTTACGCAGGTCATCGGGCTTGTGATTGAGTCAATTGGACCTTCGGCTTCACTCGGGGAAGTTTGTGCGATTAAATCAAGAAATGAAGAGACAATTTGCCTTGCTGAGGTTGTGGGTTTTAAGAATAATCGTGTTCTTTCAATGGCTCTCGGGGATATAAACAAGATCAGCCCCGGAAGTGAGATTGTCGCAACCGGGAAAACTTTCACAATTCCTGTTGGGAAAAAACTTCTCGGTAGAATCATAAACGGACTCGGTCATCCGATTGATGGCAAGGGATGGATTGAAGCTGATGAAATAAGATCAATTTACAATCAACCACCCGATCCACTTGAAAGAAAAAGGATAACCGAGCCGATCGCAACCGGCGTAAGGGCAATTGATTCACTTTTGACTTGTGGTAAAGGGCAAAGAATTGGAATTTTTGCAGGAAGCGGTGTCGGAAAAAGCACATTGATGGGAATGATAGCAAGAAATACGAACGCAGATGTTAATGTGATAGCGCTTGTGGGTGAGAGAGGAAGGGAGGTAAGAGATTTCATTGAAAAGGAACTTGGTGAATCCGGGCTTTCAAGAAGCGTCGTCGTAGTTGCAACGGGTGATAAACCACCTTTGATAAGAGTTAAAGCAGCTCTTGTTGCAACCACAATTGCGGAGTATTTCAGGGATCAGGGTTTTGATGTTATGTTTATGATGGATTCATTGACTCGTGTTGCGATGGCACAGCGTGAAGTCGGGCTTGCAATTGGTGAGCCACCAACGACGAAGGGTTATACGCCGTCTGTCTTCGCGCTTTTGCCAAAACTTGTTGAACGTGCCGGGACATCTTCAAAAGGAAGCATAACTGCACTTTACACAGTCCTTGTTGAAGGTGATGACTTAACAGAGCCAATCGCTGATTCCGCAAGATCAATCCTTGATGGACACATCGTCCTTTCAAGAAAACTTGCTAATATGGGGCATTATCCGGCAA
The DNA here is from genome assembly GCA_964593475.1 of uncultured Bacteroidota bacterium. Classification (GTDB taxonomy): domain Bacteria; phylum Bacteroidota; class Ignavibacteria; order Kryptoniales; family Kryptoniaceae; genus Kryptonium. The sequence continues at coordinate 22,460 of CAZQJI010000024.1, read as the reverse complement.
TTGAACCGCTTGAGAGTATAAGCCGACTTATGCCTGATATAGTCACGCAGGAACACAAAAAGTGCGCAGAAAAAATAATTGACATCCTTGCAACATACAAAGAAGCAGAAGATTTAATCAATATCGGGGCTTATGTCCGTGGAAGTAATCCGAAAATTGACAAAGCATTGCAGATGATTGATAAAATAAGGGAATTTTTACGGCAGGATATGAAAGAAAAAGCAGAGTTTGAAAATTCAATTGCCAGATTAATTGAACTTGCAAAACTAATTTAGTTGAAAAATGGCACGGTTCAAACTTGACCCTGTTTTGAAGGTCAGACAACTTCAGGAGAAAAAGTATAAAAAGGAACTTGCGGAAATTAAAGTAATTCGGGAAAATGCCGAAAAATTATTAGAAGACCTTGAATCAGAAAAGGAACGACAGATTGAAAACATGGAAATTGAAGATAAAATCAAAGCAATTGATTTGCAGGTTCAATATGCTTACTTAAACACCATAGCTGAACAGGTTGAGAGACAAAAAAATGCTCTTGAAAAAATTTTAAAGGAAGAAGAAAAACGGCGGGATATTTTGCTCAGGACGAATCAAAACAAACAAATGATTGAAAAGTTAAAACAAAAATTTATTGATGACATTTTAAAAGATCTCCACAAAAAAGAACAAACATTGCTTGACTCGCTCGCACACAGGGCAATACTCAAAAGGTAAAGTTTATGGAAAGGACGATACTCGGATACATACTCGGATTCACATTCTCATTTGTCACAATTTTTGAGGGAATGTATGTTCTTTCTAAAGTTTATCCCGAACTTTTCAGACCCATACCGAAATCAACTGCTGTAGTTGGTGAAATTGATTCGGTTAAAATCAAAAACGACTCGCTCGGGATCGTCTGGGAAGACACAAGTTCAATCGGGCTTGAATATGTAGAGGCGTATAAATTTGACAGTTTGAAAAAAGAATTTGAGCAAGTTTCTGGAGAATTGAAAAAGTTTAAAGACAGTGTGAATGTGCTTTATAAAATGGTTAATGACCTTGAAATTCAATTAAAGAAGAAGGATCTGGTAATTGAAAATTTACAGGCGAAAATTTCCGAGACGCAGAACGAGAGAATAAAGGCGGTTGCAAAGATTTACGAATCTATGGAACCGGACAAAGCAGCGAAAATCCTTGAAAATATGCCGGAGGACGAAGCAATTGCAATAATTTTAAACATGCAGAGGCGACAGGCAGCGAAAATACTTGCGGAACTTAACACGAAAAAAGCAACTCAACTCACAAAAGCAAGCACCAGATGATAAATTTGAATCTTGCAAATATACTGAACTTATGTGAAATCGGCGAGAATAATTTAACTTGCGAGGGACAGGGGCAGGGAAAAATTCCAAGTGAAAATTTAGGCGAGGTTTTTAGATTGCTTCTTTCACAATTTATTTTAAACATCCCATCTAAAATTTCAAATGAGAAGTTAAATCAAACTTCAAGCGATGGTGAGAAATTTTCCCGGGGCGACGGGGTTGAATTGAAAAATATC
>CAZQJI010000024.1:5460-20823 GCA_964593475.1 uncultured Bacteroidota bacterium | reverse complement strand
TTCAAGCGATGGTGAGAAATTTTCCCGGGGCGACGGGGTTGAATTGAAAAATATCTTGCCAGTTCAAAATAATTCCCCAGCCGGAGAATCTGACACCAATAAATCTTCGCTTGCTCTGAAATTTCTTGAACTTCCACAAATGCTGTCATTTATCTTAAATTCTGGAAATCCGGTGATTTTACACGAGCGAGATAATTTGTCTGGAAGCGGCGGAACGCATCTCAGAAGTGTTTTGAATTATTTTGTGAGTTTTGTTGAACCAGACAATGAAAATGTCGCCAGTAGGAGTGTTAAGATGAATCCTCATTCAGGTGATTTTGAAGTTTTATCATTTGAAAAAGTTAAAACATCTCCTCAAAGTGCTTCGGTTTTTAATGACGATATGATAAAAGCAAATCAAGATCTTAAATCTGAATCAATTAAACCCATTTTGAGAGAACCTGAAATTACAAATTCTTTGTTAAGCAAGAGAGAAATTTCCGCTCTGATTTATAAAGTTGAGCATAAAAATTCATTTTTGACAAAGGAAAGATCCGATCAAATATCAGCAAGTGATGATTTTAGGAAAGGAGACATTTCAGAAGTTAAGTATCAAAATAATGGTGAAAAAGTTGGATCACGGGAGAATGTAAGGTCAGGTAGCGGGATCTTAAACGCCAAAGGTTTTAAAGTTAGCGGTGATTTTTCACATCATAATGAAACCAGAAGTAACTCCGGTGCAAATTCGGATATTTTATCGCAATTCTGGAATGTGAAAAGTGTGAATTTTCATAGCAGTGAGGAGGGTTATCCGGCTTTGAACAGGGTTGAGGTCTCTGATGTCAAAGTTCAGGATGTTGTTGATGTTGTCAAAAAATTTGTCAAAGCGGATGGAGAATTTCATAATTCCGAGATCATTCTGAAACTTGAGCCGAAGGAACTCGGGGAAGTTGTCGTGAAAATTTCGCAGGGTGAAAAAGGTGTAAAAATTTTGTTTGAGGTTAAGAATGAAGATGTGAAACAGATGATTGAATCAAACATTTATAATTTGAAAGCATCGCTTGAAGAAAGCGGGGTTAATTTTGAGAGAATCGGGATAAAGATTGATGGCTTTGGTTTTAATTCCGATGGTTCAAGACACGAGCAAAATTTCAAAAGGTTCAACAGGAAAAAGAGCCCGGATTATGTTGAGCCAGTCAGAATTTACGGAGAAAGTTTAATTGAAGCGATAATTTAAAAGGAGGTGTTAAGAATGGAGCAGATGAATTCAATTCAGAATTTGAAGGGTATGCCGCCAACAGGCAGTAATGTTCAGGGTTCGGGCAAAGCCACGCTCGGGAAAGATGATTTTTTAAAACTTTTGATAACGCAACTTAATTATCAGGATCCTTTGAACCCAATTCAAAGCACAGAATTTGCAAGCCAGCTTGCCCAATTTAGTTCAGTTGAGCAACTTTACAACATCAATTCAAATCTCCTCAAAAGCATTGATGCAAGTTATGCGACGAATCGCTCAATCACAAACGCTTTGATCGCAAATCTAATTGGTAAAAAAGTCACGGTTTACGGCGATACATTGAATCTTGAATCGGGAGGGAGTGTTAATTTCGGATATGATTTGAAAGGCGACGCAAAATCTGTTGAGATTAAAATCCTTGATTCATCTGGAAATGTTGTCAGGACATTTAAAATCGGGGAGAAAAAAGCTGGAAGGTATGATTTTGTCTGGGACGGGAAAGGTGATAACGGCGATGATTTGCCAAATGGAAATTACACAATTAAAATTGAGGCGATTGATAAAGACGGCAAAGCAGTTCTTGTTAACACTTATGTTGAAGGTATAGTTGAAGGTGTAAGATACAAACCTGATGGTGCAGTCATATTGATTGGGGGAATTGAATTTGACATTGCTGATGTAATTGAAATCAAAAACGGAGGTGGGGATGGAAATTAACGGTGTAAAAGTTCCGTTTATCCCCGCTGGTGGAGTTGAAGTTTTAAAGAAAGATACAAGTGGCGTAAGGATTCCTGAGTTCGGAAGAAGGTTTGATGAAGTGTTAAGAAGTGAAATTGAGAAATTGAAATTTTCAAATCATGCTTTGCGAAGGATTGAGGAAAGAAACATTGAATTAAGCGAAGAAGATTACGCTCTTTTAAATGATGCGGTCTCACGGGCAGAGCAGAAAAACACCAGGGAAGTTCTCGTTTTATTGCGTGACATTGCTTTTATTGTGAATGTGAAAAACAAAACGGTTGTGACTGTGATTGATGGCGAAAGCAGGCGTGAGCATGTTTTCACAAACATTGACGGTGCGGTGATAATTTAAAGGGGCTGGACCTCGCTTGAGGGAGCCCCGCGATCTCGCCGACCGACCGAAGCGAGATTAAAAACTTAAAAACAAAAATTAAAATCAAAGGAGGTAAAAGCCATGTCATTCCTCAGGTCATTGTTTTCAGGTGTTTCCGGTTTGAGAAATCATCAAATTATGATGGATGTCATCGGTAACAATATCTCAAACATCAATACGATCGGGTTCAAATCCGCTCGTGTTTCCTTTGCTGAGACATTTGCTCAGACACTTCGCGGGGCTACTCAACCATCTGCGGAATCAGGCGGGACAAATCCGCTTCAAGTTGGACTCGGTATGAGCATAAGCTCAATTGACACGATCTTTACACAGGGGAATCTTGAAACGACAGGGCAGGTGACAGACCTTGCAATTCAAGGGAATGGATTTTTCATCGTCAAAAAAGGCGGGAAAAATTACTTCACAAGAGCTGGCGCGTTTAGATTTGACGCAAATGGTTATCTCGTTGATTCAGCAACAGGTGCAATCGTCCAGGGTAAAATGGCTGATGCCTCAGGAGTTGTTCCACCGGGTGCAAAACTTGAAGATATAAAAATTCCATTCGGTCAAAAATCACCGGCAAAAGCAACATCACTTATCAAGCTCACCGGCAACCTTAACGCAGGCGGTGAACCGAAAGGAAACATCTTGAGAAGCGCGCGACTCTATGCAGTTGAAGATGGAAACTCCGACATAAACAATTTGCTTGCAACAGGAGCAGCAAACACGGTTATAACTGGAATGATACCCGGATCAACAACGGTGACAGTTCAAGATGGAGCAAAGGTTAAAACATATACTTATGTTAGCAAAGATGGTGGCGTCGGAGATGGAAATTTCCATACTTTGAAAGATTTAATTGATGAGATAAACAATGATTTTGCCGGATCTTTGACCGCGACAATTGATTCTGAGGGACGAATTGTCATCACCTCATCAGTTGCTCAAACTGTTTCAATTTCAAGTAACAATCGCAATTTTGAAACCGCTCTTTCGGGATTAAATGGAAATTATTCTGCAAGCGGAAGCAGGCAATCAGATAAATTCTCACATGTTGCTCGTGAGGATGACCTTTTGATAAAGTTAAGAGATGCACAGGGTAATGATCTTGGTCTTACTGCTGGAGATACGATTACAATTGATGGAAAAGTTGGAGGTAAAGCTATAGCAACTGTTAATTTCTCTGTCAGTGCAACATCAACTTATAAAGATTTTGCAGATGCAGTGAAAAATGCTTTCAGAATCAACAATTCAAAAGGAGTTCAAATTGACCCGGATACAGGTTCTCTTGTCGTCTACGCAGATGGCGGAAAAGCTTATGAGATCACAGATTTAAACATTTCAGCTTCTGGAAGGGACAAATTTAATTCAATTTTTGAAAACAAACCCGGAAACTGGCTTGAAACTCAAAAAGCAGAAGATGTTGAAGCATCAACAACTGTGACTGTTTACGATTCGCTTGGGAACAAACATAATATCACTTTAAGATTTGTCAAAGATGCAACGACTCCAAATCAATGGTCATGGACAGCACAGGTTAACGGGAAAGAGGTTATAATTGCAGGTGGAAGTGGAAAAATCGTCTTTAATTCAGATGGTTCAATAAGAAGTTTCTTCTTTGACGATGGGAGTTCAACATTAAGGATTGACCCCGGGGATAACTCCGCTCAAACTCTTGATATTGTGATTGACCCCGGGAAAATCGGCGAATTTGCCGGGATAACCCAGATGGAGGGAGCATCAAGTTTAATCGCAGATCAAGATGGTTACGGGCTTGGATTTTTGAATACTATTTCTGTAAATGAGGATGGAAAAATTTTAGGTGTGTTTTCAAATGGAACTGTTCGTGTTCTCGCTCAAATTCTTGTTGCGACATTTAACAATCCAAGTGGTCTTTTGAGGGTTGGAGATAATATGTTTGACATCTCTGCAAATTCTGGAGCGCCGATAATTGATGAACCCGGTTCAGCGATACAATCAAAAATTATGTCCGGGGTTCTTGAGCAATCAAATGTTGACCTTGCCGAGGAATTCACCCGTATGATAATTGCACAGCGTGGTTTTCAGGCGAACGCAAGGATCATAACGACAAGCGATGAATTTCTGCAAGAAATTGTTAACTTGAAACGATAGTAAAATTTTGGGGTTGTGCCATTAATGGTGCAACCCCGTTTTATCAAAATAAAAAATCACTAAAATGATCAAAGTAACAAGATTAAATGGACAGGAGATCGTTGTGAACGCAGATTTAATTGAGTATCTTGAATCTTCACCCGATACAATTATCGCTTTAACGACCGGTAAGAAGATTATGGTTAAGGAAAGTGTTGATGAAGTAATTGAGAAAATAATTGAATACAGGCGAAGGTGTGTGGTTTATGTTACAAATCCGCCGGTGCGTAGGGCAGAAAGCGAAGAATGAAAATTACTTTTTGACTCTGTAAAGCACAGCGGGAGGATTTTCTGAAACTGCAACGGGCTCAAGAAATTCGGGTGGGGAACCGTAGTTGAAAAGACCTTCAAAATTCCTTCTGAAATAATATTCAATCCAGCTATAATAAAGGTAAGACGCGTTCAATTTTTTCAATTCTTCAAAAAGCTCCTCATAACTATTTACAAGCGGGAAAGGTTTGAATTCCATATCAAGATAATATGCGATATTTGGTTTGCGAGCCACTATAATTTTACCTTTCTCTGAATCCCCATATTTTGATTTAAACTGCTCTCTTATGTAAAGTATGTCAATTGGCTGGTTTTCTATATCTTTTTTTATCATCCCGGAAATTCTCGGCAATGAAATCAAGTTCATCAAAATCCATAAAATCAACCATCCATATTTTGCCTCGCTTAACTTTTTCCAGTTAACAATGTAATAACTAACTGAAAGATAAGTCGGCAAAAGATACATTGAAAATCTCTCGCTGTAAAAGACAAACACAAGAACGAGGAAAAATGAGAAGCTTGATGCAAAATATGCGATTTTAACTCTGTCAATTTTCTGGCTTAAGATAAAAATCAGCCCGATGATGAAAAGCAATGTAAATTGCCACCCACAGAGTTGCGTTAAATCTTTAAAGAAATGTTCAATGAAATTTAACGATGCCCTTTCAATGAAGAGAGCCGGGTCGCGCATGAAGACATCAGCAAACGATTTATATTCCTTTGAAGCCTCAAACCAGAAGTTGTCCCACGGTATTTTTCCTTTCGCATACATTTCGTATGCTATGTTTAGATAATTTCTGTTATAGAAAAACTCACCTCGTTTTATGTATGAGTAAATGGACCACGGTAAAAGGAAAACCGCATAACCGCCGATTGATAGAGTTGATTTTAAAATCCCTTTTTTCAAGTTTTTATGGTTCAAAATTAAAATGGCAAGTGGCAAACCAAGAACAAGTGCGATTCCATTATATCTTGTCAGATATGCATAGCCACCGAACAATCCAGATATGAAAAGAAAAATCGGTTTCTCTTTTAATGCCCCGATTAACATAAAAAACACCGAAGATGAAACAAGAAAATTGAAAAACATATCGGTCCCGCAAACATAGGAATATCTTAAAAATGTCGGGTTCAAAGGTAGCGTGATTGAAACAAGAAAGGCAATTTTTTCATCAAAGACCTCTTTCAAAATTTTGAAAGTTATAAAAATTACAAGTGCAGATGAAATTGCCGAGATCAACAATCCCGATTTGAAAAAATCTCCAAAAATTATTGAAAACAACGCCACGACCGCTGGATAACCCGGTCCACGAAATTCTCCGACATTTATTATCCCTCTTAAAATGTTTTTCGCTTCAAGAACATAATCCCAGAAGAAATCCGTTTCAATATCATAATTTCCAACTTTTCTATATGCAAACGAGAAAATTAACACCGCTATAAAATAAGCAAGCGAGACAAACAGAATTATTCTATTAAAATTTAAAACCCTTTGTTTGTTCTCCCTTTTCATATTTCTCGTTTTTGATTGATTTTGCTTCGCTGATAATTTAAATTAAATCAGATAGATTAGCAAGCATCTCATTAGGTTTGTTTTTACGAAATTTAAAAATCAATCTCTACCCTGAGAATGAAAAAGAAAATTTTTCTCTTTTTGCTCATTCCTCTCATATCATTTGCTCAAATTAACTTTATCGGTAATTATACAAAACATTCCTTAACAGACAGCACAGTTAGGTTTTGCGCCGGGGCAAGTGTTGTTGAATTTAAATTTTTACGTGATGACATTGTTCAGGTTATGTTTTTTCCAGATTCATCGGATATCGTTTATGATGAAAGTTTTGTTGTGATTCAAAATTGCATCCCCACAAGATGGATTTTGCAAGAAGCGAATGATAGATTTTTGATACAAACGGATTCAATTGTGATAAGAATTGATAAAAATCCATTTAGAATTTATTTCTACGACAGAGCCGGAAAATTGCTTCTCAAAGAAAGGAATGCAGGTGGCTTCGGTTATACTGGCAAAGAAAAATATGTTTTCTTTGAAATTCAGCCTGATGAACATTTCTATGGACTTGGACAGAAGGGGATTGAAATTGACAGGAAAGGTTATGCTTTCAGCACTTACAATCAACATATCGGCGGATATGATTCACCTCTGAAAACAATGCAGGTCAATGTTCCTTTCGTTCAATCAAATTATAATTACGCTTTATATTTTGACATAACATTTCCCGGGTATTTTGACTTCGGTGTCAGCGTTCAATCTACCTGGTATTACAGAACAGAAGACGGCGTGATGAATTATTATTTCATTTACGCTTCTTCAATTAAGGAGACATTGAAAAAATATTTCTGGCTTACTGGATTTCCTCCAATTCCGCCGAAGTGGAGTTTTGGATTTTTGCAGAGCAAATTTGGTTATAGAAATCAATCTGAAGCAGAAAGCATAGTTAACACTTTTATTCAAAAAAATATCCCGATTGATGCGATAATACTTGATCTTTATTGGTTTGGGTGGGGAAATATGGGAAATATGACCTGGGATAGAAGTAATTGGAATGATCCGAACGCAATGATGTCAAATTTCAAGAGCAAAGGTGTTAAGACGATAGTTATTTCCGAGCCGTATATAAATGTCTCATCTTTCAATTTTTCAATTGCAGACAAAAATAAATTTTTTGCCTTTGATTCAGCGGGAAAAACTTATGTTTTTCAAAACTTCTGGGCAACTCCATCTTCATTGCTTGATCTGACAAATCCACAGGCACAACTCTGGTGGTGGGAAAAATATAAGAATCTTTTAAATGAAGGTGTTTCGGGTTTCTGGACTGACCTTGGGGAGCCGGAAAATCATCCTGATTTTTTAAATCATCAACTTGGGAGTACGAGAAAAGTTCACAACATTTACAACCTTCTCTGGGCTAAAACTCTTTATGATGGCTACAAAAAAGATTTTCCTGATAAAAGGATTTTTAACTTAACACGTTCTGGGTTTGCTGGAATACAAAGATTTGGTGTTGTCACCTGGTCTGGAGATGTTAGAAAAAGTTTTAATGGTTTGAAAGTGCAAATACCGATGTTAATTGGAATGACAATGTCGGGCATCCCTTATCATAATTCAGATATTGGCGGATTTACCGGCGGGACGACGACTTCTGAATTATACATCCGCTGGATTCAATTTGGAACCTTCTGCCCTGTTATGAGACCACACGGACACGATCAACCACTTGAACCATGGGCTTTCGGTGAAAGTGTTGAAAAAATTGTAAGAAAATATATTGAACTCCGTTATCGCTTAATTCCTTACATTTATACCTATGCTTACAAAACCTGGAAATACGGCGAAACACTTATAAAACCTGTTTTATACGAATTCCCCGACGACCCGAATGTTTATAACCTGAGTTATGAATATCTCTTCGGTGATTTTATTCTTGTTGCCCCTGTGTTCATTGATGGACAGAGGAAAAGAGATGTTTATCTGCCGTCCGGTTGTTTTTGGGCAAGTTACTGGACAGGTGAAATTTATTCTGGTGGAAAAACAATTCAGGTCAATGCTCCACTTGAGCAAATACCTGTCTTTGTTCGTATCCCCTCAATAATTCCGATGGCGAAGTTAAAAAGATTTGTTGATGAAACTCCAGATGACACACTTTACATTGAAATTTATCCCGGCGATGTTGATTTTGAACTTTACGAAGATGACGGTGAAACAAATGGATATAGAAAGGGTGAATTTGCAATCACAAAATTGGAATGTGAAAAGACAAATGACTTCATCCGTTTTAATATCGGTGATGCAAAGGGTATTTTCCCCGGACAAGTTGATAGGAGATGCTGGTTTCTAAAATTTAATTTAATTAATAATTTTGATTCCGTTGTTGTGAATGGTTTAACACTTGATGTCTCAGGCGATTCCTTGAGTTTTTTGAATGCTCAAAATTCGGCTTGGTTCAACAGAGATAGAAAAATTCTTTATGTCAAGTTGTGTTTTGAAATTTCGGAGCAGATTGAAGTGAAAATTTATGGTGCGAATGTAGTTGTTGGAGTAAGAGAGAATTCCAGAAGGAATTTAAATTTCGGCTTATATCAGAACTATCCGAATCCATTTAACCCTGAAACGATAATTGAGTTTGAACTGCCAGGGGAATTGAGAGTGAAGATTTTGATTTATGATTTGCTCGGTCGTGTGGTTAAAAGTTTTGATCTTGGGGAATTGTCCGCTGGAAGACATAAGTTTAAATTTTACTCAAGCGATATCCCCAGCGGGGTTTATTTTTATGCTATTTCCGCAGGTGATTTTTTTGACAGAAAGAAGATGGTAGTTTTGAGATAATTAAACTATAAAGATGGGTTTATTCGTCAAAATTTAAAGTTTAACGAAATCTAATTTGAAATTTTCAAAAATTTAGTGCTAAATTGAGATTAGGAACGAAAATTATTGAAAAAGCATTTGATTTTTTAGGAGAAAATAAATTTCAGGAGGCGTTTTTAAAATGAAGCGTTTTATGATTCCAATCATTCTGGGTCTGATTGCGGTTTCATCTCTTTTTGCACAGCAGGGTCCGTTTGGAAAGAATAAGGTTCAGTATAAAGATTTCACTTGGTATTTTATACGCACTGATCATTTTGATATTTACTTCACCGATGGGGGATATGAGCTTGCAGAATACACAGCGAAAGTTGCTGAAGATGCTTATGTTAAAATAAGCAAACTTTTGAGATATGAAATTTTAAACCGCATACCGATAGTTGTCTATAATTCACATAACGATTTCCAGCAGACAAATGTTGTTGCAGAATATCTTGAAGAGGGAATCGGTGGAGTTACGGAGCTTTTCAAAAATAGAGTTGTTGTGCCGTTTGAAGGTTCTTACAGACAATTCCGCCATGTCATACATCACGAGCTTGTCCACGCAGTGATGAATGATATGTTTTACGGTGGCTCATTGCAATCTGCGTTGATAAATAACATTCAACTTCAATTGCCGATGTGGATTGTTGAAGGTTTGCCGGAGTTTTCTGCTCTCAGATGGGATGTCAATTCAGATATGTTTATGCGTGATGCAACGATAAACGATTATTTACCACCAATAGAATATCTTGATGGTTATTTCGCATACAGGGGCGGTCAATCTGTTTTCTGGTATATTTCAAGAAAATACGGCGATGAAAAAATTGGTGAACTCATAAACAGGATAAGGGGCTTGCGTAGCGTTGAAGCAGGGATAAGAAGCTCGTTGGGGATGCCTTTGAAAGAACTTTCAGAAAGATGGGTGAAGGAACAGAAAAAATTATACTGGGCTGACTTTTCAAAAAGAGATGCACCTGAAGATTTCGCAAAACGCTTAACAGATCACAGAAAAAGAGAGCATTTCTATAACACAAGTCCTGCGATTTCTCCAACCGGGGATAGAATTGCATTTATATCCGATAGAGATGATTATTTTGATGTCTTTATAATGTCCGCTATTGATGGGAAAATTATAAAGAAGATCGTTAAGGGAAACAGGACAAAGAATTTTGAGGAACTTCATCTTTTAACACCTGGCTTAACATGGTCTCCAGATGGGGATAAAATAGCTCTTGCGGTGAAAAGTGGTGATAAAGACGCTATCTTCATAATTGATGTCAAGACGGAAAAACAGCAAAAAATCACATTTGATCTTGAAGGGATTTTCTCCGTTGATTGGTCAAGGGATGGCTCAAAACTTGCTTTCGTTGGGTTAAAACATGGTCAATCTGATATTTATGTTTATGATCTTGTGAACAAGACGCTTATCAACTTAACAGATGATATCTTCAGCGATGCCGACCCTGTTTGGTCTTCCGATGGTAAGTTTATTTACTTTTCATCCGATAGGAAGGATTACACTTCTAAGGACTTGATCCCGCAGGATTTCAAAATGTATAATTACGATCCAAATCAGTATGACCTTTATTCAATAAATATTGAAACTCAGGAGATTCAGAGGTTAACGCATACAGAATACTGGGATGAGACATCGCCTGTTGTCTCTCCGGATGGGAAGAAAATTTTATTCATTTCGGATAGAAACGGGATTAACAACATTTATGAAAAGGACCTTGAAACCGGAATTGAAAGACCGATAACGAATTCTGTGAGCGGGATTTATCAACTTTCAATTAGTTATGATGGTTCAAAACTTGCTTTTGCATCTTTTTATAATGGAGGATTTGATATTTTCCTTATGCGTCAACCATTTGAGAGAAAGTTAAATGTTGATGAGCTTGAACCAACTGTTTTTGTGACGGAATTTTTAAAAGAGAAAGAGAGAGAAATTGCCAAGGCGAAAAAAGAGATGAACGAAACATCCGGGCACCCCGATACACTCACAATTCAACCTTACGGGAGCGATATAAAAGTTAACCTGCGAAATTATATCTTTGCAGATATTTTCAAACAGGATAGTCTGGCTATGTCAATTAAATCAAGATTGGATTCCCTGAAACCACCGGATAACATTGACGAATATGGTCGTTATAAAGTTTACAGATATAAAGTTAATTTCACACCAGATTTAATTTACACGAACGCAAGTTATAGCACATTTTATGGAGTTCTCGGGGAAGCGTTTATGATGTTTAGCGATATGCTTGGGAATCACCAGATTTTCCTTATAACCAGCCTTGTCTTTGACCTTAAAAACAGCGATTATGCGTTTGCTTACTTTTATCTGCCAAAGCGAATTAATTGGGGGTTTGAAGCATTTCACATTGCGAGATTTTTTGGCGTTGGAGACCAGTATTATCCACTTTATTACAGATATAGGTTGTATGGCGGGACTTTGATGGGTTCTTATCCGATTGACAAGTTTAGGAGAATTGATTTCGGTCTCGGTTACTATAATGTCGTTGGTGAATATATTGACTTTCCTGAAATTAATGAGCGTTCGGTTATATTGATGCCATCTATCACATATGTTCACGATAATGCACTTTGGAGATATATTTTCCCGTCAAATGGTGAGAGATATTATCTGTCTTTCTATGCAAGCCCGAAACTTGGTTCAAACGGTATTCAATTTTTAACGGGAATTTTTGATTACAGAAAATATATCCGTCTCTGGAGCGATTACAGCTTAGCTTTGAGATTTACAGCTGGTGGAAGCACCGGTCAAAACAGGCAACGCTTTATGCTTGGTGGAGTTGATGCATGGATAAACTGGGCTATCAAGAATGATTATATACCAATTGAAAGCACAGCTGATTTCTTCTTCTTTGAAGCGATAAGCGGTCCAATTGTTCCACTGCGTGGTTATGTTTATAATGAGCAAAATGGTTCAAAATTTGCACTTGCCAACTTTGAATTCAGATTTCCGTTGATAAGATATTTCATTGGTGGAGCGTTGCCACTCGCTTTTAGAAATATAATGGGAGTTATGTTCATTGATGCTGGTTCCGCCTGGGATTCCTGGAAGGCATGGCGGGCATTTTATCAGCCAAATCCTTTTGAGCCATCTATGACAAAGGACTTGCTTATCGGAATGGGTTATGGATTTAGAATTTATCTTTTTGGACTTTTATTGCGACTTGATATAGCATGGAGATTTAATTGGGCTTCGTTTTCAAAACCAGTTTATTATTTCTCGTTTGGACCGGATTATTGATTTTGAATTTGCTCAAATTAAAATACAAAATTTATTCAGGAGGTGAAGGAGTATGAAGCACCTAAAGAAGCACATTTTGCTTTTCCTCCTGTTAATCCCCACCTTTGTTTTCACACAATCTCTGAAAACTCAATTAGATGAATTTGAAAATTGTTGTCGTAATGTGCGGGGTTATGCTGGTGCTTTAAAGGCTGAGGTTGAAAGAGAGAAAGCAGTTATTCCAGATGTTGCGAAAAAATATGCTGAAAAAATCGGGGAGTGCCTTTCGGATGTGAAACAGGCTTATTCAGAGTTGAAGAAATCACTTAACAAAAATCAATTTGAACTTGTGAAGGGGAACATTGCTTATCTTGATGATTACTGCAGGAGGGCGGAGTTACACTATAAAAATTTGATGGAGGAACTTAACAACCCAAATCCAAAGCCTGAAAAGGTTCGTGATTTTTCTGTTGCGATTTACAATGAGCTTAAAAAGGCAAGTCAAGAGGGAAGATTGATAAGAGAGAAGCTCGGTGTGAAGTAAACTTGATTTTTTGATAAAATTTTTGAAGTTTTCTAAAAAAAGTGGAATTATGAGAATTTACAAATGCTTAATTTTGCTGGTTTCAACTTTATCTTTGTTCTCTCAACCGGCTGTTAAACGAAATCCAGATGTTGTTAAAATTATTGCTGAAATTTCAGCTGATAGCATCAGAAGAAATATTGAAAAACTTGTAAGTTTTCACACAAGGCATTCGCTCTCCGATACCCTTAGCCAAACCCGTGGCATCGGCGCTGCAAGAAGATGGTTAAAGTCCGAACTTGAAAGATATAGCAAACAGAGTGGGGGGAGATTAAAGGTTGAATATGACGAGTTTATCGCTCCTTCCGGTCCTCGTGTTCCAAAGCCAACGAAGATGGTAAATGTTATCGCAACGCTTCCGGGGAAAATTTACAAGGATAAAGTTTACATCGTAAGTGCACATTACGATTCAAGAGCTGGTGATGCACTTGATTCAACAAGTTTTGCACCGGGTGCAAATGATGACGGAAGTGGAACAGCAGGGGTGCTTGAACTCGCAAGAGTTTTGAGTAAATACGAATTTGACTTCACAATTATGTTTGTGTTTTTTGCAGGTGAAGAACAGGGACTCCTTGGGAGTAGACACCTTGCTAAAAAACTTAAGGACTCAAACATCGCTGTCCTTGGCGTTTTGAACAACGATATAATCGGTAATACCGAAGGCGGAAATGGAATCGTTGATAACACTCAAGTAAGAGTTTTCTCGGAGGGGTTGCCACTTTCAAGAGATGAAAATTTGCTTCGTTTAATTTCAAGTGCAGGACTTGAAAATGATTCGCCTTCAAGACAACTTGCGAGATATTTAAAAGATGTCGCCGAAAGATACTTTGATAATTTTAAAGTGAATTTAATTTTCAGACGGGATAGATTTTTGCGTGGTGGTGATCATACGCCATTTAATGAGCAGGGATTTCCGGCGGTAAGATTAAGTGAAATGAATGAAAATTATTCAAGACAGCATCAAAATGTCAGAACCGAAAATGGGGTAAAATATGGCGATCTTCCTGAATTTGTTGATTTTGAATATTGTGCGAATGTGGTTCGTTTAAATGCAGCGACTCTATATCATCTTGCAAATGCTCCAATGCCACCGCAAAATCCTGTTATTAAAGTAAGCGAACTTGAATATGATACAACTTTAAAATGGGATTTGAACAATGAAGATGATTTAGCCGGTTATAACATTTTGATTCGTGAGACGACATCTCCATTCTGGCAGAAAAAAATTTTCGTGGGGAAGGTTGCAGAGTTTACTTTGAAAAATGTTTCAAAAGATAATTTTATATTCGGAATCCAATCTGTTGATGTTGAAGGCAATGAAAGTTTGGTTGTTGTTCCTTTGCCTGCAAGATGATCAAAAAACAGGCGGGATAAAAGTTAAAATTAATTCAGTTTGATTTTCAGATGTGTTTATAACTTTGAAATCAACTTGTTCCTGTGGATTTGCTTTCGTTCGCAAAACGAAACTTTCTCCGGCTGAAATTTTTAAATTATGTTCCGGGTTTTTAACCATGGCTGTTCCCTTTAAAATGGTTCCATAAACTCTAAAGTCGGTTGTAAAGTCCTCTTCAAATGTTGAGTTCGGCGAAAGAATTATTTTTACAATTTCAATTTCACGAGATAAATCCGTTGGTATGAGAATTTCAATAGTTATGCTTTTATCCTCACTGTAAAGTTTGAGCGGGTTTTTATAAACTTTCGCCTCATATGTTTGAGCTGTGTTTTCTTCAAGGATTTTTGTAAAAAAACTTGATATTGTCTCGCCGAATCCGTAAAGAAGAATTCGCCTCAAATTTTTATAGTTTAAATTCCTTTTCCCGCTTTCAATTAAAGAAATATAAGATGGGGAATAACCGGTTGCTTCTGCAATTTCGTTGATTGTTTTATCCGTTGATAATCTCAAAAGTTTTAACTGTTGTGCGATGAATTCACAGCTAAATTCAAACTGTTCCAAAACTTTCATGCTTTGCAGTTGTAATTTTGTAATGTGTTAAGCCCCAATGAATTTCTTTTACCGAAACTTTTATTATCGCTTCAACTGGAATTGCAATTAACATTCCAAACAGTCCAAACAATTCACCAAATATCAAGAGGACAAAAACTACTTCAACGGGATGCATGCCCACCGAATGAGAGTAAACAAGAGGCTGAACCACAAGGTCGTCAATTAAGTGAACTATGACGAACATTATTATCAAGGGCAATATCATTCTTCCATCTCCGAATTGAACTACTGAGATTAACAATGCAGGAATAGCCCCAACGAAAGCTCCAAGATAGGGGACGAAGCTGGCAAGCCCGGCGATTAATCCTATGACAAATGCAAAGTTTATCCCGAGTATAGCCGAGCCAATTGCCGACATTATCCCGAGCGCTGTTGCTTCAAGAACAA
>CAZQJI010000024.1:0-5360 GCA_964593475.1 uncultured Bacteroidota bacterium | reverse complement strand
AGTATAGCCGAGCCAATTGCCGACATTATCCCGAGCGCTGTTGCTTCAAGAACAAGCCCACGGATATAGCCGGTTATCTGTGCTTCAATTTTGTCAAGAACATTTAAACCCATTTCAAAATATCTGTTTGGAATTGCTCTTATTAATTTTTTCTTGAATTTTTCTCCATCTTTAAGGATAAAAAATGCCACAAACGGGGCGAGCAAAAGTTCAAATATAGTTGTGATCGCAGAAGTTAATGCAGTGGCTGCTTTGACAGAGTATTCAGCAACAAGAGCTTGAACTTTATGTTCAAGGTCAAGTCCCCTTAAAATAGGCAATTTCTCCTTTAAACTTTGAATTGTGGACGCGATTATCATATCAAGCGGAACTTTCTGAAGTTGTTCTGCCAGAGTTTTAAATTGATTTGTGAATGCGGGAATCAAAAACACAATTGATAAAATTAGAATTAAAATTAAACTTGCAAAGACAAGCAATATTGAAGTTGTTCTATTTAATCCAACGCTTTCAAGGTGTATGACAAGGGGATTCAATGCAACGGAGAGAAAAACTGCAAGAATCATGATAAGCGAAATATGAATTGCAATTGAAGCTATCCACACGATCAATAATGTAATCGTTGGGATTCCGATGAAGACAAACAAATTTCGCCAGATTTTTCCGTCCATATAAAATTGAACTTGTTTTTAAATGTAAAGTTCTGAATCATCAAAAATTTTATCAATGACACGACCAATCGTTTCCCAGGTGAAGCCACGCCTTGTCAGAAACTCATAAATCTTCCGTTTTAATTCGTTTTCGTTTCTTTTTTTCTTCTTTGATGATTTTAACAGTTTTAGTTTCTTTCGCGCAAGTTCAAAGGCAATTTCAAATTCATCAATTAATTTTTCTCTTTCCTCAAGGACTTGTTCAATTATCTCATTCGGTATCCCTTTCAAGAGAAGAGATTGTTTTAGCGCAATTTTACCAAGTGATTTTGACTTCGTTCTGTTCAGGACAAAGTTTCTTGCATATTCAATGTCATTTATGAAGCCGTATCGTTTTATATCTTCAATAACTTTTGAAATTATATCTTGTGTGAATCCTTTTTGACGAAGCTTATCTTCAACTTCTTTTTGTGTGCGTGGTTTGTAACTTAAAAATTTATAAGCGGTTTCCTTGGCTAAAATTAGATCTGAGATGGATTTTATCTCCGAAATTTCTTCTTCCGTAAGGTGCTTTCCCGTTTTTATTTTAAATTTCAAGATGAAATCAATATAAGACAAGACCTCCCGCCCATCATTTAAATAAATTACATACCAATCTTTCGTGCGTTTCTTTCTTTTTAAATGTATCACAATCGCCATTTCAAATTATCTCTTTCTCCCGGATTTTGTCTCCGCTGTAGTTTCTTCAACGCTTTCTTCTGATTCAACCGGTTTTTGTTCAAATTGCTCGGGCAAGAGTCCGAGTTTTTCTCTAACAAGATATTCTATCTCTTTTAATGTGTTCTCGTTCTCCATAAAATATTTTTTCACAGCGTCTCTTCCCTGACCGATGCGTTCGTCTTTGTATGAGTACCAGGAACCACTTTTTTGAATTATTCCAAGTGAAACCGCTGTATCAACGATGTCGTTGATTTTTGAAATCCCTTCGTTATAAAGTATATCAAATTCTGCTTCTTTAAATGGCGGTGCGACTTTGTTTTTCACAACTTTAACTCTAACTCTGTTTCCAATTATCTCCTGACCTTCTTTTATCACATCAATTTTTCTTATGTCAAGACGAACTGCTGCGTAGAATTTCAGAGCATAACCTCCTGTTGTTGTTTCAGGATTTCCGAAGACAACACCAATTTTGCTACGGAGTTGATTTGTGAAAATGACGCTTGTGTTTGATTTGTTTATCGCAGATGCAAGTTTTCGCAGTGCCTGGGACATAAGACGTGCCTGTGCCCCCATGGTTGCATCGCCCATTTCGCCTTCAACCTCCGCACGAGGGACAAGAGCAGCTACAGAGTCAATCACAACCACATCAATTGCACCACTTCTTACAAGCGCTTCAACTATTTCAAGTGCCTGTTCACCGAATTCCGGTTGGGAGAGTAAAAGATTGCTTACATCAACGCCTAAACGTTTGGCATAATTTAAGTCAAGAGCATGTTCAGCGTCAATGAAAGCAGCAAGTCCACCTCTTTTTTGAGCTTCAGCTATTATGTGGAGGCAAAGCGTCGTCTTTCCGGATGATTCAGGTCCAAAAATTTCTGTTATCCTTCCTCTTGGGACACCGCCAATTCCAATTGCTGCGTCAAGAGAGATTGAGCCAGTTGGTATTGCTTCAACTCTTGCGATTGGACCTTCACCGAGACGCATAATAGCGCCTTTGCCGTATTCCTTCTCAATCTGCTGTATCGTCGTTTGTAGTATTTTGAGTTTTTCACTTTTGTCAATTGCCATTTTGGATCACTCCTTGTATAGTTTAATTTTTCTTAAAACCGTATAAACCGAACCACTTGGTCTGAGGTCGCTTTTCATTATCAAAACTTCCGCAACCTCGCCAGCTCCTGCTTCAAAATTAATACTTTCAATTTTCTTAATCAAGCCAGCCAAATTTTTCGGATTCTTAACTCTTCCAAGTGTGATGTGTGGATGATACTCTTTTTCTTCCTTTTCAAAACCAAATTCACTCATTTTATCTTCAACGATTTTCTGCAATTCAAAAAATTTTCCACTCGGATCTTCACACCCAACCCAGATAACACGAGGTCTCTTCAAGTCAGGAAAAGCACCAACACCTTTATAAGTTATTGAAAATTTCCCGAATCCGGTTAAGCTTTTGCTTAAAACATCATAAATTGAATCAATTGCCTCCTCGTTTACATCACCAAGAAATTTCAAAGTTATGTGAAATTTCTCCTTACCTTCCCACTTTACACCTTCACCTGTTGATTTCATAAGTTCTTTTTCAACTTCAAAAATTTTTTCCTTGATATTTTCAGGGACATCAACAGCGATAAAAGTTCTTATCTTCATATTTCAATCCCGAGAAGTTTTCTTCTCAAAATTTCAAGTGCCATTTGCGATGCCCTTTGCTTATTTTCCAATCTATCGTCTCCGAATCTAAATTCTTTTGCAAATGTTTCGTTTTTGTCGGAATATCCAATCCACACAAGCCCGACTGGTTTTGTTGGAGTTGCACCAGTTGGACCGGCGATTCCCGTTGTTGATATTCCGATATCAGCGCCGGAAATTTTTCGCACGCCTTCAGCCATTGCTTCTGCTACCTCACGACTTACAGCGCCATAATTTTTTATCAGTTCCTCCGGAACCCCGAGTATTTGAATTTTTGCTTCATTGCTGTAAGCGACAATTCCTCGTTCAAAGTATTTTGAACTTCCGGGGACATTTGTTATTCTATCTGCAATTAATCCGCCGGTGCAGGATTCCGCAACCGCTATTTTTAAACCTTTCTCCGCAAGCAATTTCCCAATCACCATTTCAAGCTCTTCATCATCAACTCCGTAAATGTATTTTTCAACTTTTTCTCTGATTTTTTTCTCCGCTTCCTTAACAAGCGCGTTCGCTTTTTCTTTATTTTCTGCTTTGACTGTTATTCTAATTTTAACTCCAAGCGCTGACGGGAGAAATGCAATTTTGCAGAATTTTTCAATCTCTTCAACAGTGTCTTTCAATTTTTCGTAAAGATATGACTCAGGGATTCCGGTTGTCTTTAAAACCTTTTGCTTAATCGCTGAGCCGGTTGATTTTTCAGAAAGATAATTTATAACAAAATTTTCCATCATTCCCATCATCTCTTTTGGAACTCCTGGCATTACAATCACGATTTTACCATTTTCCTCAAATAAAAATCCCGGTGCTGTTCCCCAATAATTCATTATTATCTTTGCTTTTTCAGGAACAAGCGCTTGTGATTTATTTGCTTCATTTAATTCTGTTCTTCCACGCTTTGCTAAAAATTCTTTCACCTGATTTAAAACATCCTCATTCAGGACAAGACCTGTATTGAAAAACTTGCAAATTGCAGTTTTTGTGACATCGTCGTGTGTTGGACCAAGTCCTCCTGTTAAGATAATGACATCAAAATTTTCAAATGCATATTTTAATTCTCTAATTATATCACTTTCATAATCTCCAACCGAGACAATCCTTGCGACGCTTATTCCAATTTCAGATAGTTTCCTTCCAATATAACTTGCGTTGGTGTTTACAACCTGACCTATTAGAAGTTCATCACCGATTGTTATTATTTCTGCTTTCATTTTTCAAATTTTGAATTTTATTTCAGAAAAATGCGGTAGAAAATCTGGGTTAAAACATTTGCGTAAACTCCAGCAACTACATCATCCATCATTATTCCAATGCCTCCGTTCATCCTGTCAAAATTTTTCGCCGGTGGTGGTTTTATCACATCCATAATTCTAAAAACGAAGAAAGAAAACAAAACAGTCCCGATTTCTTTTTGAACAAAGAGTAGCGCAACCCACATTCCAACAATTTCATCAACCACAACGATTGAAGGGTCATGTCCGTCTCTTTTCTCAAACTCCCCGGAAGTTATAACCCCGATGGCGAAAAATATCGCAGATAAAATAAGAAGTTGAAAATTTGAGTTTATGAAAACCCAGTAAATTAACACGGCTATCAAACTTCCTGCTGTCCCGGGTGCAACAGGTGCATAACCTGTGAAAAAACCAGTTGCGATAATTTTTGAAAAAAATGAGATTTTATACCGACTCTGATGCCCTTTTTCCAGTTGAGACATAAAAACTTTTGATTATTTTCCAATTGTCGTAAAGATAAGATATCCCTGTCCATAGAGTCAGAGCTGTCACGATGAACATCGCCCAGTATATCAAGTTCGGATGAAGAAGCGAAAGTTCAAGATTAATTCCTTTAAAACTGATATTAAGCACATATCCCACAAGCAAATAATAAATGAAAGTCATTTGAATGAATGTTTTGAGTTTTGCTCCTTTCGTGGTTATGACTGGTTTATCTTTGAGTTCTGCGTATGATCTAAGAAGAGTTATGAATATATCCCGAACGACAATTATGATAACCATCCATGTTTGAACGAGCCCAAGCGATGCAAAAGATATAAAAGCTGAAGAAGTTAAAATTTTATCGGCAAGAGGGTCAAGAAATCGTCCCCACCTTGTCATATATCCGAATTTTCTGGCGATCCAGCCATCATACCAGTCGGTCAAAGCAGCGATCACATAAACAAATAAAGATAGTTGTTTGAAAAAAATATCTTCTGACAGGAATAGAAAAACAAAAACAGGAGTGAGAATCATCCTCAAAATTGTGAGCTGGTTTGGCAAAGTCATTTTAAAATTTTGACGCTTTATTGACTTCTAT
>CAZQJI010000023.1:18801-30845 GCA_964593475.1 uncultured Bacteroidota bacterium | reverse complement strand
ATAAATCTGTCAAGCTTGAGAAGATACATCAGTTTACGATCGGGGAGACGAAGGAAGTTTATATCGGGCTTGTTTATAAGGTTAAATTCTGGCGTGGTAAGATTGTTATTCTTGATTATGTTCAGCCTTTGCTTGTTTTTATAGACCCATCGGATGGGAGGGTTGTAAGGAGTATAAAGTTTAAAAGTGGGAAAGGTCCTGGTGAGGTTTTACAGATAGAGAGTTTTGATTTGACCTCTGATCGTATATATCTTTTTGACCGTTATAATTTGAGATTTTCCGTTTTTGACTTATACGGAAATTACATCAGGTCTTCCCCATGGAGCAAAAATTCCGACTTTTTGATTGCTGGTGACTTTATCATTGTTGGTGATAAGATGTATATCAAGGCGATAGAGAGCAAATATCATAATGATACAGAGAGATATAAATCCAGGGTTATTGCAATTCTTGATACATCTTTTAATGTGTTAAAGGCTTTTGGAGTTATGGATGAGATTTACCGATTGTTCAAGGTGTATTTAACGAAGACGAATTTTTGTTTTGATAGTTTGGGTAATTTGTATTACACGCAGGAGGCAACATACAGGATTTACAAATATGACAGGGGAAATAATTTGGTAAAGGTTTTCGGTGTAAGGGGTAATTTCAAGTTGATAAATGAAGACATAAATCCGTTTGCACCTTTGACAGAGCTAATGAAGATAGGTGCAAAGTATTCATGGAGTTCTGGCTTAGCATATTTGCATCAGGATAGGGGTTATATACTTTACTTCTATAATAATCCCACGCCGGAATTTTACAGGACTCGTGATTTTATGAAGATAAATTATTTTTTGAAGGTATATGATACGGATGGGAATTGTATCGGGGGAGATATTCGGTTGCCGGGTATGTTTCTTACTCTCGGTGATAAAGGTGAGCTTTACATACTTGAGAGTGATGAGCCAAACAATAGAAAAGTTGGAGTATACAGGTTGAGGATAGTTGATAAAAATTTTTTGCGTTTTTAAATTTAGTTAGGCAGAAAAACATTATCGGGATTTAAAAATCATGTCACTTACCGAGGTATCCGTTAATCGTCCTGTGACTGTGGCTATGTTTTTCGCAGGTATAGCTGTCATCGGGATTATAGCGTTTACTTACATAAGCGTTGATTTTCTGCCTTCAATTCAAGTTCCTGAGTTGATAGTTCAAACTTCGTATCCGGGTGCTTCACCTGAGGAGGTTGAAAAACAGATAAGCGAGCCGATTGAGTCAATACTTGGAACTGTTGGTGGGGTGAAGAGGGTGATTTCAATTTCCCGGGAAGGACTTTCGCTTGTTCGTTTGCAATTTTACTGGGGAACTGATATTGATTATGCGATGCTTGAAGTGAGAGAAAAACTTGACATTATAAGAAGTTCTATCCCGGATGAAGCCGGAAGACCAACGATATTGAAAATTGATCCATCTTCTGAGTCAATTATAACAATTGCTTTAACTTACAAAACAGGTGATTTTTCCGAGACGAGAATTGCAAGTTTAAAAGAATTTGCACAGGCACTTGTTAAAAAACGACTTGAGCAAATTGAAGGCGTGTCCCAGGCAGTTGTCGCAGGTGGTTATGACAGAGAAGTTCTTGTCGTTGTGGATGTTGAAAAGATGAGATCGTTTAATCTTACGATTGGAGATATTTCAAAGGCGTTGAAGAATTCAAATCTTGGTCTTGTGGGTGGAACCATTAAGCAAGGTGTTTTCAGGTATCCATTTAGAGTTGCTTCGGAATTTCAAAGTTTAAGGGATGTTGAGAATGTCGTTGTAAAGAATAATCCGGGTTCAGGCGGGGTTCGGCTTTCAAATGTCGCACGAGTTTATGAAACCTTCTCTGAAAGACAGGGGTTGACGAGGTTAAACGGTAGGGAGGCGATTTTAATTTTTGTTAAGAAAGAAGCAATGTCAAACACGATAAAGGTAAGTCAAAAGGTCAATAAAGTTGTTGAAGAGATCGCAAGGGATTATCCGGATGTGAATCTGGAAGTGATTTTTGATCAGGCGGAATTTATAAAGAAATCAATAACCGACATAGAGCAGGCAATTTTCTGGGGTGCTTTGTTTGCTTTCCTTGCTCTTTTTATGTTCCTTCGTGATTTCAGATATCCGCTTATAATCGGGATAGTGACTCCTTTTTCAATTCTTGCCACTGTTGTAATGATGTATCTGGCTGGGGTAAACTTTAATATAATTTCTCTCACTGGACTTGCACTTGGTATTGGAATGATAGGTGACAACGCTGTGATAATAGTTGAGAACTTTTCACGTTTAAGGGAAAAGGGTTTAAGTGTGAGGGAAGCAATTATTCAGGGAGCTAAAGAGATAAATCTTGCGGTTTCAGCAGCTACATTTACAAATGTAGCCATCTTTTTACCCGTCGTCCTTGTCAGGGGAGTTGCGCAGAAACTTTTTCTTGATATGGGGCTAACGATGACTTTCTCTCTTATTTCTTCGCTTGTTGTTGCAATTATGCTTGTTCCGTCGCTTCTTTTAAGATTGAAAGAACGCGATAAAAAACTAAGTTTAACTGAAAATTTTTTTGTTAAACTTTACGGGAAATTAATGCGAGTTTATTCTAAATTTTTAGAATGGGCGCTGGAAAATAAGAGAAAAGTTTTGATCCTGACGATTATTATCACATTGTTTTCTTTTTCAACCGCCTTTTTGATAAAGGCGGAGCAGGCGCCTGATATTGATCAGAGCAGATTTACGATTGAAATAACACTTCCCCATGGTTCAACACTTGAGACCTTATCAAACGCCGTTGCAATGATTGAGAAAATTTTGTTAAGTATGAAAGAAGTTTCTGCGGTTGTTTCAGATATTGGTATATCTGCGCAGGAGGATTATTATAGCATTCTTTTTGCAAGCTTGAACAAGGCGAAAATTCATGTTAAGATAAAGCCAGAGTTTGATGTAAAATCAGTGATGGAAAAGGCGAGGGCTTTGATGCAAAATAATAATTTAATGTCAGTTCTAAATTCCCTCGGTGCTGAAGTTGCATTTGAAAGAAGGACGACAACATTTGAGAGAATTCTTCAATCAGCTGAAAGCGACATTGCGATAAAAGTGTCAAGTAAGAAAGTTGGCGAAACATCTATTGACACCGCACTATATATTTGCGGGAAAATTGCTGAGAGAATAAAAAATGTTGAAGGTGTAAGGGATTTAAGAGTAATACCAGAGGCGGGTTCTGAGCAAATCAGAATTATCGTTGATGGAGAAAAAGCTGAGAAATATGGATTGAATCATTCGGATATTGTTTCCGAGATAACGGGATATCTCAAAGGTCAAATTGCAACATATATTTCAACATTTAATGAGCGTATCCCTGTTAGAGTTATTGCTGGAAAATTTGAAGATAAAGATGTTTTTATTTCGCTTTTAAATTATGGCGTCAAAGCAAATAATCAATTATCACTGGCGAGGATTCCGCTTCAATCATTTGTTAAAATTGAGAGGGTTCGTGGTTTAAGTGAGATTTACCATGAGAATGGAGTTAGAACTGCGGTTGTTTTTGGGGATGCGGGTGGAAGGAATGTAATCTCTGTGGGTGAAGATATAAGCAAAAATTTGAGAGAATTTGAACGCACTTATCCCGATTTTTCAATCAAAGTTGGTGGCAAGGTTGAGGAAATTTATGAATCATACAGGGGTCTTCTGATTATAATTTTGCTTTCAATTTTCATAGTGTATATGATACTTGCGTCTGAGTATGAATCGGTTATATATCCGCTTGTGATACTTTTGACGAGTCCATTGGCTCTTGCTGGTTCTTTTGTGATGATGTTTCTTGCAGGGCAAAGTTATAATGTTATGTCAATTGTCGGGCTGGTTATAATGCTCGGGGCAATTGATAATGATGCTGTTATAGCGCTTGATCTTATAATATCAAATCGCAGAAGCGGGATGAATATCAAAGATGCAATAATTGATGGGATGACAAGGCGTTTCAGAGCAATTGTGATAACGACGCTTACAACAATTCTTGGCATAATTCCGCTTATCGTTGGGTTTGGGAAAGGGCTTGAACTTGTGGTTGCCATAAGTTATCCGGTAATTGGCGGTTTAATTGCTTCAACTTTGTTTACGCTTTTCGTTATACCCGTTGCCTATACTTATTTTGATAGGTTTTCATTAAAAGGTAGATAAATTAGATTTTGAGCATGATTGAAAAAATTTTACAAAGACCCGTTACGGTTTTGATGTTTTACCTTACGCTTCTGGCTTTGATGTTTTTTTCTCTTACCCAGCTTGCAATAGAGATAACTCCTGAGGTTGATTTCCCGAGGTTGTATGTTGTGACAAATTGGTATGGTGCTTCGGCTGAACTTGTTGAGAGATTTGTGACGACTAAAATTGAGGAAGTTGCTGTCACGGTTTCAGGTGTTAAGAAAGTTTCTTCTCTGACGAGGGAAGGGGTTTCACGTGTTGAAGTTGAGTTTCAAAAAGATGTGGATATTGATTTTGCACGGCTTGAACTTTCTGAAAAAGTGGCCTCTGTTTATAGAACATTTCCACAGGGGGTTACATATCCTCAGATTCAAAAATTTGTCCCGAGCGAATTTGAGGAGCTTCAGGGTTTTATGAGTTTAAGCGTATATGGTGATGTTGATCTTGTCGGGCTTCAAAAAATTGTAAATGAAGTGATTGTGCCTTCTCTATTTGGGGTTAAAGGCGTTGCAAATGTAAGATTGTTCGGTGATGTGAGAAGGGAAATCTTGATTTCTGTTGATGAAGGCAAAGCAAAAAGTTACGGGATAAATATCACTGCCCTTATAAAAGCGCTAAATGAAAATCAAATTTACAAATTCGCAGGGCATATAGAAAATGGCAATCGGAGGTATTTTGTTTACTCCGGAAATTATTTCAGAAGTGTTGAGGAGATAAAAAACATAGCAGTTAAAAATGCAAAAGGGGTTTATGTTAAACTTTCCGAATTTGCTGATGTTTTAGACACCGTTTCAGAACAGTTAAGTTTCGCAAGAATAAATGGGAAGCCGTTTTTAACGATTGAAATTGATAAAGAGCCGGGAATTAACATGATAAAGGTCGCGGGTCAGGTTGATAAAAAAATTGATGAGTTGGAAAAATTGATCAGGTCACAATATGGTGTGAATGTTGAGATTGAGAAGATTTATGATCGGAGTTTGGACATTAAAAATGAGATAGCAGAGCTTGCGAACAAGGCTCTTGTTTCAAGTTTTTTCATCGTTTTAATACTTGTTCTCTTTTTAAGAAATTTTATATCTTCGTTTGTGGTTTTCCTTTCTGTTTTATTTTCAATTGCTGGTGCAATTGTGTTTTTGTGGGCTTCGGGTATCGGTCTTAACATAATGACTCTTTCAGCACTCGCTTTATCGTTCGGGATAGTTATTGATAATTCAATAGTGATTTTTGAAAACATTCAGAGATATCTTGAAAGTGGCAGGAAAATTGATTTTGAAGTTGTTAAGAATGCGGTAAATGAAATGAAACTTCCGGTAACAGCAGCGTCTTTGACGACGGTTGGAGCTCTTGTCCCGGTTTTTCTCCTGCCTGAAAATTTGAAAACATATTTTGTGCAATTTTCTATTACAGCCGGTTTTGTGATTATATTTTCGCTTGTTATTTCATTGACATTTATCCCCGTATCGGCAATGCGTGTGTTGAAGAAAGTTGAATTGAAAAAGGAATCAAAAGTTTTGAAGTTTATTTCCGGGGTTTACAGAAGAATTTTGCTCTGGAATCTGAGACATAAGTGGATTGTGGTTGCTCTTGTTATCTGGATTTTTGGTTTGCCGGTGTGGTTGATACCGGAAAAAATTGATGTGAAGAGTGAGGATTCTGCCATCAGGATTTTGGGAAGAAAAGTTTTGGTTGCAAAATTAGCTGGAATTTATAATGAAATTTTCGGAAGCGAATTTTATTCAAAGATTAAGCCGTATATAAACCACGCATTTGGTGGGGTTTCTCATTTGTTTTTCAAATATGTTTATAAGGGCGAACTCTGGAGATGGGGTGCGGAAACTTACATAGTTGTGAGCATAAGAGCACCGCAGGGGACGGAGTTGTTTAGAGTTGATGAATATGTTAAGAGAATTGAAAGGGAATTAATGAAAAATCTCGGCGTGATAAAAAGGTTTACATCAAGGGGAACTGCAAGATATGCTTCAATAAGGGTTGATTTTGATGATAAAGTTGCAATGACATCAGCACCTTACATAATAAAGGAAAACTTGATTTCGCTTTGTGCGCAAACGAGCGGATTTATAACTTCGGTTTATGGATTTGGTCCGGGATTTTACTCGGGCGGGGAACTTATGCCGAGTTTTTCAATTCAAATTCTCGGTTATAATTATGATGTTGTAAGGGAAATAGCACAGAACATAAGCCAGATATTATCTCAAAATCCAAGAGTTGCTGATATAGAACTTGACAGAATACCGTGGATGGGCAAAGAATATGAGGTCATCGCATATGTTGACAGAGAGAAGTTAAGCAAATATGGTGTAGATGTTGGTGATTTGCTTTATTTCATCGCAGGTAAGTTAAATGTTACAATTGAAAATTTGAATGTGAAAATCCAAAATCAAGATGTAAAGTTGAAAATCTCAATCTCAAAATCAGGTGATAAAAATCCGGTGGTTGATGTAAGAGAACTTCTTGAATCAAACTTTTTAATCGGCGGAAGAAGTTTTAAACTTAGTGATGTGATGCGTGTTTCACTTGTCCCGACCATGCCGGAGATAAGAAGAGAAAATCAGCAATATACCAGATATATAACTTTTAACTTCAAAGGACCTTATCACTATGGAAGCAAGTTCACCGATGCTGTTATAAAAAGTGTGAAGCTTCCACCGGGCTATGAGATCAAACGACCTGATTATTTATTTACAATTGGTGAGAAAGAGAAAATTCCATTGATTTTGATAGCTTTTGTTTCTGTTTCGCTTGTGTTTATGATAACAGCATCGTTGTATGAATCGTTCAGAAAACCTTTTGTCATAATTCTTTCAGTTCCGTTATCTTTGATGGGTTTGTTTCTTGTGTTTTATTTGTTTGATGTTAATTTCGGAAGGGGTGGTTATGCTGGTTTGATACTTTTAATAGGTTTATCCGTAAATAACGGTATAATTCTGGTTGATAAAATCAGCAAGTCAATTTCTGAAGCGGGGTTAATCGTAAAAGATAAATTTTATGATGAAGTTGTTGTATCAGCGTCGTTAAGCAGAGTGCGACCGATTTTGATAACAAATTTAACAACCATAGCAGGATTTATCCCGTTTTTATTTACGACGAATATATATTCTTTCTGGTATCCGTTTTCGGTTGCGGTTGCGGGTGGACTTTTATTTTCAGTTCTCATTATCTTGTTTGTTATGCCCGTTTTTTACAAGGTTATATCAAAATAAAATTGCGAGTCAATAATGCCAGAGAGTGGAAATCCAAGCAGTGTGAGAAAATTTTCAGGTAGGAAAATTTTGATTCCGTTTTTCATCTTCTTTGTCTTTCTGATTATCGCTTTTCTGTTTTTATCTGAAAAAGAGAAGCAGGGAGAGAATGAAACAAGTGTTAATGATATTCAAACATCTGAAATAGTTTTTCCGGTCAAGGTTGAAATTGCGAAGAAAGGTGATCTTATTCAATGGATTAACACAAGCGGTGTTGCGAAGCCTATCCAGGAAATTGATATAATACCACGGGTCAGCGGTCAAATTGTTAATCTAAATGTTTATAACGGAAAATTCGTCAGAAAAGGTGAATTGATTTTAAAGATTGATGATACGGAATATAAAATTGCTTTGAAACAAGCCGAATATAATTTACTTGATGCACGGGTTGAGTATAACTTGATGAAATTCGGTTCGGTCCCCGGTGCTTCGGATTCACAGCGGTTTAAAAGTCAAATTGATAGTTTGAAAAAGATTTATGAAGAGACAAAAAAGAAATTTGAACTCGGTGAAGTGAGTGAAGATGTTTTTGAAAGGGTGAAAAGAGATTATGAATCACTTCTTGTTTACAGCGATGTTAATAGGGAAGATGTGATAGCAAATAAAAGCGGTTTAAACAGAGCTCTGGTTGAATATGAGAAAGCAAGGTTGAATCTGGAGTATACTCAAATAAAAGCGCCATTTTCCGGGTATATCGCAGATTGTGAGCTTAATGTTGGAAGTTATGTGAGCGCTGGGCAAAAGTGTATGAAACTTGTAGACATATCAAAGGTTAGAATCGTTGCAGAAGTTACCGAGACACAGCTGGCTAAAATTAAAGTTGGCAATCAGGCGCTGGTTGAGTTTGTTGCTTATCCCGGTGAGATTTTCAAAGGTGTTGTCGTTGAAGTAAATCCATACATTGATATTGAGAAAAGATTGGGCAAAGTCATAATTGAGATAGATAACATCGGGGAAAAGATAAAGCCGGGTATGTTTGGGAATGTCAGGATACAGGGTGATGTTTATAGAAATATTTTGCTTGTTCCAAAAAAGGCGGTTGTGATGCGTGATAACAGACCCGTTATATTTGTCTATCAAAGCACCGGGGACGGAACCGGGCTTGCAAAATGGTTTTATGTTGAACTCGGTCGGGAAAATGAAGAATTTTACGAGATTAAGAGCGCTATAAATCCTGGGGATACGATAATAGTTGAAGGGAATTATAATCTGGCGCATGATTCAAGGGTTAGAATTTTAAGATGAGTAAAATTTTTGTTCTTTCCCTAATTTTTTGTATTTTTGATTTGAATTTTCAACCCTCTCCTTATAAAGGGGAGGGTTGTTTTTATGTAAATCGTGGGTTTTTAAAACAAATTTCAGGAGGAAGAGTTGAAGAGGACTTATCAACCGCACAATACTAAAAGACGCAGGACTCACGGTTTCAGGGCAAGGATGAAGACAAAAAGCGGGAGGAAAATTTTAGCAAGAAGAAGAGCCAAAGGTAGGTGGAAACTTACGGTAAGTGATGAGCGCTAAAAAATTCGGTCTCTCAAAAAGAGAGATAATAAAAAAATCAAGTGAAATAACCGAGATAATAAAAAATTCAAGTTCAGTTTCTGGAAGTTTGATAAAAATTTATTTTCGTTTGAATCCGCCAAGAGATATTGTAAGTCGTGTTGCATTTGCCGCCTCAAAAAAAGTTAAGCCGATCGTTCTGAGAAACAGGGCAAAGAGATTACTTCGTGAGGTCTATCGGCTCAACAGACATCGGCTGATAGACCTTCTTTCTTTAAAAAATAAGTCAATTGATCTTGTTTTGCTTTACATCGGTGATAGAGAAATTTTGAAAAAACTCAAGTATGCTGATTTTGAAAAGGATTTTTTGCCTTTGATAGAAAAAATTTCGGGCTTTGTGGATGAGAATTGATATTTTGACAAAGTTTGCGATTTTCGTGATCAAACTTTACAAAATTTTTATTTCTCCGCTTTTCCCGCCGAGTTGTAGATTTTATCCATCTTGTTCGGATTATTCAATTCAAGCATTTTCAAAATATGGTTTTTTAAAAGGTTTCTGGCTTTCTGCGAAAAGAATTATCCGTTGTAATCCGTTCAATCCAGGTGGAGTAGATGAAGTTCCATAAAACAAAAATAAAAGTGTTAAGAAAATGGATAGAAATTCGGTTCTTGGTATAATTTTGATTACGCTTGTTCTTTTGCTCTGGATGTGGTATAATGCTCCAAAAACACCGCAAAGGTTAAATGCCCCACCAAAGGACACCGCACAGGTTAAAGAGAAGAGCAAGGAGCTGGCAAATGCTTACGCCCAAACTGTATCTGATACATTTGGTATTTATTTTTCCCATCTTTCAAGAGGCGAGGAGAAAAAAGTTCTGATTGAGACGGATTTATACACCTGCGTGCTCTCATCAAAGGGTGCATTGGTTGAAAAATTTGAGCTTAAAAAGTTTAAAACCTGGAATAATTATCCCGTTCAACTTGTTGAGATGGAGAAAGGTGGCGATTTATCAATTCTTTTTATGACAACCGATGGCAGGATAATCAACACACGAAATCTTTACTTTGACACAAAAGCAAGACACTGGGAAAATTTTGTTTTGAAGGATAAAGAGGGAAAAGCGGAGATTGAATTTGTTTTAAATGTAAATGACTCAAGCAAGATTATAAAGCGATTTATTTTTGAAAATGGGAAGTATTCATTTGATGTTGAAGTTGAATTTGTAAAGATGGAAAAAATAATTGCTAATTTTGAGTATCAATTTGTCTGGGAAAATGGTTTGAAATTGACGGAGGAAAACAGTGTTGAGGAATCATATTTTGCGAGTGCGTATGCAAGGGTTGGGGATGTTTATGAAAAGATTGATGCGAGTAAGTTCGGTCAAAAGGTTTCCCGTTCTTATTCCGGGACGACGCGATGGGTCGGGACGCATAATAAATATTTCGCTGTTGCATTGATTTCAAATGATTACGCAGATGGAGCCTATCTTGAAGGTGAGAGAATCCCGCTTCCAAATAATGGGGTTAAAGAAAATTATCTCACAGCTTTGAAGATTCCTTTCAGAGGTGGTAATTATCAGAAAAATTATTTTACGATTTATATTGGTCCGCTTGATTATAAAATTTTAAAGTCGTATGGCGTCGGGCTTGATGAGATGATAAGTTTGGGTTTGAAATGGTTGATAAGACCGATAGCGGAATATGTCCTTTTGCCTCTTTTTAAATTTTTGCACTTGTTTATCCCGAATTATGGGATCGTGATAATCATCTTTTCAATTTTGATAAAAATCATTTTGACGCCGTTGACGATTACTCAGATGAAATCAATAAAGAAGATGCAGTTGATAGCACCGATTTTGAAGGAATTGCAGGAGAAATATAAAGATAATCCGCAGAAGTTGAATCAGGAAGTGATGAAGGTATATCGTGAGTATGGCGTAAATCCATTTAGCGGATGCTGGCCACTTCTCTTGCAATTGCCGATTCTTTATGCGTTGTTTTCGTTGTTTAGAGTTACAATTGAACTTCGTCAGGCAGGATTTATTTTGTGGATCAAAGATCTTTCCGTTCCGGATACAATTGTTAAGTTGCCGTTTTACATTCCGATTTTCGGTGTTCATCAGATAAGCGGGCTTGCGCTTTTGATGGCTATCACAATGTTTGTCCAGCAGTGGATGTCTTCAGCAACGGCAGATAAGCGTCAAAGGACAACAGCAACGCTTATGACGATTTTATTCTTTTTAATTTTCAACAATTTGCCCTCTGGATTAAATCTTTACTATTTCACATTTAATGTGCTTTCAATTTTGCATCAGTGGTATATAAACAAGTATTCAAAGATTGACCTGAAGCCAACGCAGGATAAAAAGAGACCGTTTAAGGGCGGAATTTTCCGAAAGTTTGATATTCCGACGATGAGTGAACTTACAGGTAAGAAAAAGGGCAAAGGTAAGAAATGAGGTTTAAGTTAACAGTTTTACTTGCTCTTTTTTTATCTTTACTAATCAACGAGTTGTTTTCACAGTATAATCCGGAGGATACGGTTCTTGTTGATATCCAGAAAATTAATCCACGGATTAGAGTTGATATAAAATATGCAACGGAAGATAATTTCACAGGGAGAAAACTTTATAAAGTGGGAAAATGCTTTTTAAGGAGGTTTGTTGCTTTGAAACTTGATTCAGTTCAAAAAGAGCTTGAAAAAATTGGTCTTGGTATAAAAGTTTGGGATTGCTATAGACCGCTTTCGGTTCAGAAAGTTTTGTGGTCAATTGTTCCAGACGAAAGGTATGTTGCAAATCCGGCGAAGGGTTCAAGGCACAATCGTGGTTGTGCTGTTGACTTAACACTTGTTGATTCGCTCGGTAATGAACTTCCAATGCCGACGAAATATGATGATTTCACAGAGAGGGCTCATCGGGACTATAAAGAGCTTCCGGATACACTTATCAAGAATCGTCAACTTCTTGAAGATGTGATGAAGAAATACGGTTTTATTCCCCTTCCGACTGAATGGTGGCATTTTGATTTTGAGGGGTGGGAGAAATTTTCAATCCTTGATATACCGCTGGAGGAGCTTGT